>CASFUZ010000036.1 GCA_949298065.1 uncultured Pseudomonadota bacterium | reverse complement strand
TCAAACCCAAGGGTTCGTTCAATTCCGACTTCGCTGTCTAGCTGCGCTTCTGAGCTTGCTATACAGCAAGTCTCATTGCGTCTCCTTGAAAAAACATTCGCAGGATGTTTTTTCGGCGGCCGTCCGACGCGCTCACCAGTTAAAAATCCCTGCCTCGTGTGGGGATTTTTTTGTTATTCTTTTGTTTCAAACTTTGCCTTCACTCTTCTTAACCATAATTTAAACCATCAAATGCTAATCTGAAGAAAAAAGATTGGAGTTGTACTATGCTTGAAAATATTATGTTTGATGAAGATACAATCTTTACTTATATCGGTTATGCTGCCGGATTATCTACAATCCTAACTTTTGCTTTACAGATTTGGAAAATTCTTGAAACAAAAAATGTTTCCTCTCTTTCCAGCTATATGTATATCATCTACTGTTTGGGATTGGTTTGCTGGTTCGCTTATGGTGTATATATTGATTCTTATATATTACTCTTCTCAAACCTCATTACTTTTTTGTGCTCATTTGTTATTCTTGTCCTTATCTTGTATTATGATGCGGAAGATAAGATTGAGCGTGAGCGCAGAGATGATATTACAACTGTTTATAATATGAAATATTTTCAGCAAGCCGTTCCTGAAAAAATTGCTCAGGCTTTGGTAGGAAAACAAAATTTTTCTTTACTTATGCTAAAAATTGATAATTTAACAAAATTAAGAAATAGCTCAAGCATTAAGACTGCCCATAAAGCTCTCAAACAAATTGGTGCGGTTATTGAGAAAGATTTGCGCGGGTCTGATATGGTGGCTCGTTATAATGAAGAAAAATTTGTTATCTTTCTTTCTAATTCCGATGAAAAAGGTGCAAAAGTTGTTGCCGGAAGATTAACCGACAATATTAAAAAAATTCAATTCAAGATTTCCTCACAAAATAAAATGACTTTCTTACCAATTATGGGGGCTTGCACATCTAAAACAGCTAAAGCATTATCCGATCTTATTCGGGGGGCCGACAAAGCTATTGATGAAGTATCGCCCAAAAGCAAAATAAAAATTCAGTTTTGTAAGAAAAAGTAATTCATAAAGCCCCTTTGGGGCTTTTCTTTTTCTGTTTATTTGCTTAAATAATACTTGACGAGTCTTCCTCTTAAACGCTTTACTGTATAAGGTATTAATTTTGGGAATAATATAAAAATGTCTGAGGCAAAGAAAGTTTACCTGAGCAAAGTTCAACTCAAAGCAGAGTTGGACAGATGTCTTAATTGCAAGAATGAACCTTGTATGCATGCCTGCCCTGTTCACTGCAACCCGCGCGCTTTTATAGAATATACTAAAAACGGCAACACTCAAGATGCGGTCAAAAATATTAGTGATGCGAACCCAATGGGGCAAACTTGCGGTTTGATTTGTCCGGACAAGTTTTGTATGAAGGCCTGTACGCGTGCCAAAATTGACTTTGCCATCAATATTCCCAAAGTTCAGGCTACCATTATGGAAAACTTCCGCTCAGAAAAAGAAGATTATAGCTCTGTTGAACCCAATGGCAAGAAAATTGCCATTATTGGCGGAGGTCCTGCCGGTATTGCGGCTGCGACATCTTTAGCAAAAAAGGGATATATTGCGCATATTTTTGAAAAAACAGATAAAATCGGCGGTGCGTTGAACCTTATTCCGCAAGACAGATTGCCGCAAGAATCTATTGCTAAAGACTGGGCTTTTGTCAACGATACCCCCCCATTAATCTCGGTTAACTTTAATACGTGTGTGAAAGATGTTGTTGCTCTTTTGACAGATTATGACGGTGTTATTGTTACCACCGGTGAACCTAACACTGCCATCTTGAACATTAAAGGCGAAGAGCATTGTGTTTCGCATATGGATTATCTGAAATATCCCGACAAATATGTAACCTCCGGCAAGGTAGCGGTTATCGGCGGCGGAAATGTGGCGGCAGACTGCGCTTTCTCCGCAGCCAAAGGAGGTGCTGAACAAGTGGATATGTTTGTGCGGCGCAAGCTCTCTGATATGCGCATCTCCAAAGCGGAATATTTGGAGCTGATTGACGAGCATATCAATGTTTCAGCCTTATGCAGCCCTGAAAGCGTTGAAAAAACTCCTGATGGCTATACGCTAACCGTACATCGTAATCGTTTCAGGGACAAAAAATTAGAAGCCGTACCCGAAACATCATTCAAAATCCCCGGATTTGCGCTGATTATTAAAGCTGTGGGGAGTTTTGCCGATGAAAAAGTCTCGCATGAAAAAGTTATTTATGCCGGAGATTGTAAAACAGGCGGCTCCACCCTTGTGGAAGCTCTGGCTTCCGGCAAGGCTGCAGCGGAAGAAATGCACCAAAGACTCAGCTGAGATATCTAGCTTGTTTGGCAAAAAAACGGCAGAATGGCTAAAAACATAAAATCTTATTTACTACCTTAATTTTTACTGCTAAGTTGTTCTTGTTGTTGACTTTTGCAAAGGAACTCTTATGAAAAAATATATTGCCTTATCTTCTTTGGCTGTTTTGTTATCGGCTTGCGGAACCGTAATCAGCGGCACAACACAAGAAATCTCTTTTGATTCTAACATTAAAAACACCAAAATTTTTATTGATAATAAAGAAGTTTGCCAGACTCCTTGTATTACTACATTGGAAAGAGGGCGCGGCAAAATTCTTGTCCAAGCCAAGAAAAGCGGCTATGAAGACAAAACAATGTTTATTGATAAAACCGTTAATCCAATGGCGCTTGTTAATGTTGTCAGTACTGTCTTCTCAACTTTCGGCCTGACATCTGACCTAACTACTGATGGTTTTTGGGAATATTCGCCGGATGCTTTCTATGTCGTAATGCAAAAAGAACCCCTAACACAGGCAGAGAAGAAACAACGCGCCTATGAGAACAAAATTCGCCATTTTATTTTGCAAAACTATGCTGAACTGCAAAACGACATCTTTAGCAACTATGGTGAACATGAATATCTTGATACTTTAACCTCTATGACAAAACTTTCAAAAACAAAAATAAGAATAATTTTTGATCATTGCAGTAACGAAGGCGAATGTGCCGAAAAAGTGGTTGATGCTTATATATCAAAATAGATATCCCCGGGTAAACCCGGGGTTCTTGGAAAGGCACCATTAAGGTGCCTTTCTTTACAACTCCAAATGGAGTTGACCTAAATCCCTTTGTCC
>CASFUZ010000035.1 GCA_949298065.1 uncultured Pseudomonadota bacterium | reverse complement strand
GGTTCCTTTATCAGATACACTAGACTTTATCGTATTTATTTTCCATAAATACCCGCCGTCTGCGTATCCTCTTTTTTCTTATATACTCTCTTCTATAACAACTCCCTTCCGGAAGTTCCGCTAACCGGCTCAACTCGTCTTATCAACTTGCCTCACCCCGTCAGCGATGTGGTTTATATGACAACCATCCTAAGATGTCAATAACTTTTTTCAAAAAAATTTAACATTTTTTGCAAAAGGTTTTTAACCGCTTGATATGGCGTGATATTAACAACAAAAAATTTACGAGTCAAGCTCTTTTGGCAATAAAAAATTAAGAAACATCGGTGTATAATATATAGCATATATACGCTCAAAACTTTAATCTGTGTAGATTCTGCAATATTTGACTTGCGTGAGACGGATTTTTTAGTAATATGAGTGAAGTTTAATAATATTAATAGGAGGCACCAATAATAAAAGATAGTACCAATGCGCCAGTACGTGAAGATGACGGACCACGCATTAATGAAGACATCAGAGTTAAAGAAGTACGTTTAATTGATGAAAACGGAGAAAACCGCGGCGTTGTTTCTATTAAAGAAGCTTTAGCCGCTGCAGATGACGCAGGATTAGACCTGATTGAGATTTCTCCGCAAGCTGTGCCCCCTGTATGTAAGATTCTGGACTATGGCAAATATAAATATGAAGTTCAGAAACGCAAAAATGAAGCCAAGAAAAACCAAAAAGTTGTTGAGATTAAAGAACTTAAGCTTCGTCCGATGATTGATACACATGACTATGAAGTCAAAATCAAACAGGCCAAAAAGTTCCTTTCTCAGGGCAATAAAGTTAAGTTTACCATGCGTTACAAAGGCCGCGAAATGAGCGCTAACGATATGGGCAAGGAGGTTTTAAACAACATTTTGGAAGACTTGGAAGATTTAATTAAAATCGATTCCGAGCCCAAACTTGAAGGTCGCCAAATGACAATGATTGTCTCTCCGGCATAACCTCGATTCTTTTTTCAAAAAAGCGGGATTCTCTCCCGCTTTTTTTGTGCGCTTATTTAAATATAATGTAGAAATTCTTGGTCTTTTTTCTATATTGTAAAATAAATAACATAAGGGAAAAAGATGAAAGACATAAAAGACTTAACAGCAAACGAAGCTGCAGCTGAACTCCAACATATTGCCGCTGAAATGGCAAAAGCAGATATTGCATATTATCAAGATGATAATCCTTATCTTACCGATGCCGAATACGATTCTCTTAAACTCCGCAACCAACAAATTGAGAAAAGATTTCCGGAATTAGTCCGTGCAGACAGCCCCTCCAAAAGAGTCGGTGCTGCCGTAAAAAATGGATTCGGTAAAGTTCCGCACCGATTCCCTATGCTTTCTTTGGGAGATGTCTTTAGTTTGGAAGAAGTTGATGACTTCGCAAATAGCGTAAAACGCTTTTTAAATACCTCTAACGAAATTGAATTTATGGCCGAACCTAAAATTGATGGCCTTTCTTTTTCCGCCAGATATGAAAATGGTCAATTCGTTCAAGGTGCAACCCGTGGAGACGGTACAACCGGCGAAGATATCACAGCAAACTTACTGACGATTCGCCAACTGCCGCAAACCTTGCCGGCCGACGCACCGGAAGTTTTAGAAGTCCGCGGCGAAGTCTATATGGCTAAAGCAGACTTCTTTGCGCTTAATCAAAAATATGAAACCGAACACAAAAAAACTTTTGCCAATCCGCGCAATGCCGCAGCCGGTTCTTTAAGACAATTGGATTCTAAAATAACGGCGGAACGTAATCTAAGCTTATTTGCCTATACTTGGGGAGAAGTCTCCAAACGCTGCTGGGATTCGCAAGCCGAATTTTTTGAATGTTTGAAACACTGGGGCTTCCCGATTAATCCGTTAAATAAACTTTGCAAAAACCTAAAAGAAATTGATGAAAATTTTGCCCATCTGATGGAGATTCGCGCCGAACTCCCCTACGATATTGACGGCATTGTCTATAAGGTCAACTCCATTGCTTTGCAAGAGCGTCTGGGCTTTCTGACTCGCACTCCGAGATGGGCGATTGCACACAAATTTCCGGCAGAACGAGCCATTACAAAAATTAATGCCATTCGCATACAAGTCGGCCGTACGGGAGCTTTAACGCCTGTCGCAGACCTAGAACCTGTAAATGTCGGCGGTGTTATTGTTTCTCATGCTACCTTGCATAATGAGGATGAGATTAAGCGTAAAGATATTCGCGTCGGCGATTATGTTTTTGTTCAACGCGCGGGAGATGTCATTCCGCAAGTTGTAGAAGTTCTGAAAGAAAAACGCACGGCGGATTCGCAGGAATTTCAGTTCCCTACCCTTTGCCCCGAATGCGGTGCGCATGCCATCCGCGAAGAAGATGAGGCTGTTCGCCGTTGCACGGGAGGCTTAACCTGCCCCGCCCAAGCGATTGAACGATTAAAACATTTTGTCTCAAAGGAAGCCTTTGACATAGACGGTTTGGGCAGCAAAATTATAGAGCAATTTTACAATGAAGGCATTTTGCAAACCCCGACAGACATTTTTTCCCTAGGAAAACGCAATGGCAACCAAGGTCCGATAGATGATCTTTTTGCCCCGATTGATACTCAAGCCTTGCATTTGGAACGCCGTGAAGGTTGGGGCAAAAAATCGGTTGAAAATCTGTTTAAAGCTATTAACGATAGGCGCAACATCAGCCTGCCCCGTTTTATTTATGCTTTGGGCATTCGTCAAGTTGGTGCCGCCACGGCAAGACTCATCGCCAAAAACTACGGAAGTTTTACTAACTTTATGACTGATATGCAAAATAATGACACGGAAAAACTCCTTGCCATAGATGGCATTGGCGAAGCCATGGCCAAAGATATTGTAGAGTTTTTCAAGGAAGACCATAATACCAAAACCATCAATCAGCTCTTAAATGAAGTAAAGGTTGAAGATTTTGTAGACACCGCGGATTATAATTCTCCTTTGGCCGGCAAAACGGTTGTGTTCACCGGAACTCTGGAGCAAATGACCCGTGCGGAAGCCAAAGCCAAGGCTTTGAGTTTGGGTGCAAAGGTTGCAGGCTCTGTTTCGGCACATACGGATTATGTTATTATGGGAACAGATGCCGGAAGCAAAGCCCAAAAAGCCAAAGACTTAGGCGTAAAGATTCTCTCGGAAGCTGAATTTTTAGAACTAATCAGATAAGTTCTGGTTTTCTATGCCTTCTAAAAAGAAAAACTCATAGGCTTTGGCAATAACCACATTAAAATAAACCAACAGCGGCGCATAAACCAACATCATTAGGATTTGCGGAACTTCAATGATTCTGTTTAAATACTCAAAAACAATAAATATGGCATTAAAGACGATTCCCATAGCCACAAAACGCCAATAATTTCCTTCTGTGCGCGCAAAAGCAGTTTTGAGCTGACCGCTCCGCCCAATAACTGAAGATATCCAAGCCATAAACGGCCGATAAAGAATAAGCGGCGAAATCAGAAGCAAAATCAGGAACATAACCCAATCAAGTTGATGCAGATACTTTCTTAAAAAATTTGTATAAGCATCAACCATTTCCACCGGCAGCAAAAAAGGCAAGACAATGGGGAATGCGGCAAAAATCAGCGCAAATACAGCCGTTAAGAACAAGATTTTAGTAGATGGAACTAAGGAATCACAAATTTTTTTGAACATCAAATAAGGTTTGCGGTTAAAATAAAAACGGAAGAAATAACACCAAAAGACATAATAAACAGCCAACCAAACCAAAAACATCGGGTTGGCATAGCCGCCGGGGAGCAAAAGAGAAGCGAGCAAAAACAACAAATTAACCGTCACGAATGCAGACACCGACTTAACATTTTCCACGCAATAGTCCACGCTCGCATCCAATATTTTCATCAATGGCAATTTTCTGTTGTTATCAGTCATAGCTGTCTTTTAGTCCTTCTCATGATTAAGAATTACTCTAAAACAAACATATTAACATAACCTAAAAATCGCATTAAATATTCTAAGGCTAATAAAGATTAATGAAAGATATCATTCTGAGAAAATTTGTACCAATTTTGATAACGCTATCTGTAAAAACGACAAACATAAATTTAACAAACAAATTTTCATACTAATAATAAGCATCAAATACAAAAGAGAAGCTGTAAAATACAGCTTCTCTTTTTAATTATGCGAAACCAGAAGTTAACTAAAAACGTGGCACAACATCATTTATATCCCATCTGTTATCATCGCCGCCGCCACCACCACCGGTAGAATTTCCGCCATCACAAGGTCTTTGTACTGCACAGGACATAGCGGTCAGTCCGCAGCCAATATCAATTTCTTCCCATCTTGAGCAGCCACAGGAACCTATAGGGGTTACAGCACTAGAATCAGGTGTACAACTTTCACATTCTGTACATTTACCGCAAGAGTTCGTTGTCTTACATCCATAAGAACAAGATTTAGAAGTAACATCACAATCTGGATTTGATTTACAAGCCGTGCACTTTCCACAAGAATTTGTTGAAGCACAGCCATAACTACAAGATAGTGAAGTAACATCACAATCTGGATTTGATTTACAGCTTGTACATTCACCGCAGGAGCCTGTTGAAGCGCATCCATAAGAGCAAGTTAAACCAGTTACACCAGCACAAGGATCAATTTTGACACAAGAATTACCGGATTTCTCATACCCAGAGTTACAACTCCAAGCGGAACATTTAGAAGAACAATCCGAGTAATAAGATGAGCAAGTTGCGTTAGCAGGAACACTAACGGCCGTTCTGTTACGGCAGTTATCAGAATAACAAGTCTGACATTTAGAAGAGCAGTCGCTCCAATAAGTCTGACAACCGTAAGAACAAGATTGATTTGTTCTGTTGCGACAGTTATCGGTA
>CASFUZ010000034.1 GCA_949298065.1 uncultured Pseudomonadota bacterium | reverse complement strand
TTTCTTTTTCTTTTTCTTTTTCTTTGAAAATGCCAGAAACGCGTTTGCCTGAGCCTTTCTTTGTTTGAAGCCTGCTGATGCCCGTACTTAAGTCCGTTACGGCAACATCTCCGCGAATGAAATTACCATCTTGTTTGATGACAACATGATCATAGAGATTTACTAAATTATCTTTGGGGAGATAAACGCCTCTGTCCGCAGTTACTTCCGCATCTTTGGTTACGATTTTGACATTATCATAAATTTCAACACGTTGCATTTCAAGATTGCCTTGAGCATTCTTTTTAAAAAAACTAATCATTCTATCGGCATAGACTTTGTTCTTTTGCGCATCAATAGCAATAACATTTTCCAAAGCAACGGCTTGTTGCTTGGACGGATAATAGGTAATGCTTCCCGTAGCGGTGATTTCTTCCTCGGCAGTTTTGATTTTGGCCGGTGTGCCTTTTAAAACCATACTGTCTGCGGCCACATCATAATCCATTGTATTACCGAATCCGTCTGCTCTTGCAGATTTTAAAATAACATTACCTTGGGCGTGAACGGTTTTAATCTGAGATTTTTTAGTTTGTGCCGTATTCTCTTTATTGTTGTCATAAAAAGCCGTTATTGTATCTGCCCGAATGCTCATATCTTTTTTGCTGGCGATGGCGTTGCCTACGGCAACCATTTTTTGTTCCGTTTGGTGCCATTCAACTCTGTCATCGGCAACAAGATTTATCTTTTCAGCCCGAGCCGGACAAATACAAGAAATAAGTAAAAGGGCTGATACAAAAAGTTTATTCATGGTTGTTATCCTTCAGGCTTTCTTCTTCAACCGTTATGTATGTCTTTCCCATAAAAATCAAAAGGTTCTTTTTGCTATAAAATTCAAAACCTTGAGATTGCAACGTGCCAAAGACTCCTTCTGATGTTACTTCTTTATTACCCCAGCCTTTTCCGGCATTGAAGTCAAAAGTCATTTCTTCTGTCTTGCCGGTCATACCATCGCTGTAAAACATATCTACATTGTTCTGAAGTGTCAGGATATTGGTGTTTTGGTTATAATATCCAAGGGGTGATTTTATGTTAACCCATGCTTCTTCTTTCATTGGAAGGACACCGTCTGGGTTGGTGAGCTTAATCAGCTTTGAGCCGGGAGCAGTTTCATCAACATTTTGAGCGGTAAAGTTGTTGACCTTGTTGTCTTTATCCGTGATGTAAAAAATTGTGTTTTCCATATGGAGCTTTTCTAATTCCCCTTTTTTGGGAAGTGTAATGTCTATTGTAAATTCGTCATTTGTTTGTTTTAGGCTCGGAAATATTATAAGCAAACCGATAAGTAATGCGGCAAGGCTCGGAAGTAAAAGTTTGGTCAGACGGATAAATTTTGTGTGCCGTGAAAGCTCAGAATTTTTACTTCCGGCATTGATGTTTTCGCCGCTAAAATATGCGTCAAGTTTGCTCTTGTCAAACAAATTAGGCTACTCCTGCACGCAAGCAATCATGCATATGAATAATACCAATAGGCTTTTGATCCTCTGTGACAAATAGTTGGGTAATCCCTTTGCCGGTTGTGTTCATGGTGTTTATGGCTTCGGCAGCTAATATGTCGGGGCCAACACATTTGGGGTTATGGGTCATAATGTCATCGGCTGTCTTGTTTAACATATCCGGTGATAAGTTACGACGTAAGTCACCGTCAGTGATGATGCCGATTAACTTGTTATCGTTGCTTACAATGCCTACGCAACCCAGCATTTTGGAAGTCATTTCCAACAAGGCTGTTTGCAACGGGGTGCCGGTTTTGACTAAGGGCATCTCGTTGTCTTTGTGCATTAAATCAGAAACTTTTAAAAGGTATGAACCTAATTTTCCTCCGGGGTGACGTTGCCTGAAATCGGTTTTAGAAAAGCCTCTTCTTTCCAGAAGGCAAACAGCTAAAATATCACCCAAAACCATCGTGGCGGTGGTTGATGACGTGGGGGCCAAACCCAAAGGACAAGCTTCTCCATCATCTGGAAGTTTTAATAAAATATCTCCCATCTTGCCTAAGGTGCTGTTGGGGTTTTTGGTTATGGCAATTAGGGGAATATCATAACGTTTGCAATAAAGAATAATATCGGAAAGTTCTTTGGTTTCACCAGAGTTTGATATAGCTAAAACGATATCTTCTTTGGTGAGCATACCTAAGTCGCCGTGGCTGGCTTCGCCAGGATGAACAAAGAAAGACGGGGTTCCGGTTGAGGCTAAAGTGGCGGCTATTTTGCTGCCAACATGGCCTGATTTTCCCATGCCGGTTACAATAACTCTGCCTTTGGTGTTTTGCATGAGGTCAAGAGCTTTAGGAAGTGTATCTCCAAGCTCATCTTCCATCATGCGGAGAGCTTCAATTTCTTTGTCTATGGTTCTTTTTGCTGAAAGTATATCGTTATTGTTCATTATAAAACGTCCTTAATTTTGGTTCAGACAATGAGGTGAAGATAGTATTTTATTGCTTATCTTGCAAGATTTTTTTGTTTCTTATGCAAATAAGAATGTTTTAATTGAAAAAAGTTGGACGTAATTGGACTCAAAAGACTCCGTAAGTTTATAAAAAGTCTTGTCTTAATGATATGCTAAAATGAATCTCCGAAAGTGTTTTAAGCCTTGTTGATTGCAAAGGTTAAAATAAAGTAAAAATTTTTTGGACTCAAAATGCTTTTTTTTGTAAAAAATCTGTTGACTATTGATGAAAGTGAATCTAGTATGCGCTCAATCTTTGAGGCCCCAAAGGGTGGAAAAGAGGTAATTAAAAATGGATATAAATCACCCAATATGGGTTTTTTAGGTAAGTTTTTAGCCTGTTTCACAAAAGCGGGAGCGCTTTGTGAATCGGGTTTTTATGTTAACAAATAATATAATGAATTTTAAGGAAATTAGTGATGCCTACAATTAATCAGTTAATTCGTAAATCACGAACACCAAAAGTGAAAAGAAACAAAGTTCCGGCTTTGAAGGCATGCCCGCAAAAGCGTGGTGTTTGTACAAGGGTTTATACAACAACCCCGAAAAAACCGAACTCCGCTTTGCGTAAAGTTGCTCGTATTCGCCTGACAAACGGCTTTGAAGTAATCAGCTATATCCCTGGTGAAGGTCATAACCTACAAGAACACTCAGTGGTGCTGATTAGAGGAGGCCGTGTAAAAGACTTGCCTGGTGTTCGTTATCATATCATTCGTGGTACCTTGGATACTCAAGGTGTTTCTAAACGTCGTAAACGTCGTTCTTTGTACGGCGCTAAGAGACCTAAATAGGAGATAAGATAATGTCACGTCGTCATAGTGCTGTAAAAAGAATCGTACTGCCTGATGCAAAATATAATGATAAGGTAGTCGCAAAATTTATTAATAATGTTATGGAAGATGGTAAGAAAGCTGTTGCTGAAAAAATCGTTTACTCAGCTTTTGATATTTTGGCTTCCAAAACAAAGCAAGATGCATTAACCGTTTTTAACGAAGCTATTGAAAATGTTAAACCGGTTGTTGAGGTTCGTTCTCGCCGCGTCGGCGGTGCCACATATCAGGTACCGGTTGAAGTTCGCGCTGATCGTCGTCAGGCTCTGGCTATTCGCTGGATTATTGCCGCCGCTCAGAAACGTTCTGAGACAACCATGACAGACAGACTTGCCAACGAATTGTTGGATGCTTTTGCTAATAAGGGTGCTGCCGTTAAGAAACGTGAAGATACCCATAAAATGGCTGAAGCTAACAAGGCTTTCTCTCATTACAAGTTCTAACATAAGGACACTACAATGGCTCGTACACATAAACTTGAAATGTATAGAAATATCGGTATCATGGCTCACATTGATGCCGGTAAGACAACTACAACCGAACGTATCCTTTATTATACAGGTGTTTCTCACAAAATCGGTGAGGTTCATGATGGCGCTGCTACCATGGACTGGATGGAGCAAGAGCAAGAGCGTGGTATTACCATTACTTCTGCTGCTACAACCTGTTTTTGGAAGAATCATCGTATCAATATCATTGATACACCGGGACACGTTGACTTCACTGTAGAAGTTGAGCGTTCTTTGCGCGTTTTGGATGGTGCAATTACAGTATTTGACTCTGTTGCTGGTGTTGAACCGCAGTCTGAAACTGTTTGGCGCCAAGCTGATAAGTATGGTGTTCCTCGTATTTGCTTCTGCAATAAGATGGACCGTATCGGTGCTAATTTCTACCGTTGTTTGGATATGATTAAGGATCGCTTGGGTGCAAGACCTTTGGCTATGCAACTTCCTATCGGTGCAGAATCTGATTTTAGAGGTGTTGTTGATTTGCTGAATATGAATGCTATCATTTATACCGGCGATACAGCAGATTCTCCGATTGAAGTTAAGGAAATTCCGGCTGATTTGAAGGACAAAGCTGAAGAATATCATCATGCCTTGGTTGAAATGGCCGTAGAGCAAGATGAACAAGCAATGGAAGATTATCTTGAGGGTAAAGAAATCTCTGTAGAGACCTTGAGAAAATGTATTCGTAAGGGTACTTTGGCTCGTGAGTTTGTTCCCGTATTTTGCGGTACTGCTTTCAAGAATAAGGGTGTACAGCCATTGTTGGATGCCGTTATTGATTATCTGCCTTCTCCGCTTGATATTCCTTCTATTGAAGGTGTTAAACCGGGAACGGAAGAAGTTGAAGTTAGACATCCGGGTGATGATGAGCCTTTGGCCGCATTGGCGTTTAAGATTATGAATGACCCGTTTGTCGGTTCTTTGACATTTACGCGTATTTATTCCGGTACAATGACTGCGGGTTCTTATATCTATAACTCAGTTAAAGATAAGAAAGAACGTATCGGCCGTATGTTGTTGATGCATGCTAACAAGCGTGAGGATTTGAAAGAGGCTCATGCCGGAGATATTATTGCTTTGGCTGGTTTGAAAGATACTACAACTGGTGATACGCTTTGTGATGCTTCCAAGCCGATTGTTTTGGAAAATATGGTATTCCCCGAGCCTGTTATTGAATTGGCTGTTGAACCCAAGACCAAAGCTGACGTTGAAAAAATGGGCTTGGCTTTGTCCAGATTGGCTATGGAAGATCCGTCTTTCAAAGTTTCTTCAGATCCGGATTCTGGTCAGACCATTATTAAGGGTATGGGCGAACTTCACTTGGAAATTATTGTTGATCGTTTGAAACGTGAGTTCAAAGTTGAATGTAACGTTGGTGATCCGCAAGTTGCTTATCGTGAAACCATTACTAAACCTGCTGATATTGAATACACACACAAGAAGCAATCTGGTGGTGCCGGTCAGTTCGCTAAGGTTAAAATCAAGTTTGAACCGATTGAAGGTTACGATGGGTTTGAATTTGAGAATACCGTTGTCGGTGGTAACGTTCCGAAGGAATATATCCCCGGTGTTGAAAAAGGTTTGCGTTCTGCAATGGAAGCCGGTGTGTTGGCCGGATATCCTGTTACCGGTGTTAAGTGCACTCTTTATGATGGTGCTTATCACGAAGTTGACTCTAACGTTATGTGCTTTGAAATTGCTGCTCGTGCTGCTTTCCGTGAAGGTATGCGTCAGGCAAATGCAAAGCTCTTGGAACCGATTATGAAGGTTGAAGTCGTAACTCCTGAGGAATATATGGGTGATATTATCGGTGACTTGAACTCTCGTCGTGGTTTGGTTAACGGTATGGACCAACGTGGTAATGCTCGTGTTATTGATGCGAAAGTTCCGCTGTCTAACATGTTTGGTTATGTTAACACTTTACGTTCTTTGTCTCAAGGTCGCGCACAGTTCTCTATGGTATTCAGCCATTATGCTGAAGTTCCGCGGGAAATTGCTGAGACCGTTAAGGCTAAGAACAGCTAATCTTTTTAGTCAAGTGGCAGGAGTGGTTTTGCTCCTGTCATCTTGGCAAAAAATGTAAATATGAAATAAAATTTGGAGAAAATTTAAAATGGCAAAAGAAAAATTTGAGCGGACAAAGCCGCACTGCAACATTGGAACGATTGGTCACGTAGACCATGGTAAAACCACTTTGACAGCAGCCATTACA
>CASFUZ010000033.1 GCA_949298065.1 uncultured Pseudomonadota bacterium | reverse complement strand
TCGCTTGCAAACTAACAAAACTTCACCTGAACGCTCAAAAAACTTCCTCAGGAACTTTTTTGACCCTTCAGCCTCGTCGCTCCCGCCATCTAAAACCCGGCTTTCTTAAGCTGGGTTTTTAGATTTAAAATGAAAAAGACAGCCTTTTTTTATAGACTGCCTTTATTCTTATTTACCCCTGACCTATTATTCATAAATCAGGTTCAAATTTACCGCTCTTTCAGAGGTTTTGATGCCATCTTTACCCCAAGTTAATATTTTCTCTCCTTTTGGAAAGAAAATATTATAGACACGTTGATAATCATTGAAGACAACCTGCACGCAACGGCTGTCCTCCGACAAGACCGTCATGTCTGTTATTTTCTCACCTTTTTTGATGTAAACATCAAGGGTTTGAATGTCTTTATCCAGAACTATGCCTTGGTATTTGGTACTCTCAACATAGGTTTGGTGAATGTCGTCAAACAATGCCTCCTGGGCGTTTTTTTCTTTGTTCTGTGAGCATGCGCACATGGCAGCACACATCACGATTAATAATATTTTCTTCATATTCTTAAAATTTTTCCATATTATTTATAGCATATTTTTATCCACAAAACAACAATTTATTGCGCTCCGCTATTTTCCGGCAAAATCGGCGTGCTATAATGCCAGAAATTAAGGAGAAAATATATGGCAGATACGGGCACGGAAAAAAGAATCGGCTTTGGACGCAAGCTTCTGGGTTTGGTTTTAACCTCACCAATCAACACGCTCTTGGGCTTGGCTTTGGTTTATTTTGCTTTTCAGGCTTATGTTTTGGATAATTCGCCGCTTTTTAACCAGATGGCTGCTTTAGGCGTGATTTGCTTATGGGTTTTGTGGTTTGTTGCCAAAAACATCATCAAGCTACTGTTCATTCTGCTTTTGGGCGGGTTTGCCGTGTTCTCTTATTATAATTACATTAACCGAGATGCCAGACTCTGCGAAGAAAACGGCGGAGTTTGGAATGACACCACCCAAACCTGCGAAGAAAAAACTGGTTGGATGCACAGCCTGCAAGAGCTGATTGCAAAATATCTTAAGAATTAGCCTTAGAATCGGCAATTGCCTGCAATAACCCCAATATGATTTTTCCCGTGCTTTTTCTAAAACGCTGTTTGAGTTTATAGCGGCGTTTATATTCTTGGGTTTTGGGATTATCTTTGGCCTTTTGCGCAATGATTTCCTTATTTTTCATATAATAATTATGGCTGCTTTCTTTGCGGTTACCCCTCTGATTATAATATCTATACATCTCTTTGAGTTGCTCGGGGTTTTCTTCCCTGAGTTGGCGTAATTTTTCTTTGCGCTTGCGATAAATTTCTTCCTTGTTGGCCTCAAGATATTTTTTGCTCCGACCGCGGCTGGCTATACGATAAAATTCTTTTTTATCTTCAGGCATTTGCTCCCAATATTTTTTAGAATCTGCTTTAGCCTTTTCGGGGTTTGCGGCGCGCCGTTGTTGCATCCGCAAACGGCTTTTCTCACGGATTTCGGCTTTTTTCTCCTCTGAAAGAGAAGCTCGGTATTGTCTATATTTTTCCGGAGAATATGCCTTGCTTCTGGCTTTCTTATTCTCTTTACGCAAAGTTTCTTTCTGCTCAACCAAATATTTATACTTTGCAGGATATTGCTCATCCAAAACTTTGGCTGCTTTTCCAAAGTCTATATTTATGGGATGTGCGTCTTTTAAGGCTGAAGCCTTATTATTCAGCTTATTAAATTCTTGCGGAAAAATGGCAAACTCTTTTTTCCCGGCTTTGAGCTTTACCGGAACCAAAGTATAAACCGCCAACATTGTTTCTTCCGAAAAATAGGCCTCATCATTCATAACTTCGGTTAAGTCTTTTTCAGAGATAAGTTGATCCAAGCCTGATGTCTGCAAAAATTTTTGCACCTCTGCCTGCTCTGACGGGAAACCTCCCATCCATGCATAAAAAATGTCAGACAAGCAATCTATGCTTTCTTTATCATAAGCTTTCACAACTCTCTCCTTATTTTTATGAATAGTGGCGATTGTATGTTTTTTTGTCCTTTTGTCAAGCCTTTTGCTTTTTCAAAATTATTTTGCTGGATTTTTGGCTTCAGTTTGTTTATGCTTAGGTCTTAGAAAGAGAGGGTTTGTTATGAAGCAACTTGCGCAACAGTTTAATCTCATTCATAAAATTAAGTCTCTGGTCAAAAAAACCAGTTCGTCTTTTTTCAAAAAACACAATGATTTCGGTATATCCGAAGCCATCGCCAAGAAAATTCAGGTTTCGGCCTATGATTTGAGCCATGCAAAAACAAAACACGAGATTACTCCGCCTTATTTGGATATTGCCGAGCAACTGCATGTGGAAGATGACCAAATTTTCCGTGCTGCCGTTTATAATCTGACCAATATTGCCCTCAACGAAGCACGCTATGCTCAGCCGATTATGGAGGCTTTGGAAAACGCCACGAAGCAAACTTATCGCACCAAAGAACAACTTGATTATCTGAAGATAAAAATTAACACAATCACAAAAGCTCTGCGTTCTTAAAAAAAATAAAGCCCTCTCATCGGAGAGGGCTTTGTTTTATCTATATTTTGCCGTGGCAATGTTTGTATTTCTTGCCACTGCCGCAAGGGCACAAGTCATTGCGGGCAACTTTACCCCAAGTGCTTGGGTCTTTGGGATCAAACTCGGCGCGGGAATACTGGAATGGTTCCGTCCTGCGCTCTTGCTCATAATTGTTGCTCTCGCTGGACTTGCCGACCAAACTTTCCGGCGTTTCGTGAATCTCACGCATATTTTGCGGGCGGTTGTCTTGCGTTCTTAATGCAGCTTCATCTCCGGTCTGAATTACCGTACGGCAAACAAGAAACGTTACCTTTTCTCGCAGAATATTCAACATCTCGGAGAACATATTAAACGCTTCCTTCTTATACTCGTTCAGCGGGTCTTTCTGGCCGTAAGCACGCAAAACAATGGTATGGCGCATTAGGTCCAGAGCGGCAATATGCTCTTTCCACAACTGATCCAAGACTTGCATTAAAATGTTTTTTTCTACCATCCGAACAATGGCTTCCGGAACATTGGCATTCTTTTCAGCAATGCGAGCTTCAACCTCATCCAAGATTTTTTCTTGCATTTTGTCAGCATCCATTTCCGGCTCATTTGCCCAGTTGGTAATTGGCAAAATAAAGCCCGTAATGCGGTAGAGCTCTTGTTTAAGCTCTTCTTTTAGCCATTCGTTCGGGGCTGCACCATGCGAAATGTATGAGCTGATAACTTCAGACAAATATTCCTGACGCATCTCCGTAATGGTTTCCGAAACGTCTTCCGTTGCCATCAATTCTTTGCGCTGCTCATAAATAACCTTGCGTTGGTCATTCATAACATTGTCATATTTGAGCAAGTTTTTACGAATATCAAAGTTGCGCTCTTCCACCTTCTGTTGCGCTTTTTCCAAGGCTTTGGAAATCCATGGGTGAACCAGAGCCTCACCTTCCGGCAGGCCTAAGCGCTCCAGCATAACAGACATTCTTTCTGAGCCGAAAATGCGCATCAAATCATCTTCTAAGGACAAGAAGAACTTAGAACGTCCGGGGTCGCCCTGACGACCGGAACGACCGCGCAATTGGTTGTCAATACGGCGGCTTTCATGGCGCTCCGTACCGATGATATACAAGCCTCCGGCAGCCAAAACTTTTTCTTTGTCTTCCTTGACCTTTTCCTTGAGCTTGTTCTTAATCTCCTCAATCTGCTCGGGAGTTTCATCGCCTTTCAAGACTTCTTTTAACTTCATCTCAACGTTACCGCCAAGCTGAATATCCGTACCACGACCTGCCATATTGGTGGCAATCGTGATGGCTCCGGGCACACCTGCCTGAGCCACAATCGCAGCTTCGCGCTCATGGTGGCGCGCATTTAAGACCTCAAAAGGAACTTTGGTTCTGGCACGCAAAAGCTCGGCAACATGCTCTGACTTTTCAATAGAGGTTGTACCCACCAAAACCGGCTGTCCTTTTTCATGGGCGGCCAAAATCTCATCTATAATTGCCTTGTATTTTTCTTTCTCAGTGCGATAAATTACGTCATGCTCATCCACACGCAAAACCGGCTTGTTGGTTGGGATTTCAACACAATTTAAGTTGTAAATATCGGCGAACTCGGCTTCTTCGGTCATTGCCGTACCGGTCATTCCGGAAAGTTTGGGATACAAACGGAAATAGTTTTGGAAAGTGATAGAGGCAAGCGTTTGGTTCTCGGACTGAATCTCAACATGCTCTTTGGCCTCAATCGCCTGATGCAGACCATCCGAATAACGGCGGCCTTCCATCATACGTCCTGTAAACTCATCAATAATCATTACCTTGCCGTCTTTGACGATGTAGTCTACATCTCTGATGTGCATTTTGTGTGCGCGCAAAGCCTGATTGACGTGATGCACCAACGAAACATTGGCAACATCATACAAACCGCCTTCCTTAATCAGCCCGACTTCTTTCAACAAATGCTCAACATGCTCCATACCGGCTTCGGTCAGGGTTACGGTGCGTTGCTTTTCATCCTTTTCATAATCGGCTTCAGTCAAAAACGGAATGATTTTGTTAACACTAATATATTTCTCTGACGAATCTTCCGCCGCACCTGAAATAATCAGCGGCGTACGAGCTTCATCAATCAAAATAGAGTCAACTTCATCCACGATGGCAAAGTTGAAATCGTGCTGAACCATCTCTTCGCGTGAGAACTTCATATTATCACGCAGATAATCAAAGCCCAGCTCATTGTTGGTGCCGTAAATAATGTCTGAATTATATGCGGCGCGGCGTTCATCATCGCTCTTGCCGTGAACAATATAATCCACAGTCAAACCCAAGAAACGATAAACCTGCCCCATCCACTCAGCATCACGCTTGGCCAAATAATCGTTAACAGTTACAATATGAACACCCTTGCCCTCAATCGCATTAAGATAAGCAGCCAAAGTTGCAACCAAGGTTTTACCTTCACCGGTTTTCATTTCGGCAATCATGCCTTTGTGCAACACAATACCACCGATAAGCTGAACATCATAATGGCGCTGACCCAAAGTTCTCTTTGCGGCCTCACGGACAACGGCAAAAGCCTCCGGCAAAATATCATCCAGAGTTTCTCCTTCCTTTAAACGTTTGCGAAACTCCTCCGTCTTGGCGCGGAGCTCTTCATCGGTTAATTTTTCGGTTTCTGGTTCAAGTGCGTTGATTTGTTGAACGATTTTGAGTTGTTTCTTGACGAATCTGTCATTGGCGCTACCAAAAATTGCGCGGGCGAGATTACTTATCATTCTTCTTATACCTTATTATAATTCAAATTTTATTTACATTTAGTGTTTTAATCAAATAAAGTCAATAGCTTGCCCCCAAGTTATAAACCATACTTAAAAAATACTTGGAATAATTTTCTAATTTATTATATAACAATGGAAGTTATAATCTTATTTGGAGGTTTTTAGTATGCGAAACAAATATGTTGCTGCCGCAGCTCTCTCTTTGTTGATGATGAATCCGTTTAATGCGGATGCTGCCGGAAAAAATGGCGTAGCCGCCGTCGTTAATGGTGAAAAAATTACCGTTGCCGAAATGAAGCAGGGTTATGAAGATAACCGTCAGATTAATGAAAAAGTTTCGTTTGACGACTTCTATGAAAAAGCTTTGGAAATTTATGTTAACGGAAAGCTTCTTTATCAGGCTGCCGTTGCTGCTGATGTTTTGGAAACTCCAGAATATAAGCGTGCCGTTGACCAAGCCAAAGAAGAAATTGCCCGCAAGGTTTATTTGGAACAAAAAGTTGATAAGAAAGTTACAGATAAAGCTGTTAAAGACTTATATAAAAAATATAAATCTGAATTTAAGAGCCAGAAAGAGATTCATGCCAAACATATTTTGGTTGATGATGAGGCTACCGCTAAGAAAGTTATTTCCGAACTCGGTAAAGGCAAAAAATTTGACGATTTAGCTAAAAAATATTCTAAAGATAATGCCGTTGACCTCGGTTATTTTGTTAAAGAACAAATGGTACCGGAATTTGGAAATGCTGCTTTTGCTATGAAAAAAGGTCAGACATCTAAAAAACCGGTTAAAACAAAGTTCGGTTACCATGTCATTGAAGTTTTGGACATCAGAGACTCCAAGCCCGTTTCTTTGGAACAAGCAACACCTGAGCTCAAAGCTATGTTGACACAACAAGCTATTGCCGAAGTATTTACTTCTTTGAATAAAGGTGCAAAAATTGAGCGTTTTGACTTGGATGGAAAACCGATTGCCAACCCCATAGCTCAATAAATTAATAAAACATCTCTTCCCCCTCATTTGAGGGGGATTTTTTGTAACAAGAAAACTACCGGCTAGGCCGGTAGTTCCAAAGAGCTTATAGCTTTGCGCATAAAAACTCCTTTGCTATTATGTTAGAGACGGTCTGGCAACTGTCTTAAGAAAAGCAAAGGAGTTTTTTTATGAACACACATACAATAGCACACACAACATGGAATTGTAAATATCATGTTGTATTCGCACCGAAGTATAGAAGAAAGGCATTTTACGGAGGGAGGCGTCTGGAAATAGGACAAATTCTTAGAGAGTTATGTCGGTGGAAAGGAGTAACCATAATAGAAGCAGAAGTATGCACAGATCACGTTCATATGTTACTGGAGATTCCACCTAAGTTTTCGGTAAGCTCAATAATGGGATATCTCAAAGGTAAAAGTAGTCTCGCGATATATGAACGGTGGGGAAATGCAAAATTTCGATATCGCAACAGAGAATTTTGGTGTCGAGGGTACTATGTTGATACCACAGGGAAGAATACTCAAAAAATTACTGAGTATATACGAAATCAACTTAAAGAAGACGCGGAGCAAAGTCAGTTAACTATGGATTTTGACCCGTTTACGGGTAGCAAGTAATCTTCGCCCCGTCAGACCGTCATACGCCCTTAAGGCGTTCGCTGGCACCATTAGGGTTACACCCTTAAAGAAGAACCACCGGCTAGGCCGGTGGGTTCCTTTTTTTACAAGCTGTTGCCACAAGCTGTTGCCAGCTTGACAAGGGGCCGCCCTTGAGCGCAAGCTGTTGCCAGCTTGACCGCGGCACTGGCTGCTTTGAGAACCTTTGTTGAACCGCGTTGCTTCCTATGTGCATATCGTGAGTTTGTGCCTTATGTCTTTATGGATTCTTTTGGACAAAGTTCCTCAGAATGACGGAAATAAATAGGGCCTCAATTATAGTTGACTTTTGTGTGAAAGCGATGTATCCTGATATTTAGATATGG
>CASFUZ010000032.1 GCA_949298065.1 uncultured Pseudomonadota bacterium | reverse complement strand
TGAAATCGGCACGGTTGAATGCTGGAGCGGCGAGCAACAGATGTTTCTAAACTGCAAGGCTTGTGTAGAAGAATGTGATTCCGGAGAGATTGACTTAAACAATTATTGGTGCAACGGCGACCTGAAATGTATCTTCGGCGGGCGCTAGAAACAAGGACTAAGATATAAGGAGAAAGACAATGAAGAAGTCAAAAATGATATCACAAATAGCGTTTGCTTGGGGTTTGGGCTTGATGAGTGTTGCACCGGTTTGGGCGCAGACTTGTATCAAGACACCATCTTGCGCTGACCTTGGTTATACCAAAACAACAACGGCTTGTGCGGGTAAAACCATTCTTAAATGCCCGTTGGATACAACAAAGGTTTATTGCCCGAGCGATGAAGAAACTTTGCGGACTTATAAAGTTGGTGATACTTATATCGGAAAAGACGGTGTTGGTGTAGGAACCGTGGTCCAAGTTGATTCAACTGGAAAGCATGGAGTAGTGGTTTCTAGTTCTGTCTGCTGTTGCGGGCACTCAAGCTGAGGTATCTCAAACATGTGCCGGCAAGACAACAGCAGGGCTTTCTTGGGGGGTTGCTGATGCTAACCTGTTGTCAAAAGCTTTGAGAGAAAATAACGCGGATAGCTGTTATTGGGTTGCAAATGGTTTTTGTTCTGTTGGTGCTAACTATGTAAACTGGTGCAATAATAATGGTGGCTCTGCACTTAATCCCTGCCATAATGTTACTAGTAGTTCCAGCTTAGGTGCTTATTGCCAAGCGGCTTTTTAATTGTTGTTTTATTAAGAAAAAGCCTCCTTTCGGAGGCTTTTGTTATACTTCGGCTTCTTTCTTATGAAAGTGCATAAACACGACCGGCTTGATACCTGTTTGGTTATATATGCGTTTGCGGATTTTGGCGCTGATATATTCCTTAACCGCGCTCTCCCGATGATTTAGCTTTATCACCTCTTCGGGGATTGCTTTAATCATATCAGCCTTAATCTCTTCCGCAAGCGCATTCCAAGCCCCTTCTTCCAAGATATCTATGGCCGAGATATCCAAATATTCAACCGTCCAATCTTCGCTTAAAACAGCCGTAATAAACACGCTGCAATTAAAAGCTATACGTTTGCGGTTTTTGACAAGTTGCGAATTAATTGAGGTTATTTGGTTGCGGTCAACACCCAGGATATCTGTCGGGACCTCACCTACCGTTTCAATATTATCACCTTTCAGCAATAGGACATCGCCGTTTCTCGGCATTAGGACATGCTTAATGCCGCAACTTTTGGCAAAGCGGCTATGTTCTCTTATCACGCGTCTTTCGCCATGCACGGTTATCAGCACATTTGGCTTCAAAATCTCGTACATTTGGCGGGTTTCCTTCTTGCCACCGTGTCCCGAACAATGCACCAAATATTCTTCCTTACTGATGACCTCTACGCCTTGGTCGCGAAGTTTTTCCTGCATACGTTCTATTTTTTTCTCGTTTCCGGGGATAATCTTAGATGAGAAAATAACCGCATCTCCAGGGCACAAAATCATATCCTTGTTTTCGCGGTTGACTATTCGGGTTAAACCACTGCGATAATTGCCTTGAGATCCTGCGCAGATGTACATTATCTCATCATTGGGAATATCCGCGGCATCTTTGGCATTTACATATGGCGGCAGATTTTGTAAATAACCGCAATCTTTGGCCATCTTCAAATTCTGGTTCAAACTCAGGCCGGCGACAACCGGTGTGCGCCCTGCCTCATGTGCAGCCAAAATCAGGCTTTCCAAACGAACAACATTTGAGGCAAAACACGTTGCCACAAGCTTATTCTTAAATGTCGGCACAAGTTTCATTAAGCTTTGTCTGACCTGCATTTCGGTCGGTTGTTCTTCCGTGTCCATCAGATTGGTAGAATCGCAGACAAAAGCTTCCACGCCCTCCTCGGCAAACTCCTTAAATGCCTTATAATCAAAAGGCAACATATCACAGCTTCCGTCATCAAAGCGCCAATCCGTGGCGTGAACGACATTGCCGTATTTGGTTTTAATCAGCAAAGCCGAGTTTTCCAAAGTTGAGTGCACTAATGACGCAAACTTCACCTCAAAGTTTTGAAGTTTTACACTCTCGCCGTCTTTTATCACATTAATTTGCGGCTCTTTTTCCAATTTATAATCTCTTAACCTTGCCAAAATATGCTCTGCGGCAAAAGGCGTGGCATAAATCGGACAGCGAAGTTTGGGCCAGATATGTGCCACCGCGCCAAAATGGTCCTCATGTGAATGTGTAATAAACAAGCCTTCAATATTTTCAATCTCTCCCTCTAAAGCCTCCGGCGATGCAAAGCCTAATTCCATTCCGGGAAAGTCATCATTAAAAAAGCCATAGCCGCAATCTACCACTATCAACTTGCCATCCGCGGCGTAGACATACATATTGTAACCGACTTCTTCCGCGCCGCCTAAAGCTATGAAATACAGCCCTTCTTTATCAAAACTGCTCATTTATTTTTCCTCTAAATAAAATATATCTCCGGCATAGATTTTTTCTGTTTTATCTTCTCTTTTCAAAAGTAACGCACCATTCTCATCTATGCCCAAAAATTTTCCTTCTTTACTCTCGTGTTCCATATTTACCGTTATCTTTTGCCCCAAGTTTTTGGCATTATTCAGCCAAGCTTCTCTTATCGGGGCAAAACCTTTGCTTTTCAGCTCTGATAATCTCTCATCAAAAATTTTAGCAAAAACTTGCAAAAATGCTTCCTTATCAGTTGTTATTCCGGCTTCTTTTAATGAGGCTACGGTATAGCTTATGCCCTCTCCTTGAGGTGCGGCCGCTACATTAACACCAACGCCTACGACCAGATAATTTCCGGCCGCTTTTTCCAGCAAGATGCCTGATATTTTGCTGTCGTTTACCAAGACATCATTCGGCCATTTTAGCTTAACATCAATCTTGGGCGCAAAATGGCGAATCGCCTCTAACAGGCTTAAACCTATCACAAAAGTTATTTGTCCTAAGGCTCTTGGTTCAACCTCAACGCCAAAGGAAACAAATAAATTGCCGTCCATACTTATCCAGCTACGGCCGCGTCTGCCCCTGCCCGCCGTTTGTCTGCCCGCGGTTACCATAAGCTTTTTGCCGCCTTGCTCCGTTTCGCAAAGCTTTTTTACTTCATCATTGGTACTGGTGGTTTCCGCAAAATCAAATCTTTCCCAAGCTGACATTTTTTGGCCTCTTCTTAAAAAATGGTGGTCAGCATGGCTTCAACATCGTTCATCAGATATTTGGGGTTTAAGATAGATATCAAAACCAAAATCAGATTTACGGTTAAGCATATATACACCCCTTTATCCACGCGGTCAAAGGAATTCGTCCTCTCATCAAAATAAAGCGCTTTAATCACCTTTAAATATGCATAAGCCAACATCAACACTGCCAACAAAACAAACAAGATTATCTCATATTCGCCCTGAATGACCAAATTGTTTACAACCGACAATTTGCCCAAGAAACCTAGTAACGGCGGGGTGGAAATAAGCGAAATCAGAAAGACCAAAAAGGCTGCCGAAATATATGGTCTTACTTCCGAAAAACCTGACACGGTTCCGAGCTCGCTTAAATATACGCCCTTGCTTCTGATGCCTAAAAATCCGGTATAAACACCACTCATTGCCAAGACATATACCAACATATAAATAAAACTACTTAAAACCGAATTGTCATCAAAAGCAGACAAGCACAAAATGATTATGCCTAAATGATATAATGAGCTGAAACCAAATAATCTTCGCATATTTTGTTCTGCATTTGCGCCGATTACGCCAAAACCAACAGACATTATACCAAAAATTACGACAACAGGTCTAAACACATTCCATACAGGGAAAAAGGCATTCAGCACAACATCGGTTATGCATGCAACATAAGCAAATAACGGTATTATGCTCAAGAATCCGCTCACAGGCAAAACCGCAACCCCAATAACATCAATATACCAAAAGTGAAACGGTACCAAACCTAACATAAAAATCATGGCGGCTAAAATCATTCCTGCCGCGGCATAATCAATCCAGACTAATTTTGATGTGTGGCTGAAGTGGCTGTATATATCCGCATATTCTAAATCTCCCGTACGCATATAAAGCAATCCGCAACCTGCCGCAAACAACAAAGCAAAGAACACGGCAAAGCCTAAAAATCGGTTAGATGCTTGATGCTTTTCCTCTTCATTCTCATCTCCGATGCGGATGAAGAACCAGTTGAGCAAAAATGTGCCTTGCAAGCAAATAAACAATGCTAAAAAATTAAGTGAAGAAACTGCCAAGGACATTCCCAAAACAGACAAGAGCATTAGTCCGTAATATGAAAAACTTGAGATATTTTTGTTTAAAAACCACTTGCAGGACAAATATGCCCAAGCTAAAGACAACAGATATATAATACTCTTAAACAAACTGGTGTAAGCGGTGTTTTCAAAGACTGTCGGAAACCAACTTCGGTTATAAAAAATGATTGTGCTCAAAAGTGCAAAAACCAAAGTTAGCTTACTTAAGGTAAAAAAGGTTTTCGGCGTATTATAATGACGGAAAAAATTGACTGCGGTCATTATCAGCAAACCCAACAGTATTGATACTTCCGGCATTATGGCAATAAATTTAGGATTCATCTTTCTTCCTTCTTAAACCACAAACCACAAAGGATTTATAAAAGTCAAAACTAGTGATGCGCAAACCATCAGCAAAATTACATAAGCTTTGTATGAGATGTCGGCTACGCCGCTTTTGTCCGGTAAAGAACATTCCGTGTCCCTGAGCCGATATAATTCTTGCAACAATCCTGCCGCGACAACAAGCATGGCAAAAATAACCAAAAATCCCATTTGAAGATTTTTATCCATCAGGTTGGCAACCAATACAAAATTATTCAAAAACATTGAAGACAGCGGCATTCCGACTGAAGCCAAAACAAAAAAGGTGAAAATTCTGGCGGCTCTCGGCATAGCGCATAGTATGCCGCCGGAGCTGATGTCTAAGCTCTCTTGCTGTTTTTCCATATGGTTGGACAAGACCTCCAAACCTCCGGCAATAATCAAAAATGAGAACAGCGCATAGCCTATGTTTTGCAAAACCGTATCCGTTGGCAAAAAGGCCGCTAATAAATAGATAATGTACCAAACGGTCATAAAAGAAAATATCTTATACTGGAAGTCCTTATTAATCAGGCCGATTAAGGCAATAAATAACATTGAGATAACGCAGATTATCTCTAATATTATCATAAAATAAGATAACACGCCGGGGACTGTCTTCGGCCAAAACCTTATAAAACCATATACGCCCGTTAAAGGTACCAGATTGGTGATGATGAAAACTAACGGATTACGCAAGCCCGTGCTGATGGATGATATCCAGTAATGAAACGGCCAGATCGGAATTCTGGAAAGAAACGAAACAAATATAGCCCCCCAGACAAATATCTCCAGTTTCATATTCAGGTTGACTTTGCTTACATCATTTAAGGCAATATTGACTCCTTGATAATTGTACAAAATGACGGTCGCAAAAAACAAAAAGATGGCGCCCAACAAATTATATATAAAGAATCGGGACAAAACACTTTGTTTGCGCAGGCCGCCAAACATTCCGATTATCATAAACAAAGGCAGCAGCATCGCCTCAAAAAAGATGTAAAAAGAAAAAATATCCGCCGCCGTGAAAAAGCCGGTTATCATACATAAAAACAGCAGAGAAAAGACCATCAATGCCTTGCCGTCTTCCTTATTGTGCCTTGCGCCGAACATTCCGATTAAGACCGCTGCGTGAACCGCCACAATCAACAACAGCGAAAAAACATCTATCCCCAAAGAAATGCTTATTTTGGGATTCTCTAACCAGTCATAGCGTTCGGTGAGCTGCAAACCAGTGGCTGAAATGTCTAACAATGCGGCTATGCGCCACAAAACCAAAAGATTGGTTATTACGGCAAAAACACTCACATTAAAAGCGTTGCGGCCTCGGGTCTTATCATCATCTTTGGCTGTGAGCGCAAATAATACGCCAATAAACGGAATGGCTATAATCGTTGATAAAAAGTTGAAAGAGGTTATCATCAGTTATACACCTTTGCATAAATTATTGCGGCAAACAGCCCTAAACCTAAAAACACATAGCCAGCATTGGAAAACACACTGCCCGTATGCATACGATCTAAAACTCTGACCAGCAAGTTGCTCCCCGATGTCAAAGAAGACACAATTGTGCGCTCTATTATCAAAAAGTCTATCAGTAGCCAAAGAACTCGCCCAAGAATCTTTATCGGGGCAATCAAAACAACTTGATAAAAGTCATGAAGCCAATCTGCCTCCTGAAGATTCTCTGAATCGTAAGCTTTACCCAAAGTTCTTAGCGGACCTGAGAACAAAAATACCAAGAAGGCTCCCCAGATTATCCATATTTGCGCTGTGGGTTTTTCCTGCTGCCAGATGATTATGCCGCACATTGCCCAAAGCGGTAAAAGATTTAATAACGGCGGATTTTTCAAAAAAGCCAAAACACGCTCATCCGCATTGCTCTTGCCTAAGAAGATTTGGAATGCTATATGCGCCAAAGCTACCAAGAATATTGCCACAAAACTATACATCCACAGCTCATTTTGCGCTGTTATCCTTGAGCCTAAGATTTGAACAAACACAAAACCTAAAACCAATATGGTAGCAAAAAGCAATTTTAAGGGACGAATGAATCCTCCCATATTGGAAACAAATAGTTCGTTTGAGGCAGATATGGTCGTTAACATCCAAACAGCATTAAGCACAAAACCCAAAGCCAAAACCAGAGGCAACAGTTCATCTACATCTTTTGTACCTAAAGCCAGCGCCCCAAGCATAAACGCATATATCATTTGGTTAAAGTACAATGCTTTATCTTTTATGTTGTCCAGAACAAGACTGCCAACAAAACCCCAAAGCAGGGTTGCGCCGCCAAAGCCTAAAAATATTTCCTTCATATAACGGATATTTTCCAACAAGGGATAAGTTTTAATCAGCAGCAAAATGCCAACTATCGGCGCTGAACAATAAGAAATTGCCAAAATACGGTTAAATGTCAGACTCGCCAGGCTCAAAAGTCCGCCATGACATAAAAAAATGCCGGATTTGATGAAAACACAGAGCAACAACAGCCCCGAGGTTAGCTCCGGATATTGCCCAAGACGATGATATTTGCCTAAAACAGCCAAATCAATACTGCCTGTTTGCTTCCAGATTAAGGCAAAAAGCGTAAATAATCCCATATCCGCCAATAAGTTATAAAAAGCATAGCGCCGCTTGCTCTCTATATCGTTAATCATCAGAAGGCAAAGAACATCTGTAATGCAAACAGCTGTTAACAACTGTATAAAATTTTGTGAACATATTATTGAGACCAGCATTGCCAGATTTAAGGTCAAAAGGCCATTTAGGCGCAGTCCTTCGGTTTCGGCTTTGTAAAAGGTGTTATAAAAAACAGATAATGCAGATATGATAAGCAAGGCAAAGACAAGCCGACAAATCTCCGGCGATGTGTTGAGGTTTATGTTTACACGCATCAATGAGGCATCTATCCAATGAAAAGAAAATTTATTAACCAAGTCAAGGCTTTCCGACTCAAATATCCAAACTCCCCATAGCGCCAAAAAACACAGCAACATAAAAGACAGTGCTTTTTCAAACCTGGTTCTGGTTAAGACTTCCGCCGTCATTCCTCCGGCCAGTAAGGCAAAAAACAATTTTGCTATCATTTATCTTCATCCAAATTAAGCTCAAGTGCTGTCAATATAACAAAAAATAAGGGCTTTTAAAGCCCTTATTTTAACGCTGTTGTGCATAAGTTTAGCTTAATTAAGCACTCTTGGAGGCGCTCAAAGATTCTAAATCGCGAACGATACGCACCGGAACCTTATATTCGCGCGCAACCTCATCTTCCTCAATTTCAACCATAGTAACTTCATCTGCTGACTTCAGAGGCTGACGAGCGGCTGTATTGATAGAATCTAACAAAACAGCACTTTCACGGCTACGGTAAAGCAAGGCATGCGCACCGCCATCATAAACCAAACGCGGATTTTCCGGACCACCCTCGCGATATCTGATGATAATAAGAAGCTCACCCGCACCATTCTGTAAAATATCGTATCTGCCTTCTTGCTCTGAATGAATATCCTTAACCATTTCTAACCTCAAAAGTCGTGATTATTATTAAATTTTATGGAATGCTAACATATAATTATTAACAAATAAACTACATTTTGACTTTTTTTAACTTTTTTTATTTTTTTTGTTGACTATAAAATTTTTATAGACTATCTATATGCTCGTTGTTGAAAAACAATGGGTGCGTAGCTCAGTCGGTAGAGCATTTGACTTTTAATCAAAGGGTCTCGGGTTCGAATCCCGACGCGCTCACCAGTTAAAAATCCCTGCCTCGTGTGGGGATTTTTTTGTTTTCAAACAGTTACCTCGTTTTGTCGGGATTCAAACCCAAGGGTTCGT
>CASFUZ010000031.1 GCA_949298065.1 uncultured Pseudomonadota bacterium | reverse complement strand
ATTAAGGAGAAAAGAGATGAAGAATTCAGAGAAGAAACTTGGTGTCAGCCTTTGGGTTTTGGGGATGCTGATGAGCGGAGAAGCGGCAGCGCAGACCTGCGTTATTCCCCCGACCTGTGAAGAGTTGGGTTATGATAAGGTAGCGTCAGATTGCGGAAGTTTGGCCAAGCTGAAATGCCCGTTTGATGACAGCAAATATTTTTGCACGGCATATACAGACTCTAACGGCGCAAAGATTGCGGAGATTGGCGACATCGTTTATAAGGATACAATTTCAGCCGAGCCGCTTTCGGGACGTATTCCGGTCGGAATTGTTTATGACCTGAGTGGCAAGATGCTGTCCTTGGAACAGTTTTCCGGTACTAGCGCCCAAACTTCCCAATGTGCTAGTTACACAACCGATGGTGTTGGTGGTTGGAGTTTGCCTGGATTGGAAGATATGGCTTTGATTAAGACAAATGTTGCCAAAATCAATTCTCAGTTAGCTAAATTTTCTGTAAGCTATCAGATTAATACGAAACAAACTAATATGATGAAATATTCTACTGCTCTTCTATGGAGAACAACTACACAAGAAGCCTGTATGAATGAAGAAAGCATAATTACAGCAGATACTACATATGGATGTGATAGAGATAGGGTTTCGTCTTCTTCTGCATTACGGTTTCTTTGCGTCCGTTCTTTTGGTTCCGGCGGAGCGGGAAATGACCCAGCACCAACAACTTATGCTGTCGGGGATACTTATATTGATAAAGATGGTATAGCTTTGGGTACGGTGGCAAAAGTAGATTCAACTGGAAAACATGGAATAGTTATAACTTCCGGGGGATTTGCCTCAGAGACAGAAGCTGGAAAAAATTGTCTGTTGAAAACAACTGGGAATCTTTCTTGGGCTTTGGCTTCAGGAGAAAATGTGTGTAATGTGGTAGGGCCTTTTGGTTCGGGAACAATACCTTGCTCATATATAACTGTTGACGGAAAAGGCGCTTGTACTTCTTCTGATGGCTGGTATGACCTGACGAACACTAACTGTAATGGTGTTACAACATTTGGATATTATTGCGAGGCTCCTTTTTAGTAAAAAGTCAAAGAATAAAAACCCCTCCGAAAGTCGGAGGGGTTTTGTTGATTTTGTATCTGATTATTTCTTCAGAACAACAACTCCGGGGAGCTCTTTGCCTTCCATCCATTCCAAGAAAGCACCGCCTGCGGTTGAGATGTAGCTGAACTTGTCTGCAACACCTGCGTTGTCCAGAGCAGAAACTGTATCACCACCACCGGCAACAGTCATCAGTTTTCCGGCTTTGGTCAAGTCTGCGGCATGCTGAGCAACTTTGTTGGTGGCGTTGTCAAAGGGCTTTAATTCAAATACACCCAAAGGTCCGTTCCAAACCAAAGTTTTGCATTCATCCAACTTCTGGTTGATTGCGGCAATGGTCTTTTCGCCAACATCCATCAGAATCCAACCTTCAGCCGGAATGCTATCCAACTCTACGGTCTTGTGTTCTGCTTCAGCCTTAAATTCTTTTGATACAACAACATCTTTCGGCAAAATGATTTCGCAATTGTTTTCTTTGGCTACTTTCATAATCTCTTTTGCCGTGTCAATCATATCCATCTGAACCAAAGAGTTGGCCTCATTGACAGTGTCAATGCCGCTGGCTTTCATAAAGGTATGAGCCATACCGCCGGAGATAACCAATTTGTCAACTTTCTTAACCAAGTTGTTCAACAAGTCAAGCTTCGTGGAAACCTTAGAACCACCGACAACAGCCATCAAAGGACGGGTCGGGTTGTTCAAGCCGTTGGACAAAGCTTTAACTTCTTCTTCCATCAAACGACCCATAGCTGCCGGACGCAATTTGGCTGCGGCAACCATTGAGGCATGAGCACGGTGAGCTGTTGAAAATGCATCGGATACATAAACATCAGCCGGTTTTACCAATTCTTCGGCAAATTTTTCATCGCCTTTTTTCTCTTCATTATAAAAACGAAGGTTCTCAAGAAGCAAAACTTCATCAGCCTTCATATTCTTAATGGCTGCTTCAACTTTTTCGCCAATGCAGTCATCAACAAATACAACTTTGTGACCCAAAGCTTTTTCCATATCTTTTACAATGTGGCTTAGAGAGTTTTTCATATCGCCTTTGCCTTCCGGACGACCGAAGTGGCTGATAACAACAACTTTTGCGCCTTTGCTCATCAGTTCCTTAACGGTCGGAACGGTGCGGTCAATGCGCGCGGTGTTGGTTACGTGAAAATTCTCATCCATAGGCACGTTCAAGTCTGCGCGGAGCATAACAACCTTGCCGCTCAAATTGCCTAAATCATCTATTGTTTTGTATTCCATTTGTTTTTCCTTTACAAAAAACAAAACCCCCTTGGTCCACCAAGAGGGTTTGTTTTATTTTTGATTATCCGTTTACTTTTGCCATGTGGGCTACGAGGTCAAGAACCTTGTTAGAATAACCCCACTCATTGTCATACCAGCTGACAACTTTTACAAAAGTCGGAGTCAACTGAATGCCGGCTTTGGCATCAAAGATAGATGTACGAGCATCGCCCAAGAAGTCAGAAGAAACAACCTGATCTTCGGTGTAACCCAAAATGCCTTTGAGTTCGCCTTCAGAAGCTTCTTTCATGGCTTTGCAGATTTCTTCATAAGTTGTCGGCTTTGCAAGATTTGCGGTCAAGTCAACAACGGAAACATCCAATGTCGGTACGCGGAAAGACATACCTGTCAACTTGCCGTTCAAGCTCGGGATAACTTTACCAACAGCCTTAGCAGCACCTGTTGAAGACGGGATGATGTTGCCAGAAGCGGCACGACCGCCTCTCCAGTCCTTCATGGACGGGCCGTCAACAGTCTTTTGTGTAGCAGTGGTAGAGTGAACAGTGGTCATCAAACCATCAACAATGCCGAACTTGTCGTTCAAAACTTTAGCAATCGGAGCCAAGCAGTTTGTGGTGCAAGAAGCATTGGATACAAACTGTGTGCCTTTAACATAAGAATCGGTGTTTACACCGCAAACGAACATCGGTGTGTCGTCCTTGGACGGTGCAGACATAACAACATATTTTGCACCGGCATCAATGTGGCCTTGAGCTTTTTCTTTGGTCAAGAACAAGCCTGTGGATTCAACAACATATTCTGCGCCGACTTCGTTCCACTTCAAATCTGCAGGGTTCTTTTCTGCCGTAACGCGGATGGCTTTGCCGTTTACAACCAGCTTGCCGTCTTTGATTTCAATAGAGCCTTTGAACTGACCATGCATTGTGTCATAGCGCAGCATATAAGCCATATATTCAACATCAATCAAGTCATTGATGCCAACGATTTCAATGTCATTTCTTTCCTGAGCGGCACGGAAAACCAAGCGACCGATACGGCCAAATCCGTTAATACCGACGCGAATTGTCATATTATTTTTCCTTCCTTAGTTAGAATGTAGGTGCAAGAGAACCTTGCTCCCACTTGTTTGTTTAATTCGGTGCTAATGTAGCACTTAATTGATTTTTTTCAAGCAATTTTTAAATTATCAAACAATAATACAAAAGCCGCGGCAGAATCCCGCGGCTCTTAAACTCTTAGTATTTTCCCCAATGGATTTTTTCTTCCTTGAAACGACCTTCCGGTTGTTTAGGTGTTTCTGCCGGATAACCCATGGTTACGATGGCAAAGGGACGTACATTGTCCGGTAAATGCAAATATTCCTTCAAGTCATCTACAACTTTTTGCATCGGCGCAGCACCGCAATAGCAGGTACCTATGCCTTTGGACCAAGCCGCCAACATCAGGTTTTCCGTGGCAATGGCGCAGTCAACATCCACAAAGCTCCATTTCTCATTGTCTTTGTTGCGATTGAACGACTGCTCAACATCGCCTAAAACAAAAACAACGCAAGCGGCATCTTTGGCAAAAGATGTCCAACGCTGAATATGTCTTAAGTTGGCTAAAATTTCTTTATCATCAACAACCAAAAACTCCCAAGGTTGGCGGTTGTGCGCGGTCGGCGCATATTGCGCGGCTTTGATGATTTCGGTTAATGTGGCTTTGTCTATCTTTTGGTCCGTGTATTTGCGTACCGAGCGACGGGTCAAAAGACCTTCCATCATTTCCATAATATAAATTCCTTTTGCTGTTAATTCATTACTCTCTGCAAGCTTTCTATCCGCGGTAAGACCGAGTTTTCAATAATAAAACTTATAGCTTTTTCCACCATTTTGTCGGTGTAGCGGAAAGTGTTTAAAATCTCGTTCAGATTTTCCGCCTTGTCAAGTTTTTTCGCCAAAGTATTGTAAACGCCTGATAATTCGGTCAAAGAGTCTATCATCTCGGCAACAAAGGCCGGCAATTTGAAGTCGTCCTTACCGCCCCAAAAACCCTCAACATAGCCACACTCTACTTCTTCAAAACGCTCGGCGCAGGCTCTGAGGATATCTTCTTTGCCGGACAGCTTGGTATGGCTGAGTTTTATCTTGTTGGATTTGACTTGTTCAAAAACTTCGTCCCACAAACCCATAAAAAATTTGAAAAACAACTCGGCCTCATTCTTGGTTTCCAGACGAGGAGCTTTCCCTTGTTCCCAAAAAGAAGAGATAACATCGGTCGGGCGCAAATCCATATTCGGGCTGCAGATAGCTCCCGCAAATTTCATTTTAACCACCGCTAAAGAGCTCGGGCAAGCATAATGCTCCAAAAACTTTTTAAAACTTTCATCACCAATATATTTGTTTTGACTTTCCATTTTATTCTTCTTCGTATATATGTTGTTTAGATGCGTTTAATGTAATGGAGTTTTTTAAATTGTCTAGGGTTAAATTCGGTTTTGCTTTTGCTTCTTGGCTCTTGCTTAGCGCCTGCAGCTTTTTACCTCCCTTTGTTGACAGGCAACGTAATGCCGGTGTTCATGACATTAGTAAACTTTATGTCGGAGAATCAACCCCGGAAGAACCGGCTGTTTGCTACAATGGTTGGACTACAACTTACGAAGATGTTAAAAAACTCGCTGATGAAGAATGTGTTAAGCACAGAACCGGAACGCACGCCATTCCAACTAAGATGACTTCTTTTAGTTGTCGCTTGCTGATTCCTAATCACGTCTATTTTAAATGTGTGCGCTAGGAAGCGTCTTTTTCGCTTGTAATAAATTGTTTTTTTATTTAAAGTGTCGCACAAAATGACTATTTTTCAGGATGTAATGTTATGGCTCAATTGTTAGAAAAAATTCTTAACCAAAAGCTTTCCGCAATTTTTGAAAAAAATGATTTGGATGTAAAATTTGCCGTTGTTAAAAATTCTGACCGTCCGGATTTAAGCGATTTTCAGTGTAATGGTGCTTTGGCTTTGGCTAAACCTTTGCATAAAAATCCACGCGAGATTGCAACCCTTATTGCTTCCGAATTGGAAAAAGATGCTGATATTGCAAAAATCTCTGTTGATGGACCGGGATTTATCAATATTTCACTCAAAAATGAGTTTATTGCTCAAGAGCTTAATGCAATGTCCGAAGATGAACGTTTCGGCTGCGACAAAACAAATGAACCTAAAAAAATCGTAATGGATTTCGGCGGTCCGAATGTTGCTAAGGCGCTCCATGTGGGGCATTTACGCTCGGCTGTTATCGGCGAATCTATCAGACGTATTGAAAAGTTTTACGGAAACGAGGTTATCTCTGATGTGCATTTCGGCGATTGGGGAACGCCTATGGGAATGATTTTGGCTGAAATCATTAACCAAGACGGTAATCTGGATAAAGTTCAGACCTATGATATTGAAGCTATAAGCGCTTTCTATAAAAAAGCAAACATCCGTTGCAAAGAAGACGAAGCTGCCAAAGAAACGGCTCGGCAGATTACGGCTGCCTTGCAGGATGGTAATCCGGAATACCGCAGAGCATGGAAACATTTGCGAGAAGTTTCGGTAAACGCCGTTAAGAAAAACTATGATGCGCTTGAGGCTCATTTTGATCTTTGGCTTGGCGAGAGTGATGCGCATGAAGCAAGCTCAGAGATTGTAAAACTTGCTAAAGAAAAAGGTCTTGCCGAACTTGATGACGGTGCTTTAATCGTACGTTTGGAAGAAGGCAACAAACCCAAACCTCCGGTCATCTTAATTAAAAGCGATGGAGGTTTCGGTTATCAGATTACAGATGTTGCCACAATTAAAATGCGTTATGACGACCTCAAAGCTGATGAGATTATTTATGTCGTTGACAAACGTCAGTCTTTGCATTTTGAGCAGGTTTTTGAGGTTGCCGAAAAGCTTGGAATTGCTCCGAATGTTAAGTTTTTGCATATCGGGTTCGGAACGGTTAACGGCGCAGACGGTAAACCATTCAAGACTCGTGACGGCGGCGTAATGAATTTGGAAGATTTGATTGAAATGTCTAAAGACAAAGTTCGCGAATCGATGCCCAAGCCTGAAGACACAGACGGCTATGATGCGGCTTATATTGAGAAGCTGGTCAGTGAAATTGCCATCGGTGCTATCAAATTTCAAGACCTTAAAAATACCATCTCTGCCGGATATGTATTTGAGCTGGAAGATTTTGCAAAATTTGATGGTAAAACAGGACCATATATTCAATATGCCATCGCACGTATCAATTCTATCTTACGCAAAGCCAAAGAAAAAGGTATAGCTCTTGGTGATATTGTTATCAGCAACAATGAGGAAAGAGATTTGGCCTTAAAACTTGCTCAGCTGAATAATGTTATTCTGCGCGCCGAAGCGGATAAAGAACCAAGCATTATCTCTGATTATGCCTATACTCTGGCGCAGACATTCAGCAGTTTTTATAATGCCTCGCCGATTATGGGTGAAGCTGATGTTACTTTGGCTTCCGGCAGGTTGAAATTGGCTAAATTAACGCGAGATATCTTAACTTTGCTGCTTTACCTACTCGGTATCAAAGCCCCCGAGGTTATGCTCAAAGCCTAAAACTAAAGCCCTCATTTCTGAGGGCTTTTTTAGATGCATTTGTATATCGTCATGAAAAGGAAATAAATGATTATATAATTCTAATATCAATATTCAATTGTTTTCCATCTAGCTTCCACGATGATATTGCCGGAAATACGCTGTTGTCTTCGGTTAATAATCCATATTTTCTGTATACCTCTGTTACTCCGGCAAGATAATTACGTCCTTTGTTTATATTTAAATCCTTGCTAAATTCGTTATTAAAGCAGACTCTTAGAGTCGTTTCATCTTTGGGAAAATGCTCTAAAATTACTTTAGGTAAAGATAAAATACGCGCTCTAATATCATTTGCTGTAATTTTCTTTTCAACTATGACTATATTTTCTTTCAGATCATTTTGCGTAAATTTATCATCTATTGTCAAATTTTCAGTAAACATTAATCTATCCATATATTGTTTACTGAAACAAGGTTTATATACAAATCCTAATTCATTATCTATACAACTATCTATCAAAGTCTTTCCATCTATCAGGATAATAGGCGTTACTTGTTCTCCTCCAAATTCTTCTTTTGTAGATTTTGAAAACTTTGCTGTTGTTATAAAAATGCCCATTGCTTTATTTTTATTTGCTACATAAGCTAATTCTCTAACATCCTTTATGTTTATTGTGTTGGATGGTCTATATTTCTTTGCCTGAATACAATATTTTATAAAATCTTGCCCACCTAAATCACCAATTCCATTTCGTACTGCTGTCAAATCGACACCACCGTCACGGGAGCGTTGAGTAACAACAACTTCATCTAGTCCTATTTTTTCTAAATATTGTTTTAAAAATTCTTCAAATTTATATCCTGTCTCAAAATATTCGTAAAATTCTTGGAGAACTTTGTCATACTCTGTAGCTGAAATATTGATATTTTTTCTCATAACATATTCCTGATTATTATTTAAGCAATTCTTCTAAAACACCTTTTTGTATCATCTCTAGGTTAATAATATAATCCGTATTATCAAAAGTATCTCTTAAAGGACGTTTAGTTGATTGCCAACCCAAACCATCTGTAATCCAGATAAATTGATGTCCATCATTTGTCCATTGATGATAGATTTCAGCATATTCTCCGGCAGTTGATTTAAGTTTAGAGCCACCA
>CASFUZ010000030.1 GCA_949298065.1 uncultured Pseudomonadota bacterium | reverse complement strand
TTATGCCTCTTGTAACTGTGCCAGCGGCTATGAATGGAAAGAAGGACGTTGCGTATCATCTCGCCCGAAATGCAATATCGGAGACATATTTTATTCTGATAATACTTGCACCAGTGCAGCCAATTATAACAGTTCCAAAACCGTGCTAGGTGTTGTGGTTTATGTAAATTCGGATGGTGTCGGCGGACAGATAATGGCACCTTGGTGGGTTAATACGAGTGGAAATAAAAGCAGTGGTGGTGTCGGTATGGTATGGGGAGGCTATGGAACAGATATACCATCGTTGCCAAATTATACATCATCATCTTCAGCTGAAGCTGATTATGATAGCTGTGGCAATACGGATAAAATCGTAGCAGCAGGAAGTGCTAGCACTTATCCGGCAGCTTGGGCAACGAGATATTATGCGCCAACAACAGAAACTAAAGGTAAATGGTGTTTGCCGGCGGCAGGCATTTTAAGAAATATTCAGAATAATCAAACTGCAATTAACACAGCTCTTAATAAAGTTGGTGGAGCATCAAATATGCTCAACTATTGGGTGTGGTCTTCTTCGGAGGACTCCCGTAACCGCGCGTGGGGTGTGAATCTTGGTAATAGCCTTTTGTACTACGGCACTAAGGTTAACGGTAGCGGTTACGTTGTTCCTGTGCTCGCTTTTTAGAAAGGAGAGGAAAGATGAGAAAAATATTTTTGATATTAGGCGTGTCTTTGTTCTCCTTGGAAGCTGCGGCAACGACTTGTACGCCGACACCGGATTGTGCTTCTTTGGGATATAAATATTCCTTGGAAGAATGTGGCGGGGCGGCGATAAAATGCCCTAACGGCGACGGCTATTACTGCACTAGCCCCTTAGCTAAATGTAATCTTGCCGATATTTATTATTCCGACAAAACCTGTTCTAGTGCAGATAACTATGATATCACCAAAACCGTGCTTGGAATTGTCATTTATGTTACCGATGGCGGCTTGCATGGGCAGATTATGTCTCCTTGGCCGATTGATAAAAGTGGTAATAAAATCAGTAGTAATAATACAGCAATGCAATGGGGTAGCTTTGGAGCGACTGCATCAACGTTGCCAGATTATAGGTCAGCATCTTCAGCATCAACGGATTATGATAGCTGTGGCAATACGGATAAGATAGTTGCGGCAGGTGATGCCAGCACTTATCCTGCAGCTTGGGCAACAAGAAGATATGCGCCGACTTCAGAAACGGCAGGTAAGTGGTGCTTGCCGGCAGCGGGAATTATGACCAATATTAGAAGCAATCAAATAGCTATTCAGAATGCAATATCTAAGGTTGGCGGTGTAGAATTTCCGAGTTGTTGTACGTGGTCTTCGTCGGAGTACAGCAACCACGAAGCTTGGATTTCTACCTTTAACTACAGTTATGGTTTGGACTACGGCATGAAGAAGGACCTTCGCTCTGTTCGCCCTGTGATGGAATTTTAGGCTCTTCTCTTTTAGTCATTGCCGGACTTGATCCGGCAATCTCTTAAAAGATTCTCGGGTCAAGCCCGAGAATGACGATAATAAAAAAACGTCATTCTGAGGGACTTTGTCCCGAAGAATCCACAAAGACATAGGGCACATACTCACGATATGCACTTAGGAAGCATCGCGGTTCAGTAAAGGTCGCCGCCACAGCTAGTGCCGCGGTCAAGCTGGCAACAGCTTGCGCGGTTCAGCAAAGGTTCTCAAAGCAGCCAGTGAGCGCTCAAGGGCTGCCCCTTGCATTTTCCTTGATTATATTTTCAAATTATGTATAACAAAAGGAAAATGAGGAAAGAAAATGGCTAAGAAAGTATCAAAATCTGATTTTATTTCTACCGGTTTGGTTGCGCAAAACCGCCGTGCAAATTTTGATTATCAGATAGACAAGGTTTATATTGCGGGGCTGGAGCTGACCGGAACAGAGGTTAAGTCCTTGCGCCTTGGGCATGCCAATATCAATGATGCTTACGGCATTGAAAAAAACGGCGAGCTTTTTATCTCCAATATGTTTATTGCCGAATATACCAACAAAGGCTATGAAAGCCATGCCGAAAAACGCGACCGCAAGTTGCTGTTGCTTCATAAAGAGATTTGCGAGATAATCTCGGAGCTTTCGCGTAAGGGGTCAACGCTCGTGGCGATGAAGTTGTTTTTTAATGACAAGGGAAGAGCCAAGTTGGAAGTTGGTCTCGGCCGCGGCAAAAAGAACTATGATAAGAGAGAGACAATCAAAGACCGTGATTGGAACAGAGATAAAAAACGTATTTTAATAAATGCCAATCACTAGGCTTTAAGCCGCTTTTGCCGGAAGAATTTTTTTAAGATTTCCCCGCATTCTTCTTCCATAATTCCACCAATGACATTAGGTTTGTGGTGGCAGGTCGGAGCCTCATAAAAATGCACGCCGTTTGCAACTGCGCCGCCTTTAGGGTCATAAGCCCCGAAGTAAAGCGTTTTTATCCGTGCCATAGAGATTGCTGCCGCGCACATTGTGCAGGGTTCAAGAGTTACGTATAAATCCATATCTCTGAGCCGATTAACGCCTAAATTTTCACAGGCGCGGCGAATAGCCAAAACCTCGGCATGGGCGGTGGCATCGCTGCTGTGTTCACTTAAGTTATAAGCTTCGCTGACAATCTCGCCCGTTTCGGGATTAACCACAATTGCGCCGATTGGCACTTCATCTGCGGCATAAGCCTGTTGCGCCAAAGTCAGACAATATTGCATATATTCTTGCGGGGTCATATTTCCTCTTTGCATTTTTAATTTAATCCGTTTATATAATAACAAAGGTTTCAGATAAGGAAAGACAAAAAATGAGCGAAAGACTGGCAAAATTTATGGCGCGTTCGGGCGTATGCTCGCGCCGTCAGGCAGAGGAATATATCCGGCAAAAACGCGTGAGCGTCAATGGTGAAATAATCGATTCTCCGGCTTTTAATGTTGAGGGAAGTGAGAAAATTTTGTTTGACGGCGAAAAACTTCCGGCCATAGAGACCACAAGGCTCTGGCTTTATTATAAACCGGTCGGGCTGGTAACTACGCATAAGGATAATCAAAACCGCCCCACGGTTTTTGATAGTTTGCCACCTTTTATGCCGAGGGTTATTTCCGTTGGAAGACTAGACCTCAATTCAGAAGGTTTGTTGCTGCTCACCAACAACGGCGAACTTTCGCGCAAGCTGGAGTTGCCCGAAAACGGCTGGAGCCGCCGTTATAAGGTCAAGGTCCATGGCTTTGTTGATACCAAAAAACTGGCTTCTTTGGAAAAAGGCGCAACGGTTGACGGCATAAATTACGGCCCTGTCAAAGCCGAGATTGAAACTGAAAAAGGTACCAATGCTTGGCTGATAATAACCTTGAGCGAGGGCAAAAATAGAGAGATTCGTAAACTGATGAAGTCTATCGGCTTAGATGTTGCCCGATTGATTCGTTTGTCTTACGGTCCATTTCAGCTAGGCGCTCTCAAAAAAGGCGAGGTTAAAGAAGTTCCGGCCAAAGTTTTGCAAGAGCAGTTGGGGAACAAGTTCAAGTTATGAGAATAATCGGCGGTGCATATTGCGGCAAAAATTTATATTCTCCGCAAAACGAAGGCGTTCGCCCCACGGCAGACCGCGCGCGTGAAGCTGTCTTTAATATCCTAAATTCCAAGCTTAATAATAATTGGGCAGAATATGATGTTTTGGATGTTTTTACCGGCACGGGCGCGCTTGGCTTGGAGGCCTTGTCGCGCGGTGCAAAATCGGTAGCTTTGTTAGATATAAACTTGCAAACCGCCAAACGTAATGCCACGCTTTTCCCCAAGGAAAAAGAGAAGATTAAGCTCATTTCGGCAGATGCCGCAAATTTGCCGCCCACACAAAAAACATATAATCTGGTTTTTATGGACGCGCCTTATAACAAAGGCCTGAGTGCCGCCGCCCTAAAGTCTTTGGCTGAAAAAGGCTGGCTTGCGCCGAATGCTTGGGTTTTGGTTGAGCTGGAAAAGGATGAAGCATTGGATAACATACCTTGTTTTGAACAGGTTGACGAACGCCGCTATGGCTTAGCCAGAGTAATTTTTTTCCGATTCCGAATAAAATAAATTGCATTAAAAATATTGTCATCTTTTTCGGTTGTGCTATTATCCCTCACCGAAAAGGAGAAAATAAATGCCGCAGGAAAAATCAGCAGACTTGCAAAAACAAATTGATGATATTGACCTCAAACTCTACAACCTTCTGCTTCATAGAACCGAGTTGGTAGAACGCCAATTAGATAATACCATAGAAAATTCTTTGGGCAAAGAAGCTGCCGCCATTAAAAATCTGCTGAAACTTCATCGCGGAAATTTTCCTCGTTATGTGATTGCCAAAATCTGGCGCGAGATTTTGAGTGCAAGCGCATGTCTGAAAGAAAAACCTAAACTTTCGGTGTTGGAAACGGATTCTTGTACGGGGCTGATTAACATTGTGCAAGAACACTTAGGCAGCTATGCCGAATATGTAACAAGAGGCTCTTTCGGTCAGGTTATGAATGTTGTAACCAACCAAGAGGCTCAATTTGGCATTATTCCTTGCGATAACCACGAGATGAACCTAAAACCTTGGTGGAGCGGATTTTCTTCAACAGCAGACGGTCTAAAAATTATTGCAAAATTGCCGTTTTTAAGAAGAAAAGAAAATCCGATTAAAGAACAAGACATTTATATCGTGGCACAAGTTCATCCGACCCCAAGCGGCGATGACATCAGCTTATTAGGCATTGAGGTTAACAATGATGTCAGCGTTTCCACGATTATTGAAACCCTGGAAAACGCAGGGCTCTCTCATGCCAAAATCCGCTTGTCCGCAAAAGTAGATGAAGAAAACAAGTCTTACTTGGTTGAGGTAGATGGCTTCTTAAAACCCAATGATGAGAAGCTGAAACCGGCGCGCAAATCCTTCAACAATATCAATATTGTTGGTTCTTACGCACGCTCCATTGAGCTTTAAGCTAAAAAGTTTTAAGCGGAATATTCTCAATCAAAATCTGGTTGGAGTTAATGTTAATCGGTGTTGTAACCGTATAATACTTGTCATCCGGATTAAGTTTAAACGATTTATTGTCTAAAAGAATTTTTGCCACAAAAACCCCTTTTCTTTCCAAGAAGTTATCTTGCAACATATCCAGAGTTTCATCTAAGCCCTTAGATGATGTATTAAGATGCAAAACCGGCTCTGATTTATCATTAAAATAGAGATCTCCATGAGCAACCAGAGTTAACGGTGCCCACTCAACAATAAGTTTCTTAATGTCAATCACGCCGCCCAATCGCAACCAAGCCGCCAGAGTTTCATTGTAAGTCGGTTTCTCGCTCATCACTCCGATGATATTTGCATTTGCATAAATACGGTTAATCTTTTTGCGCAGCGGAAAATCAATTTGTTCCGAAATTTTAGCCCCTTTAATTTCAATATGATTTTCAAAAAAAGGTGTCAATTCGCTAATGTTCAAGGGAGCCATCCTTTGAGAAGCCAAACGGAAAGAATCAACGGTAATCAGGTCTTGAATATTCCACCCCGTACCTTCAACATCAGCGCTTTTAAGACCAAGCTCTCTGTCAAATGTCAGGTCTATATTTAGGACGGGAATATCTGCCGGATAAATTTTGCCCCCAAAAGTAAAACTTTGTTCGCGGGAGGTTTTAAGTTCAATATGCCCGCAGTTAAACAGAGCCATATCAATTTCAAATTCTTCGGTTTTCCATTCCTTGCTACCGTCCAAAGCATAAATCCTGAAGTTTGAAAACTTGACCGGCGCAAAGAGCGGAAAAGATGAAGTTTCAGCTTCATCATAAGCCATATCCCAACCAGCATTTAACAAGGATTCCTGAATTTTAAGAATCTCTTTGTTGATGAGGTTAAGCCCGAAAGAGCGTTGCACAAAAGCAAAAATACACAAAAGCACAAACATAAAAGCCGCCACAAAAGAAGCGATGGTGCTTGTATGTGGAAAAATTTTTGATAAAAACTTGGGCTTAAACATAGCGGCTTATCCTGCGTTTATTTTGGTGTAAGGATATTTTTCCAAAGCTTCTTTGTTAAGTTCACTACATTTTGCTTCAATCTTTTTTTCAAGCTCTGCCATAAAAGCTTTTTTATCTGCACCTGCTTTCATCGGCTCCATAAATTCAATAACAGCCGTGCCGGGATAACGCAGAAAAGAATTTTTTGCCCAAAAGAGTCCGGTGTTCAAGGCTACCGGAATAACCGGAGCATCAAGCTGTTCGGCAATAAACAAAAGTCCGGGCTTATAACCTTTGGTCGTTCCCGGCTTGCAACGTGTCCCTTCCGGAAAGATAATGATGGGACGACCTTTACTCATTCTGTCTTTGGCCTCTTTCATCATTCCTTTCATGGCAGAGCCACCGGCTGCGCGATTAACCGGAATCATACCGTAAAAATGCTGAGCCCAACCAAAAAACGGAATATAAGTCAGTTCTTTTTTCAAGATAAACACGGCTTTTTTAATAAACATTGACATACAATAAGTTTCCAAGGCAGATTCGTGTTTGGAAGCATAAATAACACCTTCTTGCTTCATAAATTCTTTACCGCGGATTTCAATTTTAAGTCCGGCAAAAAGACGCAGGAAAAACATCGTAACCGGAATCATAAAATAATTCCAAAAATAAATAGTAGATTTTCTGGAGATTAAGCCCATAAGGCTGGAAACCACACAGCCAAACAGCAAACAACCATAAACAAAAATATTAGCCAGAGCCGAACGAATATAAATCATGCTAGTTCCCTTTTAGTTTGTTTCTGACATAAACATACAAAAACTTGTTATATTCCGAAGCAAGGAGGCAAAAACTCCCTTTATTTTTCCACCATTTAGGAGACACATTTTCTGAATAAACCGGATGAATAATAATGAGAAGTTTTGGGTTTAACGCCCTAAATTCTTCCATACTCCGCGGAATATGATAATTTGACGTAACCAATCGAATGGATTTTACTTTGTTCTTCTTAATCCATTCATTTGTTTCAATGGCGTTTTCTACTGTGTTTGTAGATTTATCTTCCATTTCAATTTTGTCTTTAGGCGGCATATTAACTTTCTGAATACGGCTGATTTCTTTAAGAGATGTATCTTTCTGCACACCGGAAATAAACATTTTCTTAGCCAAACCTTTGTCCATCATTTGGGCCGCTTCGGCAATACGGTTTTTGCCCCCCGTTAAGGCCACGATAGCATCTGTCTTGGTTTGCGCATCAATTTTATAATCATTGATATTGTAGTTGAAGGCTAAAAAACCGGCAAACCAACAAGCCATACCCAAGATAATTATGTAAAATAAAAACTTTTTCATTACATCATCTTTTCCAAAGTCTTTTTAACAGTCCAATAGGCTGTAACCATAGCGATTAATGAGGCAAAAATCGGCAAACAGAGGATAGCACCCCAAGCCGTAACCGAGAGTGTGGCATCGCTGATAATTCCACCTTCAATCTGCTCCGCCAAACGAGCGATAGCAAAGATGGAGGGAATAGCAAAAATTAAACCGATACCCCCGCCGATAAAGCCAAGTTGTGCCGTACGTCTGGCATATTGTTGTGCAACATAAGCATCTTTTGCCCCCATCAGGTGCAAAATCTCAATAATATAGCTGTGTAACCCGAGGCTTGTTTTGGTAGAATAAAAGATAGCGCCAGACGTAACCACAATCACCAACAGCAAAACGCTCATTGCCATCATCTTCAAGCCATCAGCAAATTTGATAAGTTTATTGAGCCAAAGTTTGTGGTTGTCTAAAGAAGCTTGGGGAGAAACTTCCGCCAATTTTTCCGCCAAAGTCATAAAGTCAATTTCCGCACCTTTTTTCAAACGAACATCAATCAAACGCGGCACGGGCAAATCTTTAATATTCACACCATCACCGAGCCATGGTTTAATTAGCTCGGAAAGCTGACTGTCATCTAAAGGAGTAACCTTTTCAACTTCGTTCAAGCTTTCCAAATATTTGACGGCGCGTGCTTGGTGATCAAGCGTGTCTTCCATAGCTTTTTCTTTATTAACATTGTTAACCGGCATAATCTGCACGGTCAAAGAGCCGAGAATACTCTGATTCCAGTTTTGTAACATAGAATTAATGGACATAACTCCGGCTAAAGTAACGGCAAATAAGAACACCGCAATAGAAATCATCACTTTCAGGAACAAAGTAGAACTATCCTCATTGAGCGGAAGTTCCTGCTTGCGGGTAATAATGGCAGCCTGATTACTCATATTTGCCCTCCCAACCGCGAAGATGAGGGATATAAAATATGCAGATTATGGTTTTGCAAATGCAACCTCGGATAATTAAAATCATTAATAAGTTTTTCGGAGTGTGTGGCAATAACCACGGTTGTTCCGAGTTTGTTAAGCTCCACAAACAGCTTCATCAGTTTTGGCGCAATATCATTATCCACGTTTCCTGTCGGTTCATCCGCCAGCAAAAGTTCGGGACGATTAATAACGGCGCGTGCAATGGCGATTCGTTGTTTTTCACCGCCGGAAAGCGTTGCCGGCGTATCCAACATATGTCTGTCCAGCTCCACCCATTGCAAAAGTTCCTTTACTCTTTTGCGTACTTCGCGCTCATCCATACCACAAACACGCAAAGGCAAAGCCACATTATCAAAAGCGGATAGGTGGTCCAGAAGCCTGAAGTCTTGGAAAACTACGCCGATTTTACGCCTAAGCATGGAAAGACTGTCGCGGTTAGTAAAATTAACATTTTTGCCAAAGACATTAACGATTCCGCGGCTTGGTTTTTGAGCCAAATACATCATACTGAGCAAAGAAGTTTTACCCGCGCCGCTTTTCCCCGTCAAGAAGTGGAAAGAACCTTTTTTAAGAGAGAGCTTAACATCGCTCAACACCTCCGGTCCTTGTCCGTAACGAATACCCACATTTTGCATCTCAATCACGGGCGGAATATTATTGCTTTCTGGTCTGGACAATTTAAATGACTCCCTAACAAACTTTTACCATAGGATAAAACAATATAATATTTAATAAAGTATTTTTTTTCTTTGATTAAATACTTTTTATGCATATAGTTTAAGCAAAGAGGTACTAAAATGCTAATCCGTTGTCCCAAATGTAATGTCAGTTATGATGTTGGCACCGCCATAATTCCGGAAGAAGGGCGCAAAATGCGTTGCTCCCAATGCGGAGAAACATGGCTTTGTTTGCCGCAAGACTTGTTTGAAGCCCCGAAAGAAGAACCGATTCAGGTAGAGGAGCCGGAGCCATCAGCTGCAGAAGAAAAGCAAGAAGATGTAGCAATCCCTGAAGAAAATACGGATGAAAAGCCAGAGCCGACGGAAGAAAAAAAAGAAGAAAAGGAAGAATTATCGGCCGACAAAAAAGATATGCAAGAGATTTTTGCGCGTCTGGAAACACAGACGGAAAACCTTTTTCAGTATGAAAAGAATCTTCCCGCACATATCAAACTTTGGCATCAAATCAAGCAGATTTTGGGCTTGCAACGTCGTCGCAACCGCCAAATTTTGAGCGGAATTTCCGTAATTTTGGTTTTGTTACTTTTGTTTTATCTTCGTTATGACATTGTGCGCTTAGCTCCTTTTATGGAAAAAGTTTATGCCGCAGTGGGCATAGAAAGTGTCATTGTCGGCGAGGGGCTGGAATTTCAGAATATTACGCGCAATGAATATGAAGAAGATTATATTAACAAAATGGAGATTCGCGGTTTCATAACGAATATAACCGATGAAACACGAAACATTCCAAACTTACGTATCGAGTTGTTAGATAAAAATACGCAGCCTCTGCAAGTAATTTACCAAGAACCACCGGTTCGTCGTATAATAGCCGGAAGCAAAGTTGCATTTCAGGTGATTGTAACCAAACCCTCAACTTTTTCTAAGTTTGTTTATATGACCTTCACGCGGGAACAACCGAAAGAAACCCTCAAAGCGGTCAACATCCGCCCCGATGATGTTTAATAAAAAAGCCCTCAGAAATGAGGGCTTTTACGATTCGTAATATTACGAATCATAAAATAAAGTACCAAATTTAAAATGAAATTTTTAGTTTTATTGGTATTAATGTAATATACTTTTTGCAAAGTTTTAAATTATTATATATAAAATTCAATAAGGAGATTGTATGTCTAACTTAGCGGTGAAATATGTTAATAATGAAATAAAACTTGCTAAGCCTGTTTTGAAATGGGCTGGTGGTAAAACACAGCTATTGCCTCAACTTAATGAATTGTTGCCGCCAAAATTAAAGGTAAATGCTATAAAAACATATATAGAGCCATTTGTCGGTGGAGCCGCAATGTTCTTTAATCTTTATAAAAGTTATGATTTTCAAAATGTTTATCTTTTTGATACGAATCAAGAGTTAGTAATTCTTTACAATGTGATAAAAAATGACGTAAGGCAGCTAATTAAAGAATTGAAGAATATTTCAAATGAATATTTTTCTTTATCGGAGCAAGATAGAGATGAATATTATTATTTGAGAAGAGATGAATATAATGCTTTTAATAAAAATTTTGATGTAAATATATATAGCAAAGATTTTATAAGAAGAGCCGCTTTAACCATTTTTATCAATCGCACATGTTTTAACGGCTTATATCGTGTTAATTCCAAGAATAAATTTAATGTTCCAGTTGGAAAATAC
>CASFUZ010000029.1 GCA_949298065.1 uncultured Pseudomonadota bacterium | reverse complement strand
AAGTGAGAAAATCTCTTTTTTGATTTTCGTGTTCTCTTAGTGCACCCGTTTTGCAGGCTCTGTCTTTATTACTGTTGGAGGTGCGCTATGTCTTTTCTTAGTAAGTTCTATTTGTCGCTCATTGCGACATCTGCTGTTGCTACTGTGGCAAATGCTCTGGATTTGACTTTGAGCGGCTCCTCTGTTCAGAACACACATACACACACACCTATCTCAGAGCCTGCGCCTCTTTTTGCTCAACTTGATAAGGCTTATAAGATTGCAGGTATTTGTTTTTTGGGTGTTGGCGATTGTGCTCCCAATGCCGGTTTTGATAATGGTGGTGATGGTGGCGAGAATTTTGATTTTGATACTGGGAATCAATGTTTGAACGAAGGTTTTACGAAACAAAATTGTAACTCTGTTCAGGTTATAGATGCTGTTTGTCCTTATAACTCTGCTTATGGACGTGGATGTAAATGTGCTTCTAATCTGGTTGAATGTCCGGCCGGACAAGTTGGCGTTGGAGATAGCTGTGATGGCAAGTATGTCTCTTGTAAATGTGACCCGAATTTGAAGGCTTGTTCATCTAAAGAAGTTGGACAAGGAGCAAGTTGTGGCGGAAAATATGAATCTTGTGTTTGCAAGCCCGAATATCAGTACACTTCGTCAAATTGTTCTTATCCGCGTTCTGTTTCCGGTGACAATTGTAGCGGAAAATATACTGAATGTGTTTGCCCGACCGGTGTTTCTGAAGGTCCTTACGGTTGTGAAGAATATTATCCATCGCCATGTAATTCGGCTTGTAAAATAGCTTATCCTGATAACTGTCATATTCGTCCCGATAATAATTCGCAACTTTATGGCTGTATGAAATGGTGGGATGATTGCAAAACAAAGTGTGAAACCCCTTATAAAGATAATTGTCGTAACCAGACGGCGGTTAGTATTCCGGCTAATGCCCGTTGCACCTCCTATTACTCTGACTGTTCTTCCAAATGCTCGGCTTGGGCTTGCAATGATGGATATAATCAATCAGGCGGAGGATGTGTATTAGCAGACCCTTGCCCTGGGTATTATGAATGTGGAGGACGTTGGCAATATTGTGAAGGTAAAACATGTTCTGCAGATTCTTCCAAATGTAGTGTGTATTGTGAAAATGATATGTTTCCTTACTCTTGTAATGATTCTTCACAATGTGAAGGAGCGTATAGAGATGGCTATTGTTCAGTAGATACGTGCTACGAGGATGAACTTGTTGCATGGAATGCAGATAGGTCTTTTGTGGATTGTGGTTATCCATGGACAGGAGGAGAAGGATATTGTGAAGTAGGATTTAAATGTTGTTGTGAATTTAGTATTTCTGGAAAAGTTTGTAAAAATCTTTCAATTATTACAGAACAGGATTACGATTATGATTGGGAAATAGATGAGGAATGTGAATCTTCTTGTCCTTCTTTTTTGTATTAAAAATACAAAAAAGCAAAAGCCCTCAGTAAAGAGGGCTTTTGTTATTTTTTGCCGGAAGAACCAAAACCGCCTTCACCTCGTATTGTCTGAAACTTATTTTCAAACTCTTCATTGCTTACTTCCTCAAATTCGGCTTTGTAAGGGAAGGGACATTCTATTTGCGCAATTTTATCTCCGCTATGCACTGTATAAGGTTCTTTGCTTGTATTGAGCAGAATTACCATCGGTTCGCCTCTATAATCCGTGTCTATAATTCCACCAATTGGGATAATACCATGTTTAGCCGCCAAGCCGCTTCTGCCGTTTACTCTCAACCAAAACGGATTTTCCGGTGCAAATTTTATGCCGGTTGGGCACATAAAACGCTCTTGCGGCAAAATTGTATGCGGCTCTTTTATGGATGCGCAAATGTCAAAACAAGCTGCATCTTCCGTAGCGTAGCGTAGGTTGTTCGGGCTCTCAATATAATGTGGTAATTTGGTATAAAATATTTTGAAATATTGGGTTTGAATGTTACTCATTTTATCCTCTTTTATTTGTTTGTCAGATTGTAAAAGAGAAAGAGGTTGTTTTGAAGAAAATCTTTTTTATTGTGTATAAAAAAACTGCCTTGTTTTACCAAGGCAGTTTGATTCAATTTCAGTCAAATCCGATTAGAAATTGTATCTGATACCAGCAGAGAACTCATTGATATCGTTCAAGTCGCTGTGTTGCAGGTATACATGGCGATACATACCGCGAACAGCCCAGTTCTCGTCAATGTTGTATTGAGCACCAATGTTAGCTCTGATACCTAATGCTTCTTCTTTGTCAGCCATATAGCCTTGTTCTCTGTATTTCATTTCATACTGACCAAGACCGAGACCGGCAATCAATTCAAACTCTTGATCGCAACCCAAGGGCAGATAACCCAAAGCATCTACACCATAGTTTTGGATGCGGGAAGATACTTTTTCACCCTCAGAAGTGTTCTTTTCATTCAAAGATCTCTGATAGAAAGCTTCCAAGCCAAAGTTATCCATCAATTTAGCACCGGCTACGAAAGACAAGCTGTTGTAGTCATCTTCAACAAAATCTCTAGCATCATAGTTCATGCCATAGCTGGAGTAATTGTAGTCCAAACCAACATAAGGTTTGATTTCTGCATTGGCGGTATTTACGGCAAATAAGCTGGCAACACCGGCGAGGAGTAATGTTTTCTTCATGTAGTTCATATCCTTTTACTAGTTAAAGAATAGCCAAATATCAGGGATATCTGACATTTGTACCTATTGGATTTGACTGAAGTTTTATCCAATATGATATAGACTTTAGTATAAGTTTTTGTGTTTGGCAAGCTTATTCGTACATCTTTTGGTATGTATGATAGAATAACTTTCTGGTTAGTGTAGGTTTTGATGAAGAAAAGCCTTTAAGCTTTCTTCATTTTCCCAAGAAATTTCAATCTCCAGAACATGAAAATGTTTTTGAATTTGTGGGGGAATTTTTACAAAATCTTTGGCTGTTGTAAACAAGACTGCGTCCTTTTTTTGCGCTTCGTTAATGAGTTTTTTTAGCTCAGCCATTGTGTATTGATGATGATCGGGAAAGTCAATTGTTTTAAGAAGTTTGAACCCTAATTCCCGAAGAGAAGTGTAAAATTTTTCGGGGCGACCGATACCGGCAAAGGCAATTATCTCATTGTTGTTTATTTCCGGTTTTTTTGCAACGACGGAACCCTTGAATATGGGTAAGTCTTTTGTCTGCGCTGCAAGATTGTGTTTGTCTTCTCCTAAGATAATAACGGCTTGAGCGCGTTTAAGTCCCGAGGTTAAACTTTCTCTTAACGGACCGGCCGGAATGCATAAACCGTTACCGATACCAACGCCGCCATCAAAGACCAAAAATGATAGGTCTTTATATAAACCTGGGTTTTGAAAACCATCGTCCATGATGATTATTTCCGCTCCAGATTGCAAGGCTTTTTGCGCTCCGGCAAACCTATCAGGATTAACAATTACCGGCGCTTGTCTTGAGAGCAATAGGGGCTCATCACCGACCTCCGCAGCTGTGTGTCTGGCTTTGTCTACCATAATGCCTTTTAGCTTTCCGCCATAGCCACGAGAAACGAAAAAGGGGTTTTTACCCATTTGTTGTAATAATTTGGCAAAGGAGACGGCAACGGGAGTTTTTCCCGTGCCGCCCGCCGTAATGTTACCGATGCATATTACCGGACGATTAACTTTTTTTGTGTGCCCGAATCTGATGCGAAGGCTTGTGGCCAGAGCATAGAGTTTTCCTATGGGATTGAGCACTTTTGATATAAAGTTTGACGATGTCCAGAATGCAGGGGTTTTCATTCGCCGATATATCCTTTTACCTTTTCAACAATGCCGTCCAAGACTTTGGCTTCTCCATGAGCCCAGTTATAGGCCAAAGAACGTTTAGCTTCCAACAATTCGGGGTTGGTTAAAAGTTGGATGACGTTTTCTTCCAGTTCGTTTACGTCATTAACCTGAATGACGGCATCGGCTTTCTTGGCGCGGTTCATTGCATCCGTAAAGTTAAACATATGCGGACCAACTAAAACAGCGTCTCTCATACGTGATGGTTCCATAAAGTTTTGACCACCATGCGGAATGAGTGAACCTCCAATGAAAACTAAGGGGGCCAAATCATACCAAATACCAACTTCACCGATGGTGTCGGCAATATAAACATCTGTTGTGTCGGTAATTTTCTCGCCTTTGGAGCGGAGCGCTGTTTTCAGTCCGATTTCATTTAAGGCTTCCTGAATTTCGGGACCGCGGTTCGGGTGGCGTGGTGCAATAATGGTCAAAAGCCCCGGAACTTTGTCCTGAACGCGTTTCAGAAATTTGCCAATTTTTAATTCCTCATCATTGTGGGTTGAGCTGACATTCCACAATGGACGGTTGCCGATTTGAGCTGCAATTTCTTCTCTTTTGACCGGATCAACAGGAGGTTGAAAGCCTGCATATTTTAAGTTACCTAAGCAGATTGCTTCTTTGGCTCCCAAAACTCTTAAACGATAAGCGTCTTCCTCTGATTGTCCGAGGCAGAAAGTAAAGCAGTTCAGCAGTTCTTTGCAGATAAAGTCAAACTGTTGCCATCTCTTAAAAGATTTGTTGGAAATGCGTCCGTTAACCAACAAAAGCGGAATGTTTCTGGCTTTGATGTTGGAGAGCATCGCTGGCCAAAGCTCCGATTCAAACCACAAGGCTAAATCCGGCTTCCAATGACGCAAGAAACGAGCCGCAAATGTCGGATTGTCTATTGGAATATATTGATGAAAAGCACGCTCGGGAAGGCGTTTGTTCATCAGCTCTGCAGAAGTTACCGTGCCGGTTGTTACCATAATGTGCAAGTTTGGATATAACTCCAAAAGACGCGTGATTAAAGGTAACATAGACAAAGATTCTCCTACAGATGCGCCGTGAAACCAAATGAGTTTGCCTTCGGGACGCTTCATCTTTGGTTTGCCAATGCGTTCGTTGAACCTTTTAATGTCCTCTTTGCCGTTTTGTTTGCGCTTGTTGATATAGCGCTTGATAACTAACGGATAAAGAATGCGAATCATAAAATTATATATACGGATAAACATGTGTTTTTTACCTTTTTTTAGTTCTTGGGATAACGTTTCTTTTTTGCGGTGCTGCCGGGGGTGATTTTTTCAATCCCCATCTTTTTGTCTGCCGCAAAACAAGTTTGATTAAGCTCTGTTTCAATTTGCTGGCGAATCTTCTCCAATTCTTCTTCCGAGGCATTATGCGGAACATAATACGGACCGATAAGCTCGCAAATTCCCTCCGAAAAAGGAGGCGGAATCATCATCTTGTCCCAGGCTTTGTGTACTATCTTTGAGCCCTTGACGCTACAGGTGATACCATAAATGGGTTTACCGCTTTTTTGCGCAAAATATACCGGGCTTTTGCTTAGCTTCATATTCGGACCTTTGGGACCGTCCGGAATGATGCAGATTGCCGTGTCTTTTTGCAAAGATTCAATCAAATCTCTGGCAGAACCTACGGCATTGCCGTTGCTGGAACCGCCAATGGTTCCTAAACCGCATTTTTCTAAAAAACCGGCAATCAGTCGGCCGTCTTGGTGTAAAGATACCAATGCATTGAGCGGGCGCTTCTTGTTCCAAAAATAAGGGTATAACATTGCACGACCGTGCCACCCAATGAGAATCAGACTTTTGTTTTTTTCCCAACCAGCATAAAATTCTTTCATACCTTTGGTTTGCCATTTGGTGGTCTTACCAATAAGCAAAGCGTAATAGTAAATCAGGCTGCTTATCATATGTGTTATGATTTTTGAGCGGAGCAGCTTTTTGAGCGATTTTTTGAATATCTTTGCTTTGGACATGGCTTGTTCCGGCAGAGTTTAGTGATGTGATTTCTTAACTGTGTCCGTAATGGCGATGCCGATGGTTTCGTTCTCGGTGATGACAACCTCGCCATGCCCGATTAAAACATTATTGGCATAGACATCAACATAATCATTAACATCGCGGTCAAGCTCTACAACAGCTCCGCGACCAAGTTTTAAAAGCTGATTTACTCTTAAATCCGCTGTGCCCAATGTTACCGAAATATCAACCGTTATTTCACCGTTTGTATTATTTTTTTTTGATGCCATTATTAAATCTGCCTCTTAATTTATGTCTTATTTTCTTTGTATATGTTTTTATTTAAAATAACAATTCAAATTATCAACTTATTATACGGATTTTGTTTTCTGCTGTGGATTAAACGGTTTTGACGTTGCTTGATATTGTAATTTGTGCCAAAACCTTTAGTGCGGCTATTGTCGTTTGCATAATGTTTTCCTATATTATTTATAAACAGTTTTTTTGAGGACAAAAAAATGGTATCAAAAAAAGAAAAATATCCGGTTCTTCCGCTTCGCGACATTGTGGTTTATCCGAAGATGATTGTTCCGTTGTTTGTCGGGCGTGAGAAGTCTATTCGCGCTTTGCAGGAAGTGGTGGATAATGATAAAAATATTGTGTTGGCGACGCAGATTAATGCCGCAGAAGAAGACCCGACACCTGACGATATTTATCATGTCGGAACTTTGGGTACGATTTTGCAACTCTTGAAGCTTCCTGACGGAACAGTTAAAGTCTTAATTGAAGGCATTGAGCGGGTTAAGCTTGAAAAGTTTGAGAAAAACGATGCCTTTATGGAGGTTAGCGCCTCCGTTATTCCGGATAAAGACAGCCATGGTGTGGAACTAGAGGCTTTGGTGCGCGCTGTCTTGTCGCAGTTTGAAGATTATGTTAAGCTCTCAAAGAAAACTCCGCCGGAGGTTTTGGTTGCCGTTAATCAGATTGAGGATTATGGCAAACTTGCTGATACCATTGCATCTCATTTGGCCTTAAAAATTGCCGATAAGCAAGTTTTGCTTGAGGCGGCTTCGCTTAAAGAGCGCTTTGAAAAAATCTTGGGCTTTATGGAAGCGGAAGTTACACTCCTTGAAGTGGAAAACAAAATTAAAACCCGTGTGAAAAAGCAAATGGAAAAAAGCCAGAAAGAGTATTATCTGAATGAGCAGATGAAGGCAATTCAGAAAGAGCTCGGCGATGGCGATGAGGATGCCGAAATCTCGGGGTATATGGATAAAATCAACAAGACTAAGCTATCTAAAGAAGCCAAAGAAAAAGCTTTGGCCGAAGTTAAAAAGCTTAAAAATATGAGCTCTATGTCCTCGGAAGCGACAGTCGTTCGTAATTATTTGGACTGGATGCTTGATATTCCGTGGAAGAAGTATTCCAAAATCAATAAAGACCTGAACAAAGCTTTGGCGATTTTGGAAGAAGACCACTATGGTTTGGACAAGGTTAAGGAACGTATTGCCGAATATTTGGCCGTGCAGGCACGTGCCAATAAGGTCAAAGGTCCGATTTTGTGTTTGGTCGGTCCTCCGGGCGTTGGTAAAACATCACTCGGGAAGTCTATTGCCAGAGCAACGGGGCGTAATTTTGTTCGCACGTCTCTCGGCGGTATGCGTGATGAGGCCGAAATCAGAGGACATCGCAGAACATATATCGGTTCAATGCCCGGTAAAATTATTAAAGGTATGAAAAAAGCCGGCACATCTAACCCGCTGTTCTTGCTTGATGAAATTGATAAGCTTGGTAATGACTGGCGCGGAGACCCGAGTTCGGCCTTATTAGAGGTCTTAGACCCAGAGCAAAATGCTGCTTTTAATGACCATTATCTGGAAGTGGATTATGACTTGTCTGATGTGATGTTTGTTACGACAGCTAACTCTTTGGATATGCCAAGACCCTTGCTTGACCGTATGGAAATTATCCGCTTGTCGGGTTATACCGAAGATGAAAAAGTGGAGATTGCCAAGCGCCACCTGCTTCCCAAAATATTTAAGGAAAATGCGGTGGAACCTCATGAGTTGGAGATTACGGATGCAGCTATCAGAGATGTTATTCGTTATTATACCCGCGAGGCCGGTGTGCGTAATTTGGAGCGCGAATTGGCAACTATTGCACGTAAGTCGGTTAAGGAAATTTTGCTTTCTAAGGGCAAAGAAAAACATGTGAAGGTTGATGCCAAGAATCTGCATAAATATCTCGGTGTTATTAAATATCGTTTCGGCGAAGCGGAAGAAAAAGACCATATCGGTGTTACGACCGGTTTGGCTTGGACGGAAGTCGGCGGGGATATTTTGTTCATTGAGGCTGTGGATATGCCCGGCAAAGGCAGAATTACGCAGACCGGTAAGCTTGGTGATGTGATGAAAGAATCCATTGAAACGGCTTTCTCCGTGGTTCGGGCGCATTCTAAGGAATTGGGAATTGATCCTGATGTCTTTGAAAAGACTGATATTCACGTCCATGTGCCGGAAGGAGCAACGCCTAAAGATGGTCCATCTGCCGGTATTGCGATGTATACAACGCTTGTGTCGGTTCTGACGAAAATTCCGGTTCGCAAAGATGTGGCTATGACCGGCGAAATTACTTTGCAGGGCAGGGTGCTTCCTATTGGCGGTTTGAAAGAAAAATTGCTTTCGGCTTTACGCGGCGGAATTAAGACCGTGATTATTCCGAAGGAAAATGAGAAGGATTTGGAGGAGATTCCGCAAAACGTTAAAACGGGAATGAAGATTATTCCGGTTTCTGACGTGAAAGAGGTGATTAAGATTGCACTTAGCAAAAGTGTAAAACCTTTGAAGGAAACATCTAAGAAGAAAACAAAAAGTAAGTAATACTATATTATATAAAAAATACTATATTATATAAGAAAGTGCCGTCAAAATGACGGCACTTTTATTGTGTGAATCGGGCTTAAGAATCGTGTCAAAATTTGTGGAAAATCAGGCTGAGTAAAGATTTGGCTGTGAATAACTTGCAAAAAAAGGCAAAATTGAGGCTAAAAAGTAAAAAAATTGAGGAAATTCGGGATAAAAGCGTTGATTTTGTTTGACTCATTGATTTTTAGGCGCTTAAATTTTCTTGTGATGACAAAGTTTGTTGTCATTTGGTTTATAACTTAATAATTAGAGGGAGTCCTCACCGTGAATAAAAATGAACTTATTTCTAGCATTGCTAATGAAACCGGCCTTACCAAAACTGATTCTGCTAAGGCTGTAGACGCATTCGTTGCTTCTGTAACCAAAGCTTTGAAGTCTGGCGATGAAGTTCGCTTGGTTGGTTTCGGTACTTTTGCCGTTTCTAAGCGTTCTGCTACAACCGGCCGCAATCCGCGCACCGGCGCTACAATTAAAATTCCTGCTCGCAAGCAGGCTAAGTTCAAGGCTGGTAAAGCTCTTCAGGATTCTGTAAACTAATTATCAGTAAGGGAAGACGAATGTCTTCCCTTGGTTTATGTGAAGATTAAAGGCGAAACAAATTGGTTTCGCCTTTTTTTGTTGCATAACTTTTTTGATGGTTTGACGGAATAGAATCCAAAGTTTAAGCTATTTGGTATGAGATTAGTTATATGAATTTATTTAATTTATAATTTTGTGCTTATGAAAGATTTGGGTTTATTTTTAAGTTTTTCTTCTGCTAATAATGTCGGTGATTTTATTGAGGCATCTAAACAGCTTCGGAAATATAATTTGCTGGTGGTAAGACCCGAAAAAAGCGGTTTGACGCATTTTTATGTTCGTATCGGCAAAATGTTTTATCGGATATTGTCGGAGCTATGCAGAAGTTGGAGTGTTTTGTGCCAAGGGCGCATTTTGCAACTGGAGTTTAATCGGCATAAGGCTTTGTTTTATGTTGATGATGACGGAAAGGCCGTGTCGTTGGGCTCTTCTTTTGTAGAAGTTGGAGATTCGCGGCAGGTTTCGGATAGAACAGAGGTTGTTCTGACTGAAGAATGTCCGGCTGATGAGGCTGATGTTTGTTTGAAAAATAGGCTTTTGGTTTATTGCCGGTTGCATGATGAATTTAGCTTGGTCTAAAAGGGGAGCGAGGGCTTCCCTTTTTTTTGTGTGAATTTTGGCTTTTTTATGGTATGATGAAACAAATTTGTTGAGGGTATACCATGAATGATTTTCTTGCAGAGCTTAAAACAAGGCTCGGAAATGTTGAAAAAAATGATGTCGGCAAAGTGTATCGGCGAGAGGTTGATATTGATATGCTTAATGCTTATCGGATGATTAATCCCGAAAGCTTTTGGGGAATCGCTTTTAATGCTGAGATGCAAAAGCTGATGCAAAAAATGTGGCAAAGTAAGCCAGAACAAAAAATGTTTTTAGATAAAATGAAAATTAGGTTCTGCATACAAGATAATCAGGACAATAGTATTGCACGGGTTATGCGTGCGGATTATGCCAGTAATGTATTAAACTTAGAAGGCGACAGCTTTGTGGTGGCTTTTACCAAAGATAAATTGTTGAAGCTAAAGAACAAAGATGAAGCGGCATTTGTGATGGGGCACGAGTTATCTCATCTGCTTTATAAAAGAGATTTGTTAGATGGTTATCAAGAGTATGCAGAGGAGACAGCTTGTGATTTGAACAGTTTGCAGCTTATGGCTGATGCAGGGATGAATTTGGAATCGGCTTTGAGTGTTGATGATTTGTATGAACAGAAGTCGGAAGAAATGAAGTCTCGCCGAGAAGACAGGGCTGATTTTATCCGCCAGCTTGACCAAGATAATGCTCCGACAATGCGCGATTTTTCTATATATAAGGCGGCAGAATTTGTGCCTTTGGAATATGCTTTTACAATGCCGGAAGCTAAGGATACGGAAGAGCAAAAAGTTGATAAAATATTTGAGGGTTTGAAGGAAGTTTTTGAGGTCGGCGGCAGAGCTCAATATGGCAGTAAGTTAAAGCAATATTTGGAACAAGAAGGAAGCAAAGCTGCTTCAAGGCAAGTGCTTTTGGCGGCGGCAAAGATTTTTTCTGAGTTTGAGGCTGTGGATGAGGTTAGAAAGAATCTGGGAAGTAATAAATATTTTAAACATCCGATTTGTGTATTAGGTGATGCGGTCTTGTATGTGAATAATATGGAAGGACAAAAATTATTTCCGCCGACAGCCGTAAAAAAAATTAAAGAAGGTCTGAATCAGAATCCTTATTATTCCAATGGAATGAAGTTTTTGTGGAACAAGGCTTTGGGGTGTGAAGAGAATCTTAGAGAAGGTCGTGATGGACGCTAAGAAAAATTAGAATTGTTTTTTATCAAACAGTTATAGAAAAATGTGATTTTTTTATAATTTTTTGCTTGATTAATTTTTTTTATGAGTATATAAGTATTTTCCGTAAGCAAGATGGGAGTTTAGCTCAGCTGGAAGAGCATCTCGTTTACACCGAGAGGGTCGGGAGTTCGAACCTCTCAACTCCCACCAATTAAAAAGCCCCGCCTTTATGGCGGGGTTTTTTGGTATGGAGTTGCCAAGTTGTGCGTCGCAAAGCTTGCGCAACTTGTAAGAGGTTCCGAGCTTTTGAGGCTTCGCAGCGGTTACTGTCGTTTCCCTTGCTCAGCTCTAAAAGACTAGGGTCTTC
>CASFUZ010000028.1 GCA_949298065.1 uncultured Pseudomonadota bacterium | reverse complement strand
TTCCGACAATAACTCTGCTGTCTATGGTTGTATGAAATATTGGAGTGATTGCTCTTCCAAATGCGAGACACCTTATACCGATAACTGTCGCAACAGAACTGCTGTTATTTCTTCCTGTCCTGCTAATGCTAATTGCCAATATTTTTCGGATTGTTCATCCAAAATCAGTTCTTGGTCTTGTAAATCAGGGTATATACAATCCGGTAATAGTTGTATTAATCCTTGTGATAACAGAACAAATCAATCTTGCCAATATGGTTGCCAAACATATTGGAGCGATTGTTCTTCTAAATGTCAGACTTGTTATCCTGATAACTGCCGTAACCAAACGGCCGTTAGTGTTCCATCTAACGCAACTTGCTCATCTTATTACTCGGATTGTTCTTCTAAATGTTCCGCTTGGAGTTGTAACTCTGGGTATGAGAAATCCGGTAATTCTTGTATAAAAGTTGATCCTTGTGATAACAGGACAAATCAATCTTGTACTTATGGTTGCCAAACATATTGGAGCGATTGTTCTTCTAAATGCCAATCTTGTTATCCTGACAACTGTCGTAACCAAACGGCCGTTAGTGTTCCATCTAACGCAACTTGCTCATCTTATTACTCTGATTGTTCCTCTAAATGTTCCGCTTGGCGTTGTAACTCCGGTTATACAAAGTCAGGAAATAGCTGTGTACCTGTAGTTACTTGTGTTAGTTGGAGTTCTAATCTTGAATCTACAGATTATATTGCAGGTCCAAGTGATCCTGTATATAATGGAACTTGTACATTCAATCTTAGTAATGGAACAACTGATGAATGGTATGTTAATGTCAGACCTTCCTCTGAACCTTTTAGTGACCTTTCTGATTATTGCAGTTACTACTGCACTAACTATTAAATAAAATACTGTATATAAAAAGCTTAGCCCCTCTCTTTGGAGCGGGGCTTTTGTTTGATAGCTTATTTATAATCCGAGTTCGGCTTTGACCTTGGCGGCGATGTCCAGATAAGCCTTGGTATGCGGGCTGTCCGGCTTGGCGACCACAATCGGTGTACCGTTATCCGCGTTGGTTCTGATATCAATATGCAAAGGAATCTCACCTAAGAACGGAACGCCCATATTTTCGGCTGTTTTACGAGCTCCCTCGTGTCCGAAAATGTCTGCTCTGGTGCCGCATTTTTCGCAGATATAATAGCTCATATTCTCTATAATCCCCAGAATCGGAACATTGACACGTTTGAACATATTGACACCCTTAATGGCATCTATCAGGGCAATATCCTGCGGTGTGGAAACAATTACCGCGCCATCCATATCTATCTTTTGCGACAAGGTGATTTGAATATCTCCGGTTCCGGGAGGCATATCAATAACCATAACATCAATCTCGCCCCAATTGACCTCGGTTAATAGCTGTTCTATTGCGCCGCAAGCCTTTGCTCCGCGCCAGATAAGCGGAACATCCTTGTCAATCAGGGTACCGATGGACATTGAAGCAATGTCTTGATAGCGGAAAGGCTCAAAGGTTTTGCCGTCATAGGAAACAGCCCCTGCCCCCTCATAACCCAACATTGTGGGAACGGATGGACCGTAAATATCGGCATCAAACAAGGCTGTTTTCAACCCTAACTTAGCCAGCGCCAAAGCAAGATTAACCGCCGTGGTAGATTTGCCGACACCGCCTTTGCCGGAAGCTACGCCGATTATTTTCTTAACGCCTTTAATCTCCCATTTGGGATTTTCCGGCTTCAAGCTAACATTGCTTTTGACAGCCGTATAAACAATAGAAACTTTCTCCACGCCTTCAACAGCCTCTATCGCCGCTTTAAGGCGCTCCGTAATCTCTTTGTCTTCCGCAATGTTTTGCAAAGTTACAATCACGCGTTTGCCAAAAACCTTAACGCTTTCTATCTGTTCTGGCGCAAACAGCGCGCCGACCAGTTCTTTTATCTTCTCTTCCATAATGCTTCTAAAGCCCCTGTTGATATAGTTTTATCAATAATTGTTTTTAGAAATCATATATATTATATATTGAACTAATACAACAAAATAAACTGATAAAGGGATAAATATATGGCAAGAAATGAAGGCCCTTGGGGCAGCAGTGATGACCTTAATCCTTGGGGAACCGCAGAAAATGCGGCTTCCAAACCAAAGGTCGTGAATTTTGAAAAGATTATTGACCGCAAGGGCGATAATGGTGATTTTGACTTCAAAATCAAATGGGCTGTGCTGATTTTGTTGCTTGTTTGGTTGGCTTCCGGTTTTTACCAAATTCAACCAAGCGAACAAGGTGTTGTACTCCGCTTCGGTGCTTATAACCGCACGACCGATGCAGGTTTGCATTATCATCTGCCCTACCCGATTGAGAAGGTTGAAAAAGTCAGCATTACGCAAGAGCGCAGTATTACACTCGGTGTTACGGAGCCTTATGATGCTTCTAACCAAGCTATTTTCCGCAACAACAGATATGCAGCTTCCTCTGACAGCTCTCTCAACTCCTTTACTGAAAGCCATATGCTCACGGGAGATGAAAATATTGTAGATATTAACCTCACGGTGGTTTGGAAGATTAAAGACGCGAAAGATTATCTCTTTAATATGCGTAGTCCCGATGTTACTGTTCGTGTTGCAGCGCAATCCGTTCTGCGCGAGATTGTCGGACAATCAGAAATGCAGCCGATTATCACCGGCGACCGCGGCAAGGTTGAAGATGAAACCAAGGCTGAGCTCCAAAAAGTTTTGGACGAGTTTGGTTCCGGTATTCAAATCGTCCGTGTTAAGCTCCAAAAGGCTGACCCTCCGAAGCAAGTCGTAGACGCGTTTAACGAGGTTCAACGCGCCAAAGCTGATATGGAGCGCTTTAAAAACGAAGCAGAAGCCTACCGCAACGAGGTTTTACCTAAAGCAAGAGGTGAAGCGGCCAAACGCCTGCAAGATGCTCAAGCATACAAAGAAGCCGTTGTGAACAAAGCCAGAGGTGATGCGGAGCGTTTCTTGTCTGTTTATAATGCTTATAAGCAAGGCAAGGAAATTACAGCTAAACGTATGTACTTAGAGACAATGGAAGGTGTGTTGACAAACTCTAAAAAAGTTATTCTTGACCCTTCTGCCAAAGGTGGAAATGTTCTGCCGATTTTACCCTTAAACCGTAACACTCAAGCACAGGAGAGCAAATAATGAACAGTAACTTGAAATATTATCTCGGATTTGTTTTTGCTGCTCTGTTGTTTGTGGGCGCAAATTCGGTTTATGTGGTCAGCCAAGCCGAACAAGCAATTGTTTTGCAATTTGGTGAACCCGTACGTCTGGTTAAAGAACCTGGGCTGAAGCTCAAAGTTCCGTTTATACAAAATGTTGTCTTGTATGATACACGCCTCTTGAACCTTGACCCGCCGGCTCAGGAAGTTGTCTTGAACGACAAAAAGCGTTTGGATGTGGACAGCTTTACGCGTTATAAAATCGTTGATCCGCTCAAGTTTTATCAAACCGTACGGACAGAACCGATTGCACGCGGTAAGTTAGAGGAAATTGTTAACTCCTCCGTACGCAAAATTTTGGGTCGGATTACGCTTCAAGAACTTTTGTCTCAGCAAAGAACCGAGATTATGCGAGACATCAGCAATGCCGTTAAGGTTGATGCCGAGCAAATCGGTGTGAGCGTGGCAGATGTTCGTATTCGTCGTGCCGACTTGCCGATTGAGGTTTTGCAAGCGATTAACGCCAGAATGAAGACCGAACGCGAAAGAGACGCCAAAGAGTTTCGCGCTCAAGGTCAACAGCAAGCACAACAAATTCGTGCCGCAGCCGACAAGGAAAAAACAATCATTATTGCCGAAGCCGAAAAACAAGCGCAGATTTTGCGTGGTCAGGGTGATGAGACTGCTATCCAGATTTGGAATAATGCGGCCGGAAATGACCCAGAGTTCTTTGCTTTTTATCGTACGCTGAAAGCTTATCAAAACTCTTTTGGTGATGGTACGGCAGAGCTGATTTTATCGCCTGATTCTGAGTTTTTCAGCTATTTTGGGAAGTCTATGAAAACGGGAAGATAATTGCCGATGTTTTATCAGAAAGAGCTTAAATTTCTTTTGGTCGGGCTGTTTGCTTTTTGCGGCAGTCCGGCTTTGGCACAACAAAATATGCCTTCTTTTGCCGACTTGGTGGAGCGGTTGACTCCTTCGGTTGTTAATATTTCAACCATCCATCAGCCGGATGAAGAAACGGTTAGTGAAACCGCAACTTTTTCAAGTCCGAATCCGGCAATTAACCGCTATTTTAATCCCCAAAGCAGCAACCAGACGGCTTTAGGCTCCGGCTTTATCATCAGCGATGATGGCTACATCATCACCAATAACCATGTTATTGATAAAGCGGAAGAAATTACCGTTACTTTGTCTGATAATACTTCAGTTGAAGCAAAACTTATTGGTATTGATAAAAAAACAGATTTGGCTCTGATAAAAATTGAGACTTCTAAAAAACTTCAGCCTGCTGTGTTAGGAGATTCTGATAAAATCCGTGTCGGCGACTGGATTTTGGCCATAGGCAACCCCTTTGGTTTGGGCGGAAGTGTTACGGCTGGAATTGTCTCCGCAAAATCACGCGATATTGAAGCCGGGCCTTATGATAACTTTATTCAAACAGATGCTTCCATCAACCAAGGAAGCTCCGGCGGGCCGATGTTTGATATGAAGGGTGAAGTTATCGGTATCAACAGCGCCATTTTCTCAACGACAGGCGGAAGTATGGGAATCGGCTTTGCAATCCCTGTTAATATGGCCAAATGGGTGATTGATCAGCTCAAAACTAAAGGTGAAGTTAAACGCGGTTGGATTGGCGTTAAAATTCAACCCAATAATGATGAAATTGCCGCAAGCCTTGGCTTAAATGCACAAGAAGGTGTTTTGGTTTCGGGCCTGAGCGACGGAGCTTCAGCCACGACAGCCGGAATTGTTGTCGGGGATGTTATTTTGAGCTTTGACGGGCATCCTATTGATAACACCAAAAACCTATCTCGTATGGTGGCTGAAACGCAAATCGGACGAAAAGTTACCATTGAGCTCTGGCGCAATAAACAACGTCTTCCTCTGCAAGTGGAAATTATTGAAATGCCTGATGAGCCTGAAAATACGCCGCAAACTGTTACGAAGAAAGTTTCTGCTCCGCAAACCGAAAATAATGGTATGATTGAGGAGCTTGATATAAGGTTTGAAGAAATCTCTCCAGAACTGATGGATAAGTATTCTCTTGCGCCCGATGCCAAAGGTGTGGTCATAACCGAGATTTTGCCAGGCTCCGATGCTGAGAAAAAAGGGCTCAGAGCCGGAGATGTCGTTGCCAAAATTGATAAGAAAAATGTCTTTACTTTGGCTGATGTCAGAAACTTTGTAAACGAAGCAAAAATGGAAAATAATCGTCCCGTATTGCTCCTTATCCAAGACAAGGGGATTGTTCATTTTGCCGCGCTTAAGCTGAAAGAAAGTAAATGAGCCGTGTAGATTTTTATCATTTGCAAAACCAAACTCTTGAAAATGTGTTGCCAAAGCTTCTTGAAAAGGCTTATGAAACGGGCAAAAAAATCAAAATCAAGGTCGGAAATGAAGAACGTGTGGAATTTATCAATACGTTTCTTTGGACTTTTGATGACCAAGCTTTTATTCCTCACGGCTCTAAAAAAGACGGTTTTGGCGAAATGCAACCGATTTGGATTTCGGCTAATGATGATACCCCAAATGAGGCAACTATGCTTTTTTTGGTAGATGGAGCCAAAGTAGAAGTTGATTATGTGCAACAATTTGAGCGCGTTTTTAATATCTTTGACGGAAACTCCGAAACCGCTGTTAACGAAGCTCGTGTTTTTTGGAAAGCTCTTAAAACTGCCGGCATAGAAATCTATTATTGGCAGCAAGAAAGCAACGGCCGCTGGCAACAAAAAGCTTAAAGCGGCATAACCTCATTATCTGTTTTTCCTTTAAACAATTCTGTCGGATGTTCATCAATCCATTTGCAAAAGTCTTGGCGCGTTAGCGATTGATTAACCAAAGACATTAGGCGTTTATTCTCATCATAATTTTTTTCTATTTGAGCAAAAAATTCGGGCTTTTGCTCGGCAAATGCGCTGTTTATCTCTTTATAAAAAGCTAAGCGTTCTTGTGGCTGAAACTTAGCAATAAAACTTTCAGCTTCTTCTATTTGGCGCGAATGTAGTTCATTAAATTTTTGGATAAAAATATCTAATTGGTAATTATAGGACAAACAATAATCATACATTGCCTCAGTTAAGCGTTTGCGGTACAAAATAAATGATGAAACTTTATCTAATTTTTCTTGGCTATACGCCGTATCTGATACTTGCGGCGGATTGAACTTCCAAATGACCACCGCGCAAAAGACAGCTATAATCAATAAGTTAAGTATTTTTCTGTTTTTCATATTCATAATATATATAAATATTCGTTTATAAAAACTAAACATTTTGTCATAAATTTGTAATGCTATCGCTGTTGCGGTATGTTGGGTTTTGGGTTAGAATAAATTATTGTCATCAGGGAGGATAGTGCCATGAATAAAAAACTTGTTAAAACAGATGTCTTTTATTACAGCCGCAAAAAACTGGTCTTCTACCTTTTGTTTAACCTCGGTTTATTGTCTTTGGCGTTGTTCTTTACTTGGGTTATTTTTCCGCAATATGAGCTTATTTACAGCTTTGCGCTTGCGACTTGTGCGCTGTCTGTTTTGGCAATTGTTATTGCGATGATTATTCGTCATCCTCTGGCGGTTATTTCTTCCTCATCTATTAAAATAGATTTCTGTGCACCTCTTAAGTGGAAAGACATTAAACGTGCTCGCAAAGCTGTTTTGGGTCCTAAGGAACTTATTATATTTGAGGTCAAAAACTTATCAAAATACAAGCTGAACTTTATGCAAAAGCTTATCAAAAATTCAAAATTTTCGGCTTTTTCAATCCCCTTATACGCAATGGACTTCCGCGATGCGGAAGCCATTGAAAAGATTGTTGAGCAATATGTGCGTATTGATTAGCGCAGGCGACGTTCCCACAAATCATTGAATAATTCGCTGCCGGAACGATCCAGCCATTCAAACAAGACCATCTCGCGCGAGACGATATCTATGCCGTTTTTGTTCAGCCTTTGAACACCTAGTGTGTTTTGGAAATTGCTGCGTGAGGAGCTGGCATCAACAACAACGAAAACTTCATAACCGGCTTCATGAAAATCTATGGCCGTTTGCAGAACACACAAGTGCATTTCAAGACCGGCAATAATCAATTGCTTCTTGCCGCTCTTCTCTACGGCCTTACGGATTGCATCATTTTTATAGCAAGAAAAAGTATCTTTCTCATAATAAACCGTGTCGTTTTTGATGACATTGCGCAAGTCTATCATTGTCGGGCCAAAAACTTTATGGTCTTGTTCCGCAACAATACACGGAATATTGAGTTCTCCGGCGACTTCCAAAAGTGTCATACAGCCGTTGATAACCTCTCGCGGGCTTTCCTGAACCGGCGTTAGACCTTCCTGAACATCAATAACCAGAAGCATGGAATTGTCTTTGTTCATCAACATTTTTCGTCCCCTTTTTGGTTATAATATTCTTATATTATTAACCAAATATATTAAATTGTCATTAAAATTACTTACGACAATTTTGAAAGACATCCTGTTTTTGATTATAAACCTTTGTTTGAATATCCAATAAACCCAGCACTGAATGGAACAGATTGTCATGCGAATAAGTGCCTTGCGCCGCTTTATTTTTCAAACAAGTATCATCAATGTTTGCCGCTTGTTTTAATTGTGGCGAAAGCCATACCAAAAACGGAACTTTGGTTTGCTCATCAGGGGCTATGGCATAGGGTAAGCCATGCAGGTAAAGATTATTCTCCCCTAAAGATTCTCCGTGGTCAGACATATAAATCAGTCCGGTTTCATACTGGGGAAATTTCTTCAAAATATCTATTACTGAAGATAAAATGAAATCCGTATATAAAATGGTATTGTCATAAGTATTGACAATCTCCTCGCGACTGCATTTTTGCAAATCCGAACCCTCACATGTTGGCTGAAACTTCTTAAAATCATCCGTATAACGTTTATAATAAGTCGGGCCATGGCTTCCCATTGTATGTAAGACAATGACCGTATTGCCTTTTAAGGCTGCTATTCTTTCTTCCAGCCCCTCCAACAATATCTCGTCTCGGCAAAAATCTTTTTCACAATGCTTGGGATTTTTGGTAGCAACCATATCCTCCAAAGTTACACGATGACATACATTCTTGCAGCCATCATCATTTTCAAGCCATACAGCATTGTAGCCGGAAAGCTTTACCAAATCCATCAGGTTTTGCATATATTTGGCATCATCAACATCAAAGTTTTTTCTATCCAGCAGTGAAAACATACATGGCAGAGAAACGGCTGTTGCCGTACCGCAAGATGAGGTTTCGGCAAAGGTAATGATATCTTGTTTGCTTAACAGAGGATTGGTCTCTCTATCATAACCATAAAGCGAAAAGTTTTTAGCTCGCGCGGTTTCACCAACAACCAAAATCAGAAGTTTTTTAGGTTCAGCTTTTGCATCTTGAGAAATTGTCGGCTTATCATCCAAGATGATGAAATGCCTTGATGCTTCGGCCTGACGCTTGTAGTGCTTGCTTACCGCATAAATATAATTAAAGGTATTAACGAGCTTTCTGACTTCACGATTGTTCCGCCCAAAAGAAACATATTCTTTGTATGATACGGGCACAAAGCACAAAAACACCAGCAAAGCTAAAAGTATATATTTTAAGCGCTTGAGTAATTCTGTTTTGAACGGGCTGTAAATTATCTTCATATCTAACAACAAGATAATCGGCAAAAAACCGGTAACAACAAACCATAAAATTGAAGTTAGGTTAACTAGGTCCAAGGCCTCACGCGTGTTAGTTTCCACAATGTTGCGGAACATCTCGGCATCAATAAAAATGCCTAACTCAAACATTGCGTAGTTGGTTATGGAAGATAATGCCACCAAAATCATCAATAAAGGCTTAGCTACATAGGGTAATGTTATCAGACTGAAAAAGATATATAAAGGGATGACCAGAAAGAACGGCAAAGACAGCAAAAAAGCATACCCTGCCCAGCTGCTTATTTCAAAATGCGCGGCAATAAACTGCCAAAAACCAAAGTTGAGCACCAAACCAAAATATAGTGCCATAAACAATATGAGCTTGGTTGAGGATATTTTAAATCTTTTTATCACGCCTTTATCTCCTTTTCTTACAGCTCCATTTATATAATGGCAAAAATATTATAATAAAGATTTAGGTAATAATTATCTGCTTTTTGGATTTTAAGGCAAGAAAATTCGGTTATTTATGCGGGCAAAACGACAAACGCCGAGAGATTATAAAATCCTCGGCGTTTTAATTATTCAACACGACCAGAAATCTCTGCTCGCATTTCTTCATTTGCTTCATTTACCTTATCATAATCAATATTTCCCTCGTGATCATAGATTTCATCTATTTTCTCGGGATCACGTTTCGTTGATTCTACATTTTCCCAGAATTCTTTTAGAGCTTCATCCTGCGCATAGGTTGTTTGCGTTCCGGCAACATCTTCCTCGGTTGTTTGAGACAAAAAAACATTTGATGCTTTACGCGGCACCGAATGTGATGACGAGGAGTGTGATGACGAACTTGATGAAAAAATCTCATCAAAATCCCAATCAACATATTCACGACAATAGGCAATAATGAAATTTATTCCACCCAAAAGATACATTAAACTAAACCATATCGATTCTGCAAAGAAAGCTACAATTGCCGTAACAATAAGGACAAATAGTAATCCATTATTTGTTTCTTTATCAATCTTCTTTACCCACCAATAAGGGGATAACCAAGCAGCAATAGCTACCATAAACCAAAAAATATCCATAGTCTTAAAAATTTAAAAGTTAGTAATGCTGATAATAATCTCAAAAGTTGAGATTGGTTTATACCAAATTTTCCTTAAAATCAAGATGTTATTTTGTAAGTCTCTATAATAGGCTCTGTTTCACTTCTCAACGACGAGATTAGCTAGTTCCTCGCTTCGCTCCTCACATACGCCTGCTTCCACTTCGCTCCAGCCCGAACTCTACGAGTTCGCCTCTCGGGGATAAACGCAATATAAAAACCCCCTCCGCAAGGGAGGGGGTTTTTGTATTGGTGATGCTGTTCGTCTAAGGTTACAACTCCCCTAATCACAAGCTACTTATAATCATCAAAATGAAAGGATTTATATATTATAAAAATTAGTAAAATAGATATATCTCGCCAGATATAAAAGAGCCGGTATGGATAGAATGATATAGGCTTTTACAAGATTTGTTTTACACTTTTTCCAAGCATAAATCGTAGGTGCAATTATTATCAATAAATCTATTATTGTAAAAATGGTATAGTTAAATTTATTTTCATATGCCCAACCTAATGCCTCTGCATTCCATGGCATTTGGTTGCTACTCATTTCTTTTGGATATGTTATAGCATATATAAAAACTAAAAATCCATTTAAGGCCAATAATAGATAAAACGGTATTAGTTTGATTTTTTTCATAATTGCACCTTCGGTTAAATTTATTCAAAGTATATTTAGCATTTACCTTAAATACAATAAAAATCACCGACAATCTTTATCATATTTTACATTAAGAATCATATCATGCCCATATTTCTTAAATTTAAATGAGGCTATATATTAAAAAAGTTGATAAAATAGATATATTGTATCAGATATAAAAGAGCCGGGATGGATAGAATTATATAGGCTTTTATCAGATTTGTTTTACGCTTCTTCCAAGCATAAATCGTAGGTGCAATTATTATCAACAATATTGTTAATGTCATTATGGTATAGTTAAACCTATTTTCATATGCCCAACCTAATGCCTCTGCATTCCATGGCATGCTGTCACTTGTCATATCATCTGGATATGTTACTGCAATGATAAAAACCGCAAAAGCATATAATCCTGACAATAGATAAAACGGTATGAGTTTGATTTTTTTCATAATTGCACCTTCGGTTAAATTTGCTTCTAAGTATATTTAGCATTTACCTTAAATACAATAAAAATCACCAACAATCTTTATCATATTTTACATTAAGAATCATATCATGCCCATATTTCTTAAATTTATCGGTAAATTCATCCATCTTATCTGTTAAATCAATACATCCTTTAGAGCCATATTCTTTACCTCCGTGGATTGAAAGATTAGTTCTGTCTTTATTATCTGTTCCTTGAGCGGGTTCCAACCAAATGCGGTTATTACCCCAAGAATCTTTTCCTCCTGGCCATTCTCCTCCTCCAAGATTATTTTTTAATTTGTCCCATGCTGTTTGAGTTTGGTCATAATTCTGATGTTGAGATTGTCTCACCAACCATTTTCCTTCAGGCAATGGCCCTTTATCTTTTACGCCATCATATTCTTTACATTGATAATCTGGCTTACCTGACATTCCTTTCCATGAGTTTGTCTTTTTATCATCTTCAAACCAAGAAAGTTCTCTTCCGTTAAATTCTAAACGCGAAGGTTTGTTTTGGGATATTTCTTGATTTAATGAATTAATGGTTTCACCATCTTTTTTCATTATTCCATCAATGGTTAAATTATTTTTTCTTTGATATGTTTTTATCCCTTCAAATAACTCATTATCTGGATATTCTGTCATTCCATATGAGGGTACATCATATGCGCCAAATTTTTTTAGATAGCTTTTTAGCGGAAGCATATCTTCTATAGCTACAGCTGAAGATGATGCTACATCTTTGTTTAATTTAAATTGTGACATATTTTTTCCTTATTCTTTGTTAGATTTAGACACAAAAAAACCGTTGATTTTCAACAAAAAAACCGTTGATTTTCATCAACGGTTTTTAGACGCACTTTTCCCAAGTGACATTTTATCTTTTATAATATTTTCTATTTAAAGTAAAGGAAAAAATTCCTATATTGTGGGTAATTATGATTAGTTAGATTATTTCTTCGCAACAAAGCTAAAGACAACGAGAGTGGCTAGTTCCTCGCTTTGCTCCTCACATACGCCTGCTTCCGCTTCGCTTCAGCCCGAACTCTGCTCGTTCGCCTCTCGGGGATAACAACAATACAAAAACCCCCTCCGCAAGGGAGGGGGTTTTTGTATTGGTGATCCCAACGAGAGTCGAACTCGTGTTACAGCCTTGAGAGGGCCGTGTCCTAGGCCACTAGACGATGGGACCGTATGTGTTAAAATAATAAGGACACCTCTTCGGTATCTAATTTCGCTTCAGTCCTTTCAGTTCCCTCGCTCAATAAGATATTCCGAAGAACTTGCAGACAAAAATAACAAATCTTTGTTATTTTTACTTAGCGTTCCTAGGCCACTAGACGATGGGACCTCTTGCAAAATTCTTCTTCTACATAATCTAAAACAATTAAAATTGCAAGTGTTTTTTTATGCCGGTTTGTTCTCTGATAAAAAAACTTCTTCCCAAGTGCCTAATCCCGCCTTGTTCCAGTCTAACGGAATGTTCTCAACAATCTCTATTTCCACAGGATAAGTTTCTTTTATATTATCCAAAATCGTCTCAACAACCATAACCTGAAAAGCTTTACGTAATTTGTCGCGAATCTCGGGGTGTATGTAGTCTAAAATAATTTTCTGTTCAGAATTGCGCAGAAAAATTGCATGATCGCGCCCATCATAGATAATACGAGGGAGCTCAGGATGATTCTTCTTTGCCTGCATAAAGATATACAGCTCATCACCGCTTTGGCCGCCTTCAGCTATCAAAAAACATCCTTCTTTTGTATAATTTGCCATCGCTATCTTGACTTTCCGAAAAATGCGTTAACTCTGAATGTCGGCTTATTGGGATGAGCTTTGTCTTCCGCTACATATTCTTGAGTCAAATGCTGTAATTCCTCAACAGCCTTTTTGGCAAAACTTAGTGTTTTTTTAGAGGCCTTATACAAATTCTTAGCACTGTAAACAAAAGCCTTCTTTATATCATGGCGGCCATTGTAAGCTACATAAGCTGCAGCTGCACCAAAAACCATACTTCCGCCCAAATCAATCGTGTCAAACTTTGTTGCTTGCTCCCCAGGATAATTTGCTAATGTCTCATTAACCTCGGTTGTGGTGGCTCCTTCAATCGCCTTTTTGCCTAACTCTATGGCCTTTTCTCCGGCTGCATAGCTGGCTATGGCAAGCCCCATTCCTTTAGCTGCTTCAGCAAAATTTGCTGTTTGCTTTTTGCCGGCTTCGCTGTCTTGGTTTTCGCCGTTTACATAACCCTTACTCATTTTGGCCTCCGTTTTTATCTTTATTAACTTTATTGTACAATTTTAGACAAAATTTGTCAATCAAAAGTCAATAAAGAATATTTATTTATGCACAATATATATAAGTTCCAAACATTAAAAACCCCTTAAGAAAACTCTTAAGGGGTAAATATTTCTATCTTAGTTCCAATTTACCAGATGTGCTAAATAAGCTTCCACGAAATCGGGTCTGCGGTTTTGGTAGTCCAGATAATAAGCATGTTCCCATACATCCACGGTAATAATCGGTTTATAGCCGTGAGCAATCGGCGTATCGGCATTGGAGGTTTTCATGACACTCAATTTGCCGTCTTTTTCAACCAACCACGCCCAGCCTGAGCCAAACTGTGTGGTAGCTGCGGTTTTGAACTCTGCCTTAAAATTATCATAAGAGCCGAAATCGCGCTCAATTTTCTTCTTCAGTTCTCCGCTTGGCTCGCCGCCACCATTAGGTTTCATTGATTTCCAGAAAAAGGCATGATTCCATGCTTGTGCGGCATTGTTGAAAATTCCGCCTAAATCTTTGCGCTCTGCCGTATTTTTGACAACATCTTCCAAAGACATTTGTTCAAATTCAGTGTCTTTAATCAGCTTATTTAAGTTGTCTACATAAGCCTTATGGTGTTTACCATAGTGAAACTCCATGGTTTGCTCCGAAATATATGGTGCAAGTGCATCCATCGGGTAAGGCAAAGGCGGTAAATCAAACATATACGTTCTCCTTGTTGTTGTGTTTTAGTGTTTTCTTCTTTTTATATAGGCATTGGTGCCAATTTCATCAAGTGTCTTTTGGTCTTTGGCGGATTCTTCTTTTTCTCTGCGTTTTTGGCGATTAGTATCCACAATCTCATAAGTTTTTTGCTCTTTGAACATATCGGACATTTTGTCCCTGACCTTTTCTATCTCTGCACGAAGTGCTGCCAACTGCGCCTCAAAAGCCTCGCGATATTGCAAATATCTCTGCGTATAAGCGCCGAAATCTCCGAGCCCTGGATTTTGGGTGGCAAATTCAAGTTCTCGTTCATATTCGGCGTTTAACCTATTGAGACTATTTTGTAATTCTTCTTCTTTGGTTCGTAGCTCAACCAAAATTTTTCGCTGTTCGTCAATATTAAATTTTTGGATTCTCTGCAGAGTTTGTAGTGATGTTTTCATCTAAACCGCCTCTATGATGCCTTATAAGGCGTATCCAGAATTTCCTTCAACTCCGCATAACCTTCCGCCAAGGTTACTTTTTCATTTTTCTTTTGCGCCAAAAAGTCTTCAATCTTCGGATAATAGAAAATTGCTTCATCTACCTCTTTGTTTGAACCTTTTTTATATGCGCCCAAACGAATCAGCTCTGCCATATCTTCATAAGCGGCAATATAACGGCGGGCTTTATTGACTATCTCGTTTTCTTCATCCGTGTTGCAATCGGGCATTGTACGGGAAACCGAACGTAAGATATTTATGGCCGGATAACGATTGCGCTCGGCAATGGCTCTGTCCAGAACAATATGTCCGTCCAGAATTGAACGCACGGCATCTGCCACGGGTTCGTTATGGTCATCACCGTCCACCAAAACCGTGAACAACCCCGTGATAGAACCTGTCCCCGCTCCCGGTCCGGCTCTTTCCAAAAGGCGCGGAAGCTCGGCAAAGACACTCGGGGTATAACCTTTAGATGCCGGAGGTTCGCCAACGCTTAAAGAAATCTCTCTTTGCGCCATGGCAAAACGGGTGATGGAATCCATCATGCACAAGACATCTTTGTTCTGGTCGCGGAAATATTCCGAAACGGCCATTGCTACATAGGCGGCCTGACGGCGCATCAGCGGGCTTTCATCCGAAGTTGCCAATACTAAAACCGACCTTGCCAAGCCTTCCTCGCCCAAAGTGTCTTCCACGAACTCTTTGGCTTCTCGGCCGCGTTCACCAATTAAGCCGATAACCGAAATATCGGCGTTAGAATGTTTGGCCAGCATAGACATCAGGGTTGACTTACCGACACCTGAGCCGGCAAAGATTCCCATACGCTGTCCCTTGCAGATAGTCAAAAAGGTATTAACGGCGCGCACGCCCAAATCTACCTTGCCGCTTACCCTATCCCGAAACTGTGCCGGCGGCGGCGATGCCTTAATAAAATAAGGCTTATTACCTTTCAATAACGGACCTTTGCCATCAATTGCCTCGCCAAAGGCATTGATTATGCGCCCAAGCCATGATGGATGCGGATAAATCACCGGGGTTGCATTTTCTACATCAACCCTACAGCCCAAGCCGATTCCATCTAATGAGCCATAGGGCATAAGCAGCAACTTATCTCCCTTAAAACTAACCAATTCACAAGGGACTTTTTTGCCTGTAGCGCTTGTAACATTACATCTGTCACCAATAGATAGGCGCGCTCGGATTCCGCTGACCTCAATGAATAGCCCCTGAACCGCCGTCACTTTTCCATAATAGGACGATGTGTTCAGCCCTTTGACCTCATCAATTATGTTTTCCATCAACAGCGACAAATCTTTTTCCTTCCATTTTTTCTCACTATAGCAAACATCCGTTTTAATTTAACACCTGTTTTGGCTTATTCACATAATTTTTGTTAATAATTGTTAACAGATGATTTAAAAGGTTAACAAATTAATTTTTAGAGTCTATTATCTAGCCATACGAAACATAAATGATTACTTTTGGAGGCTTTAAATGCGGGTTTTACTGGTTGAAGATGATTACGCCGTTTCTCAAAGTATTGAAACGATGTTGAAAAAAGAAGGTATGATTGTTGATACAACAGACCTCGGAGAAGATGGTTTGGAAATCGGCAAGCTCTATGATTATGACATCATTATCTTAGACTTGATGTTGCCGGATATGAACGGATATGAAGTATTGAAGAGTTTGCGCGCCGCAAAAGTTAATACGCCGGTTCTGATTCTCTCCGGTCTTTCTGAACCGGATAAAAAAGTTAAAGGTCTGGGTTACGGCGCCGATGATTATCTTACCAAACCTTTTGACAAGGCTGAACTTTTGGCTCGTATTCAAGCTGTTGTTCGCCGCTCTAAAGGCCATTCAAATTCTATTATTCGTACCGGCGAAGTTGAGGTTAACCTTGATACACAAACCGTTACAGTCGGCACAAAAACCTTGCACCTTACCGGCAAAGAATATGGCATTATGGAGCTGTTGTCCTTGCGCAAAGGCTCAACCCTTAATAAAGACCAATTCTTAAACCACCTTTATGGCGGTATTGATGAGCCGGAACTCAAAATTATTGACGTTTTTATTTGCAAGTTGCGTAAAAAGCTTGAAAAAGCTTCCGGCGGCAAAAACTATATTGAAACAGTTTGGGGACGCGGATATGTTCTTCGCGATCCCGATGAACAACCGAAAAAAATATCTGCCTAAATCTAAAATCCCCTCCCTTTTGGAGGGGATTTTTTTAGCAATGGCTTCTTTTGGACAAAGTTCCTCAGAATGACGGAAATAAATAGGGCCTCAATTATAGTTGACTTTTGTGTGAAAGCGATGTATCCTGATATTTAGATATGG
>CASFUZ010000027.1 GCA_949298065.1 uncultured Pseudomonadota bacterium | reverse complement strand
TCTTCATTTTCTAATGCAGGAAAATCGTCATCCTTTTTTATATCTGTTTCATCAGAAAAGAGTTCAACAAAGTCTTTATTTTCATTAGTAGAATCTGCTTCTGGAATTTGAAAATCTTTTTTTTCCGGAATGTTTATCGGGAATGAGTTATGAGAAATACCGGATGCATCAGACTTTTCTGAAGAATGGAGAGGTATTTGGGCTGAAAATTTAAATTGTTCCTCAAAAAACTTACGATTTTCTTTTTGTATTTTTTCAATGGCTTCGGCAATTGTTTTAGATGAAAGTTGTTGACTTTCTTTCAGAGCAACGGAAATAATTGCCGAAAGCTCTTTTGTCTGAGTCTGGGCCATTTCTTTAAATAATTCAGATTGTGCCTTAACAATACCTTTAACCATATCTTCCATAGGAGGCATGGGAGCAGTATTAATTTGAATATTGTTGGCATTATTGTTACTGCTGTTGCTTGCAGCCATAGTATTATGCTGCATAATCATTTGAGCCATTTTATCTTGCGATTCTCTTATGGCATCCAAAATTTCTTGATTTGTTCCAGCGCTGGAAAAAGAAGCTTCCTTTCCTCCGCCCAAAGACTTAATAGGAAGTTTTTGTAAGGCAAGAGCATTATCAGCCAATGCCTGAGCCATTTTTTCTTGAGAAGCAATAAGAGATTGAGTTAAAGAAGAATTATCTGCCTTTTCGGCAAAGATTTTAGCCATTTTTTCTTGAGAAGCAATTACAGCAGCAGCCAATTGTTTATTACCGACTTGAATTTTATCTTCGGAATATTTAAATGCTTGAGAAAAAGCAGCAGCAATTTCCTTAGCAAAAGAAGAATCCGCAACAATTTTAACATTTCCACTCATAATGGGAGTCTGAGCTGTCTGTGGTGCTTGGGAATAAATGGTTTGTATTTGAGGAGCAGTTTCTGCCTGAAACTTTGCGGAGGCTTGAGCTTGAGCTTCGGCCAAAGCAGTTGCCAAAATTTTTGCTTTAGAAAGCTCATCATTCATTTCTGAAGATAATGATTCTTTAGCAAACTCACCGGAGTGGTCACGAACAATACCGGCATTTTGTTCCAAATCATCAACATATTCTTGTAGCAAAGAGCCTCCGGGAAGAGAGCTAAACATACCTCTGATTTCAGGGGGTTGCTCTAAAATCATTTTATTGAAGGCTTCTTTTCTTTCAGCACTAAAAATGTGTAATTGACGAAAAATATTTAAAAAGCGTTGAGCAATGATGATGGGATCTTCTCCATCACCATGAGCTTTTTTATATGCTTTGCGGCTTTCCGCATTTTTAGCAGAAGTATCAACCACTTAAAATACCCGACTCTTACAACAAAATATTTAAACTTCATCCATATTACAAATATTAACCACAATGTTGTAAATTTCAGGTTAACAAAAGCTTCAAATATACAAAAAAGCTCCGCTTTAATGCGGAGCTTTTTTTAAAGGTCAATGGCAACAATCTTATGAATTTTGTTTAATTCATCATTTCCGATTTCAATTTTTTCATCCGGATTCCAACGCAAGCCATAAAGCTGACCATTTTCATCTTCTCGGATGCTTAAGAGCTTTGCCTCTTTTTCGTCTTCAAAGTACAAGGCAATATCACCCACACTAACCACGTCTTGAGGGTCAACGAATAAGATTGACCGAGTAGGCAACAGAGAGCCCAAACGTCTGGTGCAAAGATTGATGGCATAAGCATCTTTTTTATTGAAGAGCTTAACCGGACGTTGAACCTTTTTTGTTTCCTCATCAAAATCCACAATAACATTACCGTCTTTTCCAGCAGTTCCATAAACAGAGATTTTAAGATTCTCTTGAGCATTGCTGACAGCATTTGAAAAAGCGGAGATAGCGCCACGCGGTGTAGACAAGAGTTTATACTTAGCGTCATTGCGTTGAATAATCTCTTCCAAGAGGCCTTTATCCTCTAAGCTTTTAATTTCTTCTTTTAACTTTTCTGGAGTAAGATCCAAAGCCTTGGAAATATTTTTAAATTCTTTGTCTGAAACCTCTCTTTGTCCCATTTCAATGCGGTGGTAAACGGACAAAGTCATGTCTGCACTTTCAGCAACTTCAATCAAGGTCAAATTCTTTTCGTTTCTAATTTGACGAAGACCTGCCCCCAAAGTTTTCAGACCGCTTTTTTCATTAATTTTGTTTCTTCTTTCTTGCTCTCGGCGCCAAGACTGTACAATTTCCTGCTGAGAATTTTGTTCATTAACAAACAGTTCCTGCAAGGGACAATCCAAAAATTCGGCAACACGAACTAATTGTTCCTGATCCACACGGCGATAACCTTTTTCAATTTTGGAGATGGCAGAAAGGCTAACACCTAGATGGTCAGCTAATTCCTGCATAGAGCGTCCGCGCAATCTTCTAAACATTCTTATTTGGTTTGGGAAAATAATTTCTTCCATAGTATGCCTATCCTTTTGCTTTGCTGTAGAACAAGATTATTATTAATCAAATAATAAATACAAGAGATATATTAATCAAGAAAATAGTACAAAAAAAGACAATTTGTGTACAAATTATGCACAAAAGGAAGGACCTTTTGTGCATAAACAAAGAAGGAAGAAGATAAGCGCTAGACAGTAAATTCTTTTAATTGAGTAGGTTGTCCATAAGCAGCAATTTGTTCAGCCATCAAATTTAAGTCATCTTCTCCAAACATAATTTTGTCTTTTGGCACACCTCTTGATATAACGCCGTTGGAGTCCATAGGCTTAGCATTACGCTTTGCATAATAATCGGAAAAAGCATACTTGTTCTTAATAGATGAAGTATCAACTTGTCCGTCTTTATAGACATAGCTTGAACGACGATTGATAATGCCGTCAGAACTAAATTTAAGCGCGGAACCGTCAACACGAACTTTTTCTACCGAAGTCATAATTCTGTTTCCGTCAATTTTCATACTAAAGTTTGTGGTTGAACCGTCAACATTAACTTGTTTAATAACAAAGGTGCCGTCATCATTCAACACCGCAGAACGCTCGGCAAAAACCTTATCCATATCAGCTAAATTGGAATTTGGCATTCTTTCCTTTAGAATTTGTTGCAAAATAGCGGTATTAACGATCTCGGGAGATAAAGTTGAATTTTGTTTCAAAACATTAATTGCAAGGACATTAAGAGAACCGTCTCTATTGGTCATTTTTTTGCAAGCGGCGGAATTAATCTTAAAACTTTGTTTTAGAAGTTTTCCATCTTTTCCATATTTATTGTCAACGGTTAAATATTTATCTGTAGTGACAGCATGATCATGACTAAGAATACCTAACATTTTAATTCTGGAACGCTGATTTGTAATAGAATAATTACCGGAAGCATCTTGAGATACTGTTCTTGTTATTTTCCGACCATACCAATTTTTCATAGTGGTAGTAACACTTCCATCAGCATTTGTTGTTGCATTTTTGCTATTAAGAGCTCTTTTGGCCATGCGGTTAACTTTTGCAGAATGAGCCATATCTTTAGCACCGTTCAACATTTGTTTTCCGGCCCATTTGGTCCCCTGCATAGCCTTTCCGCCAACGCCGAGAGCAGCCTTTGTTGCAACATTATTAACCATACCGCCAAAAGGAGCTCCAATAGGTTTAATACTAAAGCCTCCTTTGCTGAAAGCCTTAGCAAATTCTTGAGCTTTTTCAAGGACGGCCCATCCCAAAAGCATCCAGAAAACAAGTTTTAGGAAGCGTACTGACCACCAAGCTAAACCATAGGTAGCATCCAATATGAAGTCATAAGAACTTCCTGTTCCGGCATATTTGATGCTATCATTCATAACCTCGGCAATAGTTTGTTCAATACCCGTAGTTATGATGAAGATAACGATAGTCAAGAAAAGGAAGGTAAACATAGCCGTCATAAATGTTTCCCAAACCTTAGATACATATTTTTTACGGGTGATAGGGAAAGCATAAGCAGCAATAGCCACAGGGATTAGAGCAGAAGCGATACTCAATTGTAAGATAGAGTCAATCAACAACCAAGGATATATCATCATCAGCAATATACCGGTAATCCATAATACTAATCCCGTAATCAGATACCCCAAATGTGGTAAAAACCAATAACCGCCATTCTTATCAAAAAAGGCAAGACATAAAGACGTTGAACCAAGAGTTATAATATCTAAAAGTTTACCCTGAATACTTTGGATAGTGCAAAGAATATTATTTCCAATAGAAGAAGGTAATCCGCCTCCTTCAGCCACTTGGGTAAAGCCGGAACAAGTTTGCCCGGTTTGACCGGAAGTAACCAATTGGGCCAAAGCCATACCGGTATTAAAAACAGGAGAAACAATCAAATCAATAAATTCCTGAATATCAGACCTCAAAATAACGACTACAAAGATTACAACAAAAGCCTGGTTGAATATTGTTTTAATAAGCATCCGCGGCTCTTTAACATCAAAAGCCGAAATAAATTTCAAGATTGTAATAGCCAACCATAAAGCCATACCGATAACAACCAAAGAAACCATAGCATCAGACAAGGAGGTATAAGAAACTTTAGCTAAGGTACTTGCCGTATCAAACAACACGCGGAAAAGGTCACAGAAAATGCAGCTGTTATAAGAGTTTCTATAAGAATCAATGTTACAATCTTTAGATGAACTGGAGGCTGTATAAGCAGTTGTTGAAACAACGGCGTTCTGTGTTGCAAAATCTGTAGGAGGAGACCATTTGGGAGCATTAAAAGAACTCCAATCATAATTGAGAGAATTAGATTTACACATAGGATTTTCGGGATTCATTTTGCACTCAATCCGGCATTGATTAGGATTAAAATCAGTATAACAATTACCGCATAAAGATTGAATCTCATCACACATAGGATTGATAACAGATCCGCTTTCCGAGGTTCTAATTTCAAAATGCAAGTGATTACCGTATTCTTTCCAAGGGGTTCCGTTTGGTGAACCGTCACAGCTTGTTCCGCCGACATAACCGATAACATCACCTTTTTTAACAATTTGTCCTTGAGAGACGGCTATTTTAGAAAGGTGAGCATAAACGGTAACATAAGAAGATCCTTTGCCATCCTTGCGCTGGTGCTCAATGACAATTTTTCGCCCATAACCTTTAGAACAGTTGTTTGCACGAATGACGACACCGTCAGCAGCTGCAGTAACTTTTGAACCGGCATTCGCAGCATAATCCATTCCGTTATGCTTAGGGTTAGAGCGATTTCTTAAACACAAATCTTCAGGTACACGATCAACATTACCAGCAATTGGCATAGTGTTAATACAGGCATTATAAGAATTATTAAGTTGTTTTAAGCAATCAGCTGAAATATCTGTACGAGTACCGGAGGGACAGTTTTTCCAACTGACATCACAATCAGCACCGCAATCATCAGCAGCCCGAGAAAGATTAATATGGGCGCAAAGGACAAAAAACCCAAACATAGCCATAAGGGTGATATTTTTAATATATTTAGGAATATTTGTCATTTTTTTCATCCTTATTTGCGGTTTTCCTGATTCTGATCTGAATTATTTTCATTTTGATTTTCCGAAGAATTTTCTTCTTTTGGAGAAGAATCATTTTGATCACCGACCTGAAGACGTTTACCGACCTTTTGCATTTTCTCTCCGGCTTTTTCAATTTTTTCACCGGTTTTTTTCATGGCTTTGCCACCTTTTTGCATGGCACTTCCTACTTTCTGTGTTGCTTTTCCGGCAATTTCAGCGCCTTTTCCTGCGGCATAAGTGACCCCGCCAGCAAGCATCATTGGTACGCCAACGATAGCCCCCAGACCGGTAGAACTTAAAGCTTTACCAGCATTCATCATACCTTTTCCACCAGCTTGTGCAGCTTTGCCGCCAGCTTGCATTCCTTTACCGGCAGCTTTAACACCTTTTCCTGTCTGCTCTGTAGTAGCGCCGGCAGATTTAAGACCTTTTCCTGAGTTTTTAAGGGCTGCGCCGCCACCGCTTAACGGATTACGGCCTCCTTTGCTATTTTTTTCTTGATCACCATTTGCTTTTCCCTTGAACAAACCTTTAACAAATCTTCCTGTTCTTACAGCCCCTTCCTTTGCTTTTTCTTTAGCCGCATCTCCAATCTTCCCACCAGCCCATTTAACAGGCATCATTCCCAATTGTTTAGTCATATCGGTTATTTGAGTAAGTTTACCATGCATAGGATCTGCGGAGCCGAAAACACCATCCTTAAAAAACTTCTCAACATAATCACTAACGGTTGAAGAAATAAGCTTCATGGAATATAAATAAGCAAACAAGATAATGAGGAAATAAGGACCTGTAGGAGCAAAAGTTTCAGAAATCCATTCAGCCTCCCCATCTTTAACTTTATCTAACAAAGTGTCTGTATCGCGCAAAGCAATACTTATCATTACTAAGGCATAAGTTGTCGTTAAAGCAAGGAACACAAAAGTACCGGCAGCTTTCAAGATAATGCTGATGACGGCAGAAACTTTTCCTTTAGTGATATTAAATGGCCACAAGCCGATAACAACAGGCAGAGCCATAATGGCAAACCCAAGCTTAAATGAAATATCAAGCAAATAATAACCGATACCCAAAGTTAACATAAATCCGACAAACCAAATAAGAGCTCCGCAAAACCAAAGCCATAAATTAACGGTTCTAAAATAATGAAAATCCCAAGCTCCTCCAGTAATGGACCAACAAGTAATGGAGTGACCAATAACCAAATTTAAAGAAACGTTTTTATCCAAATCTTGAGCAAATTGCATAACACGATTCATTACATCAGAGGAAACAATTTCAGTTGTTGTGCCCCCATCGGTAATTGTAGGTGTATGCACGGCATAACGAGATTCTAAACCGTTAGCACCGGAAACATCACTGGTTGCATTTATAAAAGCAATTCCCATATCAGCGCCGGCAGTCAAAATCGGATTAATTGTATATTTGACCAACACACCCAAACCAGAAGTAATCAGAATATAAGCCACCATAACTTTAAATAAGAAGGTCATTAAAGTATTCATCATAGCGCCCGGCTCAACATTAGAGAGAGAAGAAACATTTTTCATCACAAAGAAAGCCATCCAGATCAAAGCGCCAAAAACCAACAATTTTACGCCGGCTTCAGAAGTAATATCGTAGGCTTTACTACAAGCATTTAGAAAAGTTTCCATCAAAGTCCTAATAATAACGCAAGAATAACATTTGCTTTGATATTGCACTCGCATAGCTTCAATATTACAACCATTTTCTTTTTTCAAATATTCAACAGTTACCTCACCTGTTTCTGTTATAGTTGTACGAGAATCAAGAAAAGAATAAGCAGACGAAGTGTAAAGTTTTATTTCATCAGTATTTTCACCATTTAGAACAGGTGTGTACTTGTTCTTTTTAGCTTCGCGACTATCAGGCTCCAAACATTTATAAGCATATGTAATTTCAAGAGAAGTATTATATGTTTGGAAAGCGGAATACGCGGAGGCATCTCTATATTTAAAACATTTTTTTCCATCAGGACAACCTCTCGGATATTGAGGTCCGCAAGGTTGATATTCTCCTGAAGCTTTTGCTTTTTCATGGGCATCCACATCAGCGGCTCGTGCTTCGTCTAATTCTTTTGTTGCTTGTTCATATTTCACTTTTAGAATGGCAAGTTCTCTTTTTAGTGAAGGATTTTTTTCAAGAATTGCGTTAAATCTTGTATTATAAGCGTCAATATCTTCAACTTCATATGTAAAAAAGTTTTGCTGTCTATATATCTCAGAATTAGATGCGTCTTCAAGTTTTTTACAAAAATCTTTAACTTTTTCTTCAATCTGGTTTACTTTTTTAACTTTTTCTTTCGTTGTATCAGTATCAAAATTTTCTTTCATTTCTGTTGATGTTTTTTTATCGGCTAAAAAGCCACAATAACTTGAATAATCTACATCCAAAGCAAAAGAGTGAAGAGGTAACCAAAACGAAGTAATAGCCAACAAAAAGGCTTTAAGAAGAATTTTATTTTTTATGTTTATACATTTTTTCATTTTTTTCAGCCCTTTTATTTTGCCCTAAACGTATTCCAAACCTCACGAATTTTCTTTGCACCGCCGAAGGTTATAATACCTAAAGCTCCCCACAAAATTTGAGCAGCAAGTTTGCCGACACGTTTCTGGAATGCCGAATCAGAGTTTCCACCAACCAAGCTATCTGTAACCTGCTGAGCAAGTTCCACACTTGAAACAATAAGGAAAGCAATTAACATAAGACACATAAACGGAACACTAAACTCTGAGAAAGAAGCAACATCAACATTATCTTTAAAGATATCCGAATTATCGCTAATTATTTTTTCCATAGCGAGTAAAGCCATAGCCATCATAACGGCCATAAACATCATTAATGCGGCAGAGTTCAGGATAGTTACAAAACCATGCTTTGCCCAGCCGGAAGTCTGTTTAAAAGCATAAGACATAACCAACAAGGGCAAGATAACAGCCATCATCGTAAAGCGGAAAATACTATCAACGAGATAAAAGACAAAGCCCAATTTAACGATAGTAAAGCAAGCCAAAATGAACAATCCAAGAATAAAAGGCATAAAACCACTTCCGGCCATAACCTTGAAAGAAAGATAGAAGCCTAAAGTCAACCGTTCATTAACCGAACAAATCATACAATCCATCATCACTCTAGGTCCTTCAGGAAAAGATAGAGTTTCAATAGATGCTTTTCCAACGCCGGAAGCGGAGCATAAAACAGGTTGGCTGACAGGTATCATTTCTTGGAAGAAAGATATAACAGCAGAATTATCAACTTTAAAAGCTTTTCCGTCCCCTGCCGCATTTAAGATTTCGGATCCCAACTCCAAAAAGGCATAATAAATAGGAAAGACAATAGTATTCAATAACCATAAAAGTTGAGTTGTAGATGAAGCAATTAAACCGCACACAATACAAACAAACATTTTCCGGACAATTTCATTCCAAATCTCAGCAGGTGAATCCTCAGTAAAAGAGCCGACAAATTTTAAGAGACGGAATATAGTCCAAATAGCAAAGGCCAACATCATTAAAGGAAGAGCGCCGTCAGTAATTTTAGCGTACATACCCAAAGCAACTTTTCCCATGTTTTCATAGAGTAAATCTACAATACTAGACTGCCAACACTCTCTGTGTTGAGCGGCTAATTCCTGCTGTCCGCTTTTATCCGTGACATCTAAAGCGGATTGATTGTTATGAGCGCCGACACTTCCATCAGAAGTTTCCTTGCTGCAAGACGTGAGCATAAATGTTGCAAAGAGCACAATCAGCAACATTTTGAAGATTTGTTTTATGTCCACGCCTTTAAACATAGTTCCATACCCTGTTTGCTAATTAAAAGCTCCATCCATTACGGTTAGCACTTTGATCAGCGCGATAATCATTACCGTAAGATTGCTTCATAATACCGTCAATATCTTCATTTGACATTGTTTTAAGCCTTTCTTGCTTCATATCTTCCATCTTTTGCAAAGTTTCACGAACAATAGCATCATTTTCCTTTTCTTTATTCTTTTCTTCAGCTGCTTTTGCCGTAAAGTCATTAGCGTTTTTATCAGAAGAATTAGCCTGTTGGATTAAAGCATCTTTTTCTGCGCTGTCAGCCATTTGTTGAGCTTTTTCTCTCAAGGATTTTGCTTTATCCATTTCTTCTTTAGCTTGGGCTTCAAAGCTGCGAGCTCTTTGAGCAGCCGCATCGCGGTTTGTTGTAGCTTTTCCGCTTTGCTCTGAAAGTTGCCTGTACTCTGCTGAGTTTTTATTCAAATCCAAAGCAGCAGCATGGTTACGATTAAACTGATCAATTCGTTGTTCTCGTTGTTGTTCTGGCGTTAAGACATTTTGATTGTCTTGTGTAGATGAAGAATTATTTGTTTGAGAGGAAGCCGTACTAGTTTGAGAACCGCCAGATTGTGTTTGTCTGGGATTTTGATTCTGCTGAGTAGCAGTAGGTCTTGGTGCGGCATTAACCACATTATCAGCCTGCCGAGCCTGATCAGGAGTAACCGGCGCACCTCCGGTTCCACCGGCATTAGTAGCTTTAGGAGCTTGGTTAGCGGTTGCTTTTTTAGACGCGCCGCCGCCAGAACGGCCAAAACTAAATACTTTGGCTAAAGGAGAAACAATGAGTTTATCAACGGCTTTATCTCTAAATTTGCGAGCCTTTTCGTTAATACCGGTAGCTTCTCCGAGGAATTTAGCGCCGCCTCCGATAGCACTTGCCGTGCCAAGAGTAGCCGATTTTGCAACATTATACCCCATACCGGCAATTTCAGGAGCAATAGAGCTACCACCGCCGCCTCCGGCCATATTTCCGGCTAATTCGGCAGTTTGTCCGCAGATTTTAAAGCCAAAGATGCAGCTGGCAATCAAAATAAGGAAACCGGCAAGACCAATATCAAGCATTTCCTGAAATTCCTTAACCTTATTGCTGTTTAAGGCATCTTCAATAGCATCCATACCACCTGGAGCACCGCTTAAAGAAGAGCCAATAAGTTGAATGTTAATACTGACAACCAAGCCCATAAATACATAAGTAAAAAATGTATTCATAAACATCGTAAAACCCTGAGAAGTGTATTTTGAAGTAACTTTAAACGGCCAACTGGCAATAAGGAAAGGCATTAAAGCACCAACAATACCCAGGCGTACGGTGGCATCCACTAAATAAAAGGCAAAAGCAAGAGAAAGCAGCCAAGCAAAAACCCAAATAAGAATGCCTTCAATTAACATAGAAAAATTAGGAATAGTAAAGGATGTTACTTTAATATCTTTGATTTCACCTCCGGCATTAAAAGCCACACACATTAAGGAAGAGCCAATAGCTTGTTGAAGAGCCAACTCAGCTTGAACGGCTTTAATAAAGCACTCAAGCTGGGTATATAAATAAGCAGGAAGCAAACCATTTGTTGGCATATTTTGCACACCGAGAGATTTGCAAGCATCAAGATATTTATCAGAGCCGGAAAGCAGCGTCATACCAAATTCCATACCGCCTTTTAATAAAGGACCTAAGGCGTAGTTATAAACAGCATGAGCATCTCTTAAGAGCAAATATGCCAATAAAACTTTAAAGACTTGAGTTAACAATTCAGTAATATATTTAGGTGCATCCATTTTGGTAAAGGAAGATACTTTTCCTAATAGAGAAAAAGCAATCCAGATGGCAAAGCCGATGAGCATTACATTAGCTAATGCATTTGCTAAAACCCCATAGGAGTTTGTAGACATAACATTAGCTGCATTAAATATTTTTTCAAACAGAGGACAGAAAATACACGTTTTACCTTCATTAACCTTCATAGGCAAAGGAGTGCACCCGCGAGTAACACCATTAAGAGCTTTGGCAGTTTTGCCGTCATATTGAAAAAATAGTTGAGAACCGTCAGAACCGGTATAAACATAGATGGCGCCTTCAGCATTTTCCAATGCTTCATCAGCCTCGGCACAGATACGATTTTTTTCTTCTTTAAGTTGTTTTAATTCTTCTTGTAGACGGTTTTTTTCTTCTGTATATTTCTCATATGCTTCAGAATCAGTAATAGATTTCGTACCAATCATAACGAACCCAGTAACGGACGTACCGATACTGCCTTGAACAGTGGCTTGGTTTATTTTAACAGTTACATCAGCTATTTCGTCCTCTTTATCCTTAACCTTTTTCTTAGCATCTTCACAGCTTTTCCGAAATTGATCAATAACATCTTGGTCTTTTTTATCACCAAGTTTCAAAGCACCAAAAAAAGTTTCAATATCTTCTTTAACGGCAACGTTAGAGTCTGTTGTATCGGACTCTTCAGCCACAGCCACATTAGTCATTGACATAAACAGAAGCCCGAAGAACAGACATACACCAAAAATTTTCCAGTTACATATTTTCATCATTGTCGTCCTTATGCCAAGGATTGCCAAGTATTTTAAAAGCGGCCAACAATACGGCAACAACCAAAATCAAAGAACCCCAAAAAGCATATTTTGTTGTAAACCAACCGAAAAAGTCTATATAATAAGCAACGGCAATAGCCAGCAATATTCCAATATTAATCAGTATGGCTCTCATGGGCTCCTCGCTTTAAAGCTTTTCCATGCTATTTTTAGTGTAGCATATAAAAGTAAAATTTTTTGTTACAGTTTTTTGATTTTTTTTCATATTAGTTAAAACTTCCCTCTGGTCAAAAAACGCACACAAGCTTGAACAATTTTAGGGTTGTTAAAGACATTATAATTAACATTAGGAATATAAACAGAATCCTTAGCGCCGTCTAAATCGGATTCTCTAGGGGAAGGCAAAGCTTTTTGAAAAGCTTCGGAAACAAATTTTGATAGATTTTTTGCCGGAAAGTCAGTTGAAATAATACCAAACTCCAAGTTTTTGTGAAAATTAGGAATAAAAATCATATTTTGAGGAGAAATTTCTTTCAGCATAGGTCCGAGCAACCAGCGAAAGAAATTAAATTTTTGTAACCAAACAAAAAGCTTACTTCCTTGATTCGGAGGACAGACTTGAACGATACGATTAATCTTAAGTTTTTTTTGCCAAGGAGATTCTATGGCCATTAATTTTCGTAAGACAATTCCGCCGACTCCTTTAGTAACAAAAGAAATCTCTTGGACATCTTCCAAATGGTTTAAGAAAAAATCCAATTGTCTGACATGGGCATCAATTTTTTTTCTCGTTGAGGGATAGTTGATTGCGGCAGCCATCATTCCTTCTTTTAGTACGGCGCGCCATAGAGGTTTGAAGATGTTTTTGCTATCGGCCAAACCATGGAGCATAATAACCATATGTCCGCGCTGTCTTGAAAGTTCATAAATTTCAATATATTCCAAGAAAGCTTTTCTACAGCTTTCAAAGCCACCGTTATGGCGTTGAATATCCCAAGGATCCAGCAAGCGATATTTTTTTGTACGATAATTTCTTTGGATACGCCATTTTTGATAAAAGAAAACGTCTTCCCAAAGTTGGCTTCCGCCCATCGTAAAAAATTCAAAATGCATTTTTTATCTTCTCCTTGCCAATTCCTTGAGACTAATAACCGGAAGCATTTGGATTCGGAATAGCCGTAATTGTAACTCTGGCGGCATTAGAACCGTCAGAGAGGATCAAAATCTGCACGGCCCGATTCTCGCGCACATAAGTCATATGGCTAATCTCAGCACGAACTGTTGCAATCTCTTTCCATTTAAGCTTCGGCATCTCAGACATATAAAAGTCAAAGACGCTACTTGCATTATAAGGAGTCGTAAAAGCAAGGCTTCCAATCCAGTTGTCACCAGTGCCTAAAGCTTTTGTTTCATCCAAATCAATGTAAGATTGGTCAGGAAATGGAACATCAGGAAAATGAGCAAAAGCAGGCGGAATCGCCGAACCATCAACACCGGTTAACACTGGCCTTTCAGAGGCGCAAGCCGAAAGTATTAAAACTAAAGCTATAACTAAGATATTGTTTTTTAACATAATTGCTACCTTGATTTAGATTCATAGTTCATGTATTGTGAACATTGTAGCCCCGATAAGGTTAAAAAAATGGAAATAAAGCCTTACTTTTTTCAGTAAAAAATCTAATTTAAAATTTCACACATATTCAGTATGTTAGAAAAAATGTGAAAAAAAATCAAAAATTTTTCATTTTTTATGTTGACATCTAATGATGACTGTCATATAAACCAGCTCACCGGCTGCGAGTTAGCCTTGAGCAAATTTGCCCGGTAGTTATAGAAGAGAGTATATAAGAAAAAAGAGGATACGCAGACGGCGGGTATTTATGGAAAATAAATACGATAAAGTCTAGTGTATCTGATAAAGGAACC
>CASFUZ010000026.1 GCA_949298065.1 uncultured Pseudomonadota bacterium | reverse complement strand
GCCGTCAACCTCATAGCCTTGTGCGGTGGCTTCCTCATAGCTATATTCAAACCCGTCACAAGGGTTACATTCACATTTTTGGTAAGATGAGTTATAAGAGCAAACTTGTCCGGGGTCTAAGATTTTTCCGTCTTCACAACTGCTTTGATACCCTTCATCTTCACAAGCTTCTTCGGAAGGAATACATTTTTTATAAGAACTGTCATAATCACAACTTTGGTCAGGGTCTAAGACCAAATTTCCCGAACAAGTCTTATAATAGTTGTCTTGTTTGCAAAGTTCTTCATAAGACTTACATCCGCTATAATAACCGCTGTTATAAGGACAAATGCCGACAGCCGCCGAACCGGCAGGACAAGAAGTAATGGTATAACCTTCGTTTTTGCATTGTTTGTCGGTATCAATATTAAAATCATCACCGCCACTGCCGCCGCCGGAAGAACCTTTATTATAAAAGCCATCATCTCCGCAACTGCCTTGTCCCATAAAACAGACACCGGCAAGTTTAGTTCCCAAAGAAGGAGATATGGGCTTCAACTCAATAGGTGTGGTGTGTATATGTGAGAAAAAATCGGGAGTAGCCAAGGCGACAGCCGGTATCAAAAGTAAAGACACAGTAGATAAGAGCAAACATCGCATAGCCATTCTCCCAATAATTTAGAATTAAAGTCCATATCTAAATATCAGGATACATCGCTTTCACACAAAAGTCAACCATAATTGAGGCCCTATTTATTTCCGTCATTCTGAGGAGCTTTGCTCCGAAGAATCCATAAAGACATAAGGCACAAACTCACGATATGCACGACGGAAGCATCGCGGTTCAACAATGGTCGTCCAAGCAGCCAGTGAGTGCTCAAGTTTGTAGGATTATTTATAGAGTTCTTCCGTCACTTTTTTAGCTGTTTCCAGATAATGCGCGGAGGTTTCTGGTGTTCCGTGATAAGCCAAAGAGAAGTTATTAACGAGGAAACCATAAGGATTAAGGATACCGTCATCACGGCGGATGAAGGGAATCTTAACATAACTGATGCGCAAAGTTGCGCGCCAGATATTGATGATGGGATAGTCATATTCCGGCAAATAATCAAGTGTCTTAAACTGAACTTGCCAAAGACCTTTAGCCAGAGGTTTAATCCATTCAATTTCCACATCGCGTTGCAAAGATTTTTCGCGGAACTGCATAATATTATTTTGTGCATCATTTTTAGCGAAGTCATCATAAACATCGCGCGCGGAATACCAATACAATATATTACCCTTAGCCCAGCGAGAAACGAGTTCATCATAGTCAGAAGTAACGATATAACGAAGCATAATATATTCGGTGATATGCTCTTCGGTAATAAGGTCGCTGACAGGATAATTAATTTCGGCGGGTTGGACTTGTTCAAGCATACTAAAATATTTATTGATTTGGAACAAGCGAGGATAAACCGTTCTTTGCGGCAGTAAGAGATAGATAGTTGCAGCCAACATCATATTAAGACTAATGCTAAGGCAAGAGAGAATGACCAAAAAACGAGAAGTCCACAGATAGCGGCGTTCAGGCATTGCTTCAACATGCACGCGTTCGGGATACAAACCGAGCTCATCTGGGCTTTGTTTTTCCTTATATTTAAAAATAGTATTAAATATCTCAGACATACTGTTCATCAGCCTTAATAATTAACTCAACATTATTTTATACATGAAAGTTGAATAAAAGCAAATAAATACTGTTCAGATTCAAAATATTGATATAAAGATAAAATAGAAGCTTTATATTCAGAGGGTATAAAGTGAATGAATATACGCGTATATTAAGGATTTTGGAAATATGAAGAAGTCAGTGTATGCTTTTCTGGGGGCGGTGTTGATGCTTGTCTCCTGCAACAAGACCACGCCGGACAATCGTCCATCTCCGGCATATTATACGGACTGGGACAGAGCCATCCGTGTAGATGTGGATATGCAGAATATGTTTGTGCGCAGCCCGCGCAAGATAGAAAAGCCGATTGATATGTATATGGCAATGGCCTTGGCGTTAAAATACAATTATTCGCGCCGTATGGTCAGTTACGAACAAAGCTTGATAAAGGCTGGCGAAAATATATCACACTTGCCCGAGATTATGAGCAATGCCGGCTATGTCAACACCAATAGTTCTTCAAACTTAAGTCCTGATTTGAAAGTTGCGTGGAATATTTTGGATATTTCCACCGTATATTATCAAACGCAAGATCCCTCTTATGCAAAATCAATATCTTTTGAACAGAGCCGTAAGGTAATACATAACATTTTACAAGAAACCCGCACGTTATATTGGAAAACTTTGGAGGCACAAAAGCTCCTGCCGCAGATTGACGGTATGATTGAATATATGACCCTGCAGGTTGATGATATGAATGTTGCCGCCAAAGAGCTGGCAAGAGAAGGAAAAAGTCCGGACAGAACCGCTCTGGTCAAGAAGAGAAAATATATGGAAGCGGTTAAAAATCTTTCTATGTTAAAGAGAGATATGGAAACTGCCGAGGTCAGATTGGCAAGCTTGATGGGTTTCCATCCATCAACGGAATACAAGCTTGTCGGTCCGGAATACGGCAACTTTGAACTCCCGTCTTTAAAGACGGATTTGGCTCAGCTGGAATGGTTAGCTTTAACCAATCGTCCGGAGCTCAGAGTGCAAGATTTGTTTACGAATGCCGATGAGCTAAAGATTCGCATTAAGGGTTTTGAAGACCCGTCTTTAAGCAAATATCGCAATGACCCGAACTATTATAATCGCTTGTGGTCTAAGAAGGCGAGAGAAGTTGGTTTGAGTGTTTTTGAAAATACCAAAAACCTTTCAGCCAATGATTTGAAGTCTTTGCGCCGCCAGCGGATGACAACCTTGATTTTGAGCCAAGTATATGTTTCTTGGGCGCAATATATGTCATCTGTTGAAGATTATCAAATCAGCCAAGAGATAGCCAATACCTCAGAAAACATTGCAGAAGATACCACGCTTGAAAACGGTAGCAAGGCTGAAAAGAGTCAGCTGGAAGCCGCTCGTGCGATTGAGGATGAGGCAAGCGCTTTTGCTGCTTATACGGATGTTCAGGAGTCTTTGGGTAACTTATATGCCACCATCGGCTTAGATGCATTACCGTACTTTATGTTGGAAGAAAAACCCTCCAAGATAGCCGTATATTTGCGCAATGTTTTGGAAAAATGGCGGCAAGGCGAATTTTTGCCGGATAACAGACCATATTTGCTGGATGTCCCGAGCAAGCGTCCGCCGGTCAATTTGTCATCATCTAGGTTAATGCCGGATTTGAAATTGGAAACCGGACAAAGAATCTATATTGATATTCCGCAAGCTATTTTTGACAAGATGGATTTGGAAGGTAAAGTAACCACCAAAGCAGGTTTGATTGACGATTCTCCTTTGCCAAAATGGCTGAAGTTTAATGAGGAAACGCATACGTTTGAGGGTATTGCAATGCCGTCAGATGTCGGAGAATATAAGATAAAGGTTTATATCACGGATGAAAGTGGCAACCTCGGCTATTTGGTCTTCAAGATTCAAATAGAGTCGGTATATGTTCCTTCGATTCGCGTCAAGGGTCTGACGGATGGAAGAAAAGCAACGGTGCTTAAACGCTGCATTGGTCCGCAATGCTCGGATGAATATATAGAAGAAACAGTGGTCGGAGAAGAAGTAGAAGTCGGTGCCGGCCGCTGATTCTGAAGCTAAAGAATCCAAAAAAAACAGAGTCTCCGAATAAGGAGGCTCTTTTTTTGTCTTTTCTCTAAGAATCTGTGGAAAACCTGTGAATTATAGATATAAAAAAAGTTAAGTAAAAACAATGGGATATAAGAGTGGTTGATTCTTAAAAAAAATTATCCACTTACCTCAAAAAATTTTTTATATGAAATATAATGACATAGCTCTGTCAATACCCAAAAATAAGTTTAAAGGGCTTGTTATAAGCGAGCATATCAAGCAATATGAAATCATAAATTTTATGGGATTCTGCCCCCCTGTAAAATAAAAAAATCAAAAATCAAAAAAATATTTGTGCATACAATATATAGGCTGTTTACAAATTTTTAATACTATATATTGTATAACAATATCAGCTTTGATAAAATAAATTAAACATTAATAAACCCCGTATTCTAAAAGAAGGATTTAAGTAGGATATGTCTGAGAATCAATACCAAACGGCGCTCGCAAATGAGACTATCGCCATTGAATCGGTTACCAAAAGAGATGGCACATTGGCGCCTTTTGACAGCAACCGCATTTATAACGCAATTTTGAAAGCCGGCAACAGCACCGGTGAGTTTAGTGAGCAGGAAGCGTGGTTGCTGACTGGTCAAGTTTTGAAAGTTTTGAAACATAAGTTTTCGGAAACACTGCCCTCTATTGAGCAGATTCAAGATATTGTAGAACAGGTATTGATTTCAGCCAACTATTTTGCCACGGCCAAAGCCTATATTTTGTATCGTGATCAGCGCAATCGTTCTCGCGGCGACAAAAAGGTTATGGTTGATGTAGAGAGCTCTATCAATGAATATTTGGAAAAATTGGATTGGCGTGTTAATGCCAACGCCAACCAAGGTTACTCAAACGGCGGTTTAATATTAAACGTTTCCGGTAAAGTAACGGCCAACTACTGGCTGAGCCATGTTTATCCTGCGGAAGTTGGCGAAGCACACCGCAACGGCGATATACATATTCACGACTTGGATATGTTGGCGGCATATTGCGCAGGTTGGTCTTTGAAAAACTTGTTGCATGAAGGTTTCAACGGCGTTCCCGGCAAGACCGAAGCCGGTCCGGCAAAGCATTTGTCAGCCGCTGTTGGTCAAATGGTCAACTTTATGGGGACTTTGCAAAACGAGTGGGCAGGCGCTCAGGCATTTTCATCTGTTGATACTTACTTGGCTCCTTATGTTCGTGTTGACAAACTTTCATATGAACAAGTTGAGCAAGCATTTCAGGAACTGATTTATAACTTAAACGTTCCTTCTCGTTGGGGTTCTCAAACACCGTTTACCAACTTCACCTTTGACTGGGTATGCCCTGAAGATTTGCGTGATAAACATCCGATTATCGCCGGTGTTGAGCAGCCGTTTACTTATGGCGACCTCAAAGAGGAAATGCACATGATTAACAAAGCCTACATCACAATTATGATGAAAGGTGATATTAAAGGTCGTCCGTTCACTTTCCCGATTCCGACTTATAACATGACACCGGATTTCCCTTGGGAAGATGAAAACACAGAACTTTTGTTTGAAATGACAGCAAAATATGGTTTGCCTTATTTCCAAAACTTCATCAACTCAGTATTAAAACCCGGTCAGATTCGTTCTATGTGCTGCCGTTTGCAGCTTGATCTGCGCGAACTCTTGGCCAGAGGTAATGGTTTGTTTGGTTCGGCAGAGCAAACAGGTTCTATCGGTGTTATCACCTTCAACTGTGCGCGTTTGGGTTATGTTTACAAAGGCAATGAGGAAGGTTTGTTTGCCCGCGTAGATGAGTTGATGAACATTGCTCGCACCTCTTTGGAGATTAAGCGTAAAGTTATCCAACGTCTGATTGACAATGGTTTGTTCCCCTTCACCAAGCGTTATCTGGGCACATTGCGCAACCACTTCTCCACCATTGGTGTTAACGGTATCAATGAAATGATTAGAAACTTCACCAATGATGAGCACAACATTGCTGACCAATGGGGACAAGCATTCGCCGAGAAGTTCTTGGATTACATCCGTGCCCGCATGGTCAAGATTCAGGAAGAAACCGGACATATGTATAACCTTGAAGCCACCCCGGCAGAAAGCGCAACTTACCGCTTTGCCCGTGAAGACAAAAAACGCTTCAAAGGCATCATTCAAGCCGGAACGGAAGAGAACCCCTATTATACCAACTCCTCACAGTTGCCGGTTGGTTATACCGATGACCCGTTTGAGGCTTTGGATTTGCAATCAAATCTGCAAACCAAATATACCGGCGGAACAGTTCTCCACCTGTATATGGGACAGCGGATTTCCTCGGCCAAAGTTTGCCGCGACATTGTCCGCAAAGTTTTGACCAACTATCGTTTACCGTACGTTACCATCACCCCGACCTTCTCCATTTGCCCCAAGCATGGATATATTTCGGGAGAACACAAATACTGCCCAATCTGTGACGAAGAGAAGAAAGCAGAAAAAAGAGCCGCAGCTTCCAGAAAAGAAGTTGCATAGAGTAAAAAAAATTAACCTTGGAGAAAGCAAAGATGACAACAATTAATTTTGAAGATATTAAATTAGCCGATGAAGAAAGACAGCCTTGCGAAGTTTGGACCCGTGTTATGGGATATTTCCGTCCGGTATCTGAATTTAACAAAGGCAAGAAGTCGGAATTTTACTCTCGCGTATGCTTCTCAGAAAGCAAAGCTGTTTGCGGCGGTTGCTGCGACCACATGGACATTGCGGCTGAATAATATTCAGACAGTTTTATTGCAATGAGTGCAAAAATTAACGTCGGCGGTGTTGAAACTTTCAGCACCGTCGATTTTCCTGAGCATATGGCAGCTGTCGTTTTTTTGCAGGGATGTCCGTGGCGTTGTCCTTTTTGCCACAATACGTCATTACAACCGATTGATTCGGCAACGGATTTTGTTTGGGAAAAATTTTTGGATTTCTTAGGAAAACGCCAAGGCATTTTGGATGCTGTTGTTTTCAGCGGTGGCGAACCTCTGGTACAAAATAGTTTAAGCGATGCCATAGATGATGTAAAAGCTATGGGCTATAAGGTTGCTTTGCACACAGGCGGCTATCGTCCAGAGGCTTTTCAAAAAGTTTTGCCGAAATTGGATTGGGTCGGCTTTGATATTAAAGGACCTCTGACGAAGGACGGATATAAAAAATCCACCGGAGGCTATGACAAAATTGAGCATGTGCGCAAAAGTCTGGAGCTATTGATTGAAAGTGGTGTGGATTTTGAATGCCGTACAACCTGCGACCCCAGAGTTTTAGATATTGCAGATATTTATACCATTGCCGATACCTTATCCTCAATGGGAATAAAGACCTATAGACTGCAACGTTATCGTCAGGTTGAAGGAGATAACACCCCGGATTCCGAATGTGAAAAATTCTTCACGGATAAGGCTTTGGAGGAATATTTACGCAATAAGTTCTCAGATTTTGCCTTTCGTTCATAAGAAGAAGCGGCACGTTAAAGTGCCGTTTTTTTTGTGCCGATATTGACAGAAAAGAAATTTACGCGCATATTACTCAAACATTTTTTGATTATTAATTCACCTAAAATATATTTATTATGGCAAAAATTGGATTTTACGCCGGATCATTTTCTCCGGTAACCCGAGGACATTTAGGAATCATCTGTGAAGCACTTAATGATTATGATCAGGTCATTGTCGGTGTCGGTGTTAATGAAGGCAAGCAACAGCTTTATTTGCCGGAAGAAAGAGCTGAGATGGTGCACAAGTCATTGGATGATTTGTTGTTTGAGTACGAATATCGCGATTTAATTGGGATAAAATATTCTCGTTCGGAGCTTTCGGCATTGGAAAGACTGGCAAACATGCCCGATTGCGTAAAGGTTGTGAGCTACAAAGGCTTAACTGTAGATGAGGCCTTAAAGCAAGGTGCCACTTCTCTAATAAGAGGGGAGCGAATTGTTGGCGACCACGACAGTGAGATGCAAATATCCGTTCTCAACAAACAAATTCTGGAAGTAAGAAAGGCACATCTGAATATGGCTACGATTCCCGTACCAAGGGAGGATATGACCTACATTTCTTCCTCAAACGTAAGAACTTTGTTTGCAATCAACGAATATATTGCCGCTTTGCGTTATATTATGCCGAGCGTTCACGCCTATATGGTTGGCAAAAAACTATCGGAAAGATATATCAATCTGCTGAAGCAGTGCAACATTTCCAAGCTCCAAAGTATAGAAAAATATGATGCTTTGGTTGCAGCCTATAACACACATCGCAAGCACCACAGTTTGTCGCATTTGGCTTATATGTTCAATTATTGGCAGATTGCAGAGAATCTGGGGCTTGCGCAAGCTGAAAATGAGACAACCTTAGCTCTGGCCATATTTTATCATGACTTTGTCAACGAAGGTAATGTAGATGATGAGGCTTTGTCATGTAAACAGTTAAAGGAGGTTGGTATTAGTTCAAGCTTGCGTAGTCAGGTTGAAAAACTGATTATGGCAACCAAGCACGGAGCTTTACCGGACGAGATGAGCGCAGATATGAAGCTTATTCATGATTTGGACTTAGCCATCTTGGGTGATACAGCAAATTACGGACATTATGCAGCCAACATCCGCTGGGAATATAGCAAATATGATGAAGAGGCATACAAGAAAGGCCGAATAGAGGTCTTGAAGAATCTTTTGTCATCCAAGCCTTTATTCTTATTGCCGGAGTTTGCAAAACTGTTTGAAGAAGATGCCCGCGCCAATATGCAAAAAGAGATTACTTACTGGCAAAGCAGATAAGATTAAAAATCCTAACAAAAACAGGCCCGTTAAAAGAAACGGACCTGTTTTTTTATGCTTTTTTCTTAAATTTTGGCTTCCTCTTAGGTTTCACAAGAGAAGGTTTGGCAGAAGTTTTAGCTACAGGCTTTTTGTTTTGGAGTTTTTTGAGGCGCTTTTTATTAACCGAAAACCCAAAACCGCCGAGGTTGCGTCCCAGCGTATAATAATGCCCGTGAGAATAAGCTACCAAACCGGCTTTTTCCAAGTCCAGATGACCTTTGTCGTCAATAAATTTTTCATCCACATTCACGGCCACAATTTCAGCCACAAACATATCATGCGAGCCAAGAGACGTAATATCCTTGACCTTGCATTCCAAAGAGAGTGGACTTTCCAAAACCTGGGGCGCGGATATTTTAGAGCAGGCGGCAGGGGTAAGGTGCATCGCTGCAAATTTATCCGTATCCCGACCGGACTTCACTCCGCAATAATCCGCCGCCTCAACCAAAGGCAAGGTTGTCAGGTTGATGACAAATTCGCCGCTTTGCTTAATCAGAGCGTGAGAGAAGCGGCTCGGGCGGATAGAAACATAAGTCATCGGAGGCTCGCTGTTAATGATACCCGTCCAAGCAGCCGTCATCACGTTTGGTTTATCAACCGTTCCGCAAGAGATTAAAGCCGGAGGCACGGGAGCAAGGAGAGTTCCTGCTTTCCAAGTAATTTTGCTCATAATGAGACCTTTCAAAAATTTGCCATATTCTGAAAATAAATGTAGCAAATTTGTGATATAAATAACAACATAAAATATTAGACAAAAAACAATTTTTATGCTATAGAGAGGGGGTTTTGAGAATATAAGGATAAAATCAAATGCAAATAAAAAGCCTGATGCCGGATATTTATAAGCTCATTCCCTATGACTATGCCGCAATCCGCCAACCTGAATACGACCGATTGTTGGATTTGTATATGAGCAAGGCCAAGGCTTCCAAGCAACCTGTTTTTGTTCAGGTCAGCGGCATCCCCGGTGCCGGCAAAAGCACTTTTTGTGCGCATAATCGGTGGAATAAGGATAAATTATTCATCAGCTTTGATGCGATTATGAACAGCCTTCCGGCATATCAGCTTGATTCTTATCGTTTGGGTCTGGCAGAGAGCTTCAAGAAATGGGAGCTTCCGGCGCGTATCATCGGCTATGAACTTTTGCGCCGTGCCATAAAAGCGCGTTCAGACATATATCTGGAGCATAGCGGTGTAAATTCGGCGCATATTCAACTGGTTGAGAGCTTAAGAAAACAAGGCTACCAAACCGAGGTGCATTTCATCTTGTGCGGTTTGGCGGAAGCTCAGTCGCGCGCTCAGGAACGAGAAAAAATCATTCACCGCCACACCCCGCCGGAGCTGATTGCCGAGCGCTATAATCTGGTTGATACTTATCTTAAGACCTATACCGACAAGCTGGATAGATTATATGTCTATGAAAGTGCGAATAACCAATTCACCCTTTGCCGCAACTATCAAAAAGGCATTTTGCTTCCCTAAGCATTTCCCCTCAATAAAGCCTCTGATTTGACAACTTTTGTCCATTTTTCGTCTTGACCCCTCAAGCAAATTGTGGTATTTTAATGACGTTTAAAACCTATTATTAAGACAATTATGTTGAAAGAGTTTCTTCTTTCATATTTGGGTTTTAACTCGTTTAAGATTTCTGAGACATTAAAATATTTTTTATTAACTAAAATTTCCAATTTATGAAAGAAAACTACAGACCTTGCTACGTGCAGGTTGTCAGCGATTTGCTGAATGGTATTAAAAAGAGTTATCCTGAGTTCGCAGCCCGCAAACATCCGGCGGAAGATGAAACCATTTGGAAGCTCTACGCCAAAATGGCGATAGACATTAACAAGCTTCCGGGGCATCCCAATGTGAAAAAGGAGTATGCCCGCCAGATGATAGAGTTCATTCGTCATCCGGGGTCTCAAACTTACCAACCTCTGCTTAATTTGGGGGCAAAACTGGGTGTTGAACATCCGGCTCTTCAGATTACGCAGTATATGGCTGAAGCCGCCCGCTACAAAATTCCGAACTACCTCCTAACGGTCAAAGAAGAGAACATTATTCTAGAAGCAGAAGAATACGGTCGTGGCAAACCCGGATTGCTGTTGGAATACGACAGCAAGTTTGGCAAGAAACAAGTAGTCTCCATTGACTACCGCCAAATTCCGGCAAACAAGGACGGTCGGATAGACGTGGTGCTGGTTTATTCCGGACATCAGCAAACGGCTCATAAGGCGACAGAGCTGATGTATAGGTATTTGAAGAACAATAGTCATTTTCCTGATTTTGTCTTCAATATTGGCTTTGAGGATAACCAAAATATGACAGACTTCAATCCGTCATTCAAATATCGTCAACGTTCCGAGGCCGACACCTACGCCAATGAAGAAGTGGCGATGGGCTTGCCAAAGAGTTACGTCCGCAAACTCTGGCTGGATCCAACCGACACAGATACCTGGCAGAATATTAAGGTTGTTGCTTCTCTCAAACGCCGGTTTGGGATAGAAAAATGTAACCTGATTATTGTCGGCTATCCGGTTTACCAGTTGCGTACTGCAACAGAGTTCGCTTGGGGGCTGGAACACGCAGATGATGCGCCGGACTGCAACATTATCATTGCTGACATTCCGCCCAAAAAGAAAGGAATGGCTACAATGAGCGAAGCTGCCGGAAAAGATTACGATGAATATCGTATCCTTTCCTATGACCAGCCGCTGTACCAGTTAGGCGACCTGAGCCTTGCCAACTGCTGCGCCCATATTCATCTGCGCACGGAAGGCGAAGACCAAATCCGCTATAAGTTCCCGTGGCTCGGCGAATATCCGGAAGCATTCAAAGAATTAGCCGTAATGTTTATGGCTTATTCTTACCCGAACGTAACCCGCGATCTTTGCGGAGACGATGAGGAAGTTGCCGGTGCCATGAAAATACTTCGTTACTTGCAGCTTTGCGAGTACGATAAAGGAATGTCTGGCAAGGCAATGGACGAACAAGAAGACTGGTACGTCCGCCAAACTATTTCTATGCTTCAGCATAAAGGTCTGACTGGTAAAGCCATCATAGGCGACACACGCTATATGGATAAGCAGGAGGCTGAAGAAGCTATTCTGGCTTACCAAGACCTCCGCGCCGCTGAATAAGCAGAAACTCTAAACCATAAAAAACCGACCGTTATCATAACGGCCGGTTTTTTTGTTTGACTTAAAATAAACAATAAAAAAACCTCCTTAAAGGAGGCTTTTTCAAAATGGTGCGCCAGGCCGGACTTGAACCGGCACGACCTTGCGGTCAACAGATTTTAAGTCTGCAGCGTCTACCAATTCCGCCACAGGCGCATTAAAAAACTAAAAAGAGTTATACAAACAAAAAACCATAATTGCAACATAAAACTTGAGTTTTTTTGCAAAATATGCTTTGCTAACCACAGCGCAAGGTTCAAATAAAGAGCTTTTTGCGCTTGTTTGTCAATCACCGCTTAAACTTGCTCTTGCGGCGGAAACAGCGTTTCGGCAAGGGTTTAAGCGGTTTTAATAAGGATAAAGTTTATGAAAACAATAGACATTTCGTGGCGCCGCTACATTCTTCCGAATATCCACAACGAGGGATGGAAGTATGTTGGTATTTTTGCTGCAATAACAGCGTTATTGGCAATGATTTGGCAGCCGCTTGGCTGGATTGGTCTTGTCCTGACCGTCTGGTGCTTCTATTTCTTTCGTGACCCTGAACGTGTTACGCCTGAAGAAGACGGTGTTGTTGTTTCACCTGCGGATGGTACCGTTCAGATGATAACCAAGGTCAAAGCTCCTGAGGAGCTGGGTCTTGGTGATGCGAAGTTCACCCGCGTCAGCGTATTTATGAGCGTGTTCAATGTCCATGTCAACCGCGCTCCGGCTGAAGGCAAAATCATAAAATCGGTTTACGTCCCCGGCAAATTCTTAAATGCCACTTTGGACAAAGCCAGCAAAGACAATGAACGCCAAATCTTGGCCATGAAGACCAAGGGTGGAAAAACGCTTTGCTTTGTTCAAATTGCTGGTCTCATTGCTCGCCGCATTTTGTGTGAGGCAACGGAGGGTATGGAATATAGAGCCGGAGAACGTTTCGGTCTCATCCGTTTTGGCTCAAGATTAGATGTATATCTTCCTGAAGGTGTTGAGCCTCAGGTTTGTTTAGGCCAGACAATGGTTGCCGGTGAAACCGTTATTGCTAACTTAAACAGCAACGCTCCGCAGATGAAAGGAATTATTCGCTAATGGAAAAGATAAACAAAAAATTGCAACTTTCCAGACAAAAGCTCACCAGCTTACCTTTTAGAAAGATTGCCCCCAATATTGTAACAATGCTGGCTCTGTGCGCAGGTGTTACATCAATTCGCTATTCAATTGCCGAAAACTGGGCTATGGCCGTAATCTGTATTTTCTTGGCCGCTTTTTTCGACGGCCTGGACGGACGCGTTGCCCGTATGTTGAAAGGCTCCACCAAGTTTGGTGCCGAGCTGGATTCCTTGTCCGATTTTGTCAGCTTTGGCGTTGCGCCGGCAATTCTGATGTTCCAATGGACATTGCTTGATTTTCCGAAATTCGGCTGGTTTTTCTGCCTGTTGTTTGCCATCGGCATGTCAATGCGCTTAGCTCGGTTTAATACGATGTTAGATGAAGAGCCTCAGCCGGAATATTGGCATCACTTTTTTGTAGGCGTTCCGGCGCCTGCCGCGGCAGCACTGGCAATTATGCCGATTATGATGACGTTCGATTTTCCCGAGCTGGAACATATTCTGCGTTCCAACGCATTTTGCAGCAGCTTAATGTTGGTTGTGGCTTTCCTAATGGTCAGTCGCATTCCGACCATATCAACCAAGAAGATGAAAGTGCCGACGTTCATGTTTATTCCGATGATGCTGATTGTGGCTTTGTTTGCCAGTTTCATCATCAGCCAACCGTGGATGACTTTGGGTATTATGACAGCGCTCTATGCCTTGAGCATTCCTGTTGGGATTTTTGTTTTCCTGAAAGAAAAACGGGAATATGAAAACAATTAAAAAACAGGCTGTCATAAAAGACAGCCTGTTTTATTACCGGCTTAAAAAGCTGCGGCACAAAAGTATGAATAACTCCTGTCCGGTGAAAGTTGAATATTAGCTTTACCACAAGAAGAAGGGTGAGAAAAATTAGGATCATTGACATGGCCTCTATTTCCATCGGCAGTCCAATAAGTAGAGCTTGTAGAATATCCGCTGATATTGTTACTGCAGACCGTAACCATTTGAGCCCAAGTCGGTAATCCCCAAATGAGTCCGGTGGAAGCATTGAGACTGTCGCAATATTCAATTGCTTGATTTTGTGTACCGCTGCGAGAAATTCTGGTTATAATCCTACCGTGTTGTCCTCCACTATCAATTTCAAACACTGTACCCAAAACTTTGCCATCTTTATCAATATAAGTATCCCCAACGGCAAAAGTTGTTGGAGTTGAATCATTTCCCGCTCCGCCGGAGCTGAAGGTGCGAATGCAAAGAGCATGTGCGGGGGAGTCTCTGTTGTAACAACCGCGCTCAGTTGTTCCGGTAATTGCT
>CASFUZ010000025.1 GCA_949298065.1 uncultured Pseudomonadota bacterium | reverse complement strand
CAGAGAGCGGCGCAAACGTTACAAGACGAATGACCGCAGCGAGTTAGTCTTGCGAGGCAAGACTTATGAGCCAGAAGAACTCGCGAAGCGAGAGAGAGCCGAAAAGTAATTTGGATAAACAAAAAACCCAGCTTAAGAAAGCCGGGTTTTAGATGGCGGGAGCGACGAGGCTCGAACTCGCGACCCCATGCGTGACAGGCATGTATTCTAACCAACTGAACTACGCCCCCATCTGATGACGAATACCCTTATACAGAACAAAAAAAATAAATGCAAGCACTTTTTTTAAAATTATGAGATTATTAACAAAATTTATGATACAATCTTAGTTATACACATAAAAAGCCCTTGTAAACTTGGTTTTATAAGAAATATAGCACAATAAGCTTGAAAAGAATTTAAATATGAGGCAAGGTAACTTGGTGTTTAATTATATAAGTGTGAAATTATATGAATTTACAAAGGTTTAAGAATATAGGAAGTAACCCGCGTTACAAACATCGTTTGTTGGCATTAGGCTATGCAACGGCGGTGACTTTTGCTTTCGTTTTGTCACTGACAAATAATAATAGTGTTAAAGCTTCGGTTTCTCGCACGGACAAGTTTGATTATCTGATGATGGAGAATACCATTCAGAATGGAATCAGTGCTCCGGAAACGATTTATCCTGAGAGTTCGGTAGAAAATATCAAATCTCTGTATGATATGGTTAATTACGGTAACAGAGAAAAAACAGTTGATAATGAGATTGAGATATCCAAAGGTGATACGCTGATTAGTATTTTGTCAGATTTAGGCTTGGATTATAACGAAGCGCATAGCATCTATCTGACTCTTAAGAAGGTTTATGATCCCAGAAATCTGCGTATTGGCCAAAAAATCAATGTAAACACAACAATAGACCCTAAGGAAAACACACTTTTATCCTTAAACAGTATTACGATTTCGCCAAGTTTGGGCAAACGTTTTGTTCTGGAAAAAAATGAAGCTGATGAATATGAGGTCAGAACCGAACAAGATGAGTTGCTTGATGAAATAAATTCAGCCTCAGGCGACATCAGCGGTACTTTGTCAGTTTCTATGCAAAGACAAGGTGTTCCGAGTCGTACAATTGCCAATTTTATCAATATTTTTTCATATAGTGTAGATTTTAGCCGTGATTTGCGTAAAGGCGATAAGTTTGAGATTATCTATGAGAATCAAATAACTCCTGATGGTGAATTGGTTAAGTCCGGTAACATTTTGTATGCGGCTTTGCAATTAAGAAAAGACAAAATAGCGCTTTATCGTTTTGAGGATGCCAAAGGTAATGTAGATTATTATACCGAAAAAGGTTATGCGATGAAGAAGACCTTGGATCGCAAGCCAATGTCTTTCAAGCAGGCGCGTATTTCATCGCCTTTTGGTCGCCGTTTCCATCCGATTCTAAAAAAATATAAAGTTCACTGGGGCGTTGACTATGCTGCTCCTAAGGGCACAAAGATTTATGCCGGTGGCGATGGCGTGGTTCAAATGGCTAAATACAACGGTTCTTACGGCAACTATGTTAAGATTCGCCACAATTCGGAATATTCTACGGCTTATGGACATATGTGGAAATTTGCAAAGGGTATTCGTCCGGGAGTCAGGGTAAAGCAAGGTCAAGTAATTGGTTATGTTGGCTCAACCGGGCGCTCAACCGGCCCGCATTTGCACTATGAGGTTTTGCAAAACGGAAAACGTGTTAATCCGCTTAAGATTAAGGCAGCCGCCGGAGAAAACCTAAAAGGTCAACAGTTGGCAACATTCAAAAAGAATGTTGCGATGCTGAAGGAAACACATAAAAATATGTTTGCCTCGGCAGATAAGAAGAAGTTAGCTTCGGCTGAAAAATAAGAAAAAAGGCCCGAAAGAGTTAGGGCTTTTTTTTTATGTAAAGAGTTAGACAAAATATTGACAGATAGGTTGAGTTTTGCTAAATTAAATATAGGAGAAAATGCATGAATTTGACTCAAAAAATAAAGGAAATTAAAAATAAAAATCCTATACTGCGGCGTGCGGCAATGATTGGAGCTATATCCTTGGCAACGACATCAGGCATAGCTCAAGAGCATAATAACACAGGATCAGGAGAAGATATAAAGAATAAGCAAGAGATTTCTATTGGAGAGAAGCAAACGAATAATGCAGAATGCGCCATGTATATAAATCAAATTGAATTAAACGCCGATTCTCCCCTTGAACAAATTTATAAAATAGAAGATTACAAAGCATTTTATTCTCCATATTTAGATGAAAGTAAAGGTGGAATAGTTTTTGTGCAATATCAGATGAGTGATGCCGATGCATACGCGCGAGCAAATGGAGGTTCTTCTGAAAAATTTGCGGAAGCATTATCATCTTTTTCCGAAAGAGCCAAAGCATTAGGTTATGAAGAAGAAATAAAGTCTCTGGAAGATGCTCAACAATGTATAGAGAAATATAAAGAAAGCAATAAGAAAAAAAATAAATATATAGGAGAGGAATTAGATAGGAACTACCGAGAAAGTGGTTTATTTGGAGCGCAACAACAAAAGGATTTTGTCAGCAAGCTAAATGCAGGAAATCTGCAAATGGCGGAGCATGAAAAAAGCCATGCCCGAAATGGTCAGTATATGAAAGAAATTGATACTGGTAATATAATGCTTTCTCCCGGCGGTATATATATGGCGCATATGGCAGATGAGTTGCAAGCCCAAATCAGCGGAAAAAATATTGAAGGCTCAGAAAAAGGAATAGCTACATTTTTTGCAGAATATGGAAAACAATATTATGACAAATATACGGCAAATATTTTGAATGATGCTTCCTATAAGAGGATGTTTGCATATTCTCTTAATGAGGAGATGGGACAGGGTCTTCTGTCAGCAGGAATAAATAATTCATTTTTAGATATGAGTAGTGGCAAAGACAACAAAGGAAATTATTGTTCAGTAAATGCCGTTGAAACGAGTAAAGGTTTTGTTTATTTTACGGGAGAGGAAGATGTAACCTCAGCCAAAGTTGGAGGAAAGACAGTAGCCTTGAATTGTTTAACGAATGAACAAGGCCAAGCTCTAAAAGATGAAAAAGGCAACATTATCTCGGCGCAAGTAATACATGATGACAACGGTTTTAGAGTTTCTTTATCAGAAAAAGATTTTAAAACCACAGATATGGATAAAAATCAAGAAGAAGCCATCAAATTTATTTTGAGAAATTTATCACCTCAGGAACAGGCTTTAGTAAGTGAAGCTCTGAAAAAATATTGTGATCAAGATGCAAACAAATTAACGCAAGCCTGGCTTCAAGATAAAGATTCTTTACTAAAGATCAGAGAAGAATCTGATACAAAGAATTTTGCAGAGGATATGGAATATATAAAAAATAAGAGAGCTGAAACACAGCAAAACTTATGGGCTCAAAAAGCAGCGGACATGAAACTGGTTCAACTAGGCTCACAAAAAGGAAGCACACTGCAACTTACAGTGGAAATGTTTCAATCAGCACAAAACATAAGATAAAGGCTAAGCATGACCTGCGCGGAAACTCAGACGGTTTAGGTCAATTCCGAGAGATTCTATGGCTTTTTGCCATTTTTCTTCATCTTTTGTTCTAAAGACGAGTTCAGGAGTTGGGTCAGCTACTAGCCAAGAGTTGTTTCTGATTTCATTTTCAAGTTGTTGAGGAGCCCAACACGCATAACCGAGAGCAATCAAGTTTTCTTTAGGGCCCATACCAAAGGCAATATCAGTAATAATATCAATAGAAGAAGAAACGGCCATTTTATCATCAATCACCACGGTATCAGGCTTAATATAATCTGTTGTGTGCAGGACGAAGCCGCGAATTTTTTCCAGCGGCCCGCCCTGATGAAGGTCAATAGGCTCAACGGGATGTATGGTATTAATGGGAAGTTGATTAGCTAAATCAGCAAAGGAGAACTCTTTAATTTTTTTATTTACCACAAAACCCATTGCCCCCTCTTTAGAGTGTGAGCAAATATAAATCAAAGTATCGGCAAATCGCTCGTCATCCATATGTGGCATGGAAACAAGACATTTTCCTGTAAGATATAAATCACGTTTGTTTTCCATTATATAATCACCAACATAATTACTTTTTATTTACCCAACAATGTTAGTATATCATATAATTAAACAACTTAAAAATATTTTTTAAGGTGAAAAATGAAAATTATAAAAATTTTTATAAGAAGTATAATGCTTTTTACATGCTTTTTCAGCATAAGAGAATGTTTTGCTGAAGAAAAGGTTATATTAGATACTTCAGTAGAAATAGAAGATAAAGAAAAAAACCCTACATTTCCGGATACAGTTATCAATTATTTGGAAATCGGCAAATATTTTAATGACGCATATCCTGGTTTAGATATTGAAAAAGATTTTTCGGAAGATGTTGCCAAGAAGTTCCCTGATTTAACACGTCAAGAAGTTTATGATCGCGAAGAAACGATTCGTGTCTTAATCAGATTATACCGTTATGGCAAAGAAACTTATGAAAACATAAAAGCTAAAATGCTTTTGCCGGAAGAACCAGCATTACTTGTTTCGGAAGATGAATACGATATTCCAAAAGAGCGTGACTACATAACATCAGACGATGCTGTGGTCATCCAAGATTTCAAGAAGGTCCTGTCATATGGCAGTAATTTACGAGATTTTAGATCCTATAGAGCCAGATATGAGAGAGAAAAAGGAAAAGAAACAACAAATTTTGCAAAATTGGGTCAATTATTAAAAAAATTAGAATGGAAAAAACTTCCTTTTTACAACATTGTTTATGAGGATCCGTTTGTAGGAAAGCATGGAACGGGCAAATGGTCAAAAAAAGACAATGTTGAAATGCGTTTAATAGCAGAAGATAGCACCATAAACAATAAACAAAAGATTAGAGGAGGTATTCACTTTGATATAGAACAAGACTATTTTATTTTAGCTCAGAACTATAAAGAATACAAAAAACCTCAGATTTCATTTGAAGGGTCAAAAAATCTTAAATCAGTTAATTATGATAATCCTGTTCCATTAAGGCTATCCTCAAAAGACGGGAAAACAGCGGCCGTTTGGAAGGGAAATTTCATGTTTCCGCTTACGCTTGAAGTAAAAGACATTTCTCAACCTCTTGAGCTTAAAGCTTCGGCAGATTTGACCATTTGTTCACGCGAGCTGGAATGCAAGCCGGAACGAATCAATGCAGAACTTAAGTTGGAAGCCGGAGAAGGATTTTACTCATCAGTAAATAACTTTATTATTCAAAGTTTTAATAAGATTCCGCAAGAAGGGACACCGGATTTTGAATTAAGAAAAGCAGTTATAGATAACAATAAGGAAACCGGACAGGTAATAAGATTAGAATTTGCCACGAACGAAACCTTAAATAATTTTGACGTTTATATAGAAGATGAAGAAAATATACTATTTGAGCGCCCCCGAATTGCTGTCGGAGACAATGGGATCACGGCAAGATTATATCCGATAGATAAAAGCAAAAACTTAATAGGCAAAAATTTTATCATAACGGCTCGTTTAAATGATAAAACCTTTTTAAGGAAAGAAGTAAGAGTTCAGGAAGCGTCACCCTTTGATTACCAAGTAAGTACAATATCTATAAGTTTATTATTAATGGCAATAGTAGGAGGTTTGTTGCTTAATTTTATGCCATGTGTTTTTCCTGTTCTTTCCATCAAACTACTGTCTCTAACGCGTTTTGGAGCAAGCAATCCAGATAATTTGAAAAGAAATTTTGCATTTACGATAGGCGGAATATTTGCCTCCTTTGAACTCATCGCCTTAGTTTTGAGCTTACTCAAGCTTGGTGGTCAGAGCATTGGTTGGGGAATGCAGTTTCAAAATCCGACATTTTTAGCCATAATGATTTTAGCCATAGTTGTTTTTCTGTCTGTTTTGCAGAATTGGTTAGGGGTAAAGACACCAAGCTGGCTGGAAGACAGTCTAAAGCCTAAAAAAGATACGGATATCACGCATTTTGCCACGGGAGTTTTAGCGGTGTTGATGTCAACACCTTGCACAGCGCCATATCTTGGCACGGCGATAGGTTTTGCTTTAGGCGGTTCAATCTCAGATATTTGGCTGATTTTAAATGCCATAGCTTTGGGACTGTCTTTGCCGTATATTGTCATTTATGCTTATCCTGCGCTGGCAGACTTTCTGCCAAAACCGGGGATATGGATGGAGAGGTTAAATAAGCTGATGGGTTTAATGCTGTTTTTGACCTTGTTGTGGTTGTTTAGCGTTTTATATGCGCAAGCCGGATTATGGCCCACTGTCCGTGTCGGAATATATGCGAGTATATTTATGTTTTTACTGTACTATCGCCGCATTATGTTGGATGCTTTGGATGAGACGGATTTTGAACCGGCAATCAAGGAAAAAGTTGCCAGTTGGTACAATCGCAGCATCTTTTCTGTGTTAGCCTTTGTCGCGGTTATCACAATTTTTGATGCCTCATACAGCCTAAACAAGGTTCAGGAGGTCAGAACATCAGCTAAGGCCGAACTAATTGATTATGAGGCAATTTCGGCCAAAGTAAAGGAAGGAAAGAATGTTGTCGTTGCGGTCGGAGCTGATTGGTGCTTGACTTGTAAATATAATGATGCGGTAGTGTTTAATAATGCCATTGTAGAAAATCTGCTCAAAAACAGCAATACGGAGTTAATTGAAATTGACTGGACTTCATATAACGAAGAAGTTTTGGCATTTATGAAAAAATTTGGCCGTCAAGGCTTGCCGTTTTATGTCGTATTTTCACCGATGGTCCCGGACGGAATGGTCTTGCCCGAAATCTTGAGCGAAAGAAGCCTAAGCTCAATATTAAAAAGCGTGTCTGACTAAAAATAACGTTGGAATAAGACTCTGAAAATACCTTTGCCAGACGTATCTAAAAAATCAGACGGCTGAAGATGGAGCCGTCTGAGAGTTTCTGGGGATAGGTCACAACCTTTTTCCGTAAGGATATTTTCCTTTTTGAGGCCAAATATTCGGCCTGTAACTTTTGGTAATTGCGTGAGCTTAATATTACCGCCATGCCACATAATATTACCCTCAACTTCAAGACAACTCAAATCCATATCTTTCATCGGAACAATAGTCAGATTTTTTCTCACCGTAATTTTATCTTTCTTAATCTGAAAATATCCGAAAGCATTATGTTGAAGAAATTGAACAATATTGTTAGGCATCGGCAAATCGCCGCTGATACCAAAACTAGTTGTTGGGAGCTTGTCATAAGAGGAGACAAGGGGTTCCGGAGAAGAAGGGTCATTGTTGAAGCAAAACTGTCTGGCGTGAACCAAACTCCAGTCCAAGCCGGAGACCACATTTTTGCCGTTTGCCGTAACGCGGCCGTTAATATATTTTATATGGCTTTTTTCGTCATATTTCTTTTGGCTTTCCAAAAGCTGTCCGTTTTTGATAAGGAAGTCAAAATATTCACGGACACTTTCACATTTCTTGCTCATATCCATTGACTGCCAATTATTTAATTATCAATTTTAGACAAACAATAACACTATTGCGTCTAATTGTCAACTTTTTTGTAAAAATAGAAAGGCGGGATTAGCTAAACTTTTGAATTTTCAGATTTTCTTAGGGACGCAATAGCATCTCGTGCCAGTTGGTCTACCCGCTCATTTTCGGGGTGTCCGTTGTGCCCTTTGACCCAAACCCACCGAATCTCGTGCCCTTGTATCAGCGAGTCTAAAGTTTGCCAGAGGTCAACATTTTTCACGGCAGATTTTTTATTACTGGTTTTCCAGTTATTTTGCTTCCAGTTCGGCAGCCATTTTGTAATGCCGTCCATCACATAGCGGCTGTCCGTATAAAGCGTAATATTACAAGCTTTTTTAAGGGCTTGTAAGGCCTCAATAACAGCGGTTAACTCCATACGGTTGTTTGTTGTTTCGGCTTCTGCACCGCTGAGCTCTTTTTCCGTGTCTTTATGGCGGAGCAACGCCCCCCAACCACCGGCTCCGGGATTACCAGAACAAGCCCCGTCCGTAAAAATCTCCACGCGTATCATTCTCATTCGCTCCTGAAATATTCGGTAAAGAACTCTTGCTCCAGCAAGTTTGCATCTTCGCCTTCACGCATAGCTTTGGCGACAAAGGAGCGGAGCTTATTTTTGGGCAGATAAATGCGAAAATCTTTCGGCGCGGCATGGTCAGCCCCGATAACCCCGTCCATAATAAAATCTTCTTCGCTGTAAGGAGAGAAGATGATGGTAATTTTTGCAAAGCGGATAATTCCGCGCGGTGGCAAGCGCAAGTCAGGACGTGTAATCAAGTTAAGCTGACCTTCAATTCCGGGGATTGAATCCATTTGGTTATAGTTTGAGAACCGAACCTTGTTATATTCGCCGCCTTTGCTTCCGCAAGAGCAGGAAAGATACATCTCGCGCGCAATCACATTGCTTTCGTTTTGTCCGCAAATCGTAAAACTTAAGCGCATATATTTTTCCGGCGGATTATTCAGAGAGGAGGGATAAACCATATCCTCATCGGCATTATCCAAAATCTCTAAGCTTCTGTCTGCAATAATCAGCTCAATATTCGGCTGTGGCCGTTTTCCAAACATTCCGGCAATAACCGAGTAGGGAGCCGGAACATTATTTGAGCCGGAGCGGATATAGATATTATTACCCATCGTGGTCATCAAGGGAGCAAGGTCAGATTTGGGAATATAAGTTGCCACAAAGCCGTCGCCGTTTTCATCAACGCTGATGATGTGGTTGCGAACCCGATTATGGCTGGGAATGGTGCAGCCGGAAATGGCATTTTCCAACCAGCTTAAAAAGCGGTGCACATTTTTGACCTTAACTTTGGCTTTTGCCACATCGCCGATTTCATAGTCGCGGCTGCATTCCACACCCCAAACGATAACCCCACCTTCGGAGTTTCCGAAACCAGAGATTCCCTTGGCCAGATTTTTGCGGTCGTCTTTGTGCAGGCTCGTGCCGTTTTTGCCTGTAGATACGGCTTGTTTAAAGTCTAAGAACAGCTCTTCGGTTTGCAGGTTGACAATAAAGTCATCAATAGCATCTTCCCCGAAATAAATCAGTTTCTGAAAAATATCTTCGGCGCGGGACATTAACTTTTCTCCCTAAATCTTAAAATTAGCATTTTCTTTAACAAAGCATACAGGATGAATATTAATTTTGTCATAATGTTTTTGCAGTTCTAACAAAAGGTCTTGAACCAGTTCTTCGGGTGCAGAGGCTCCGGCGCTGATGCCGACACTTCCTTTAATTTCATCAAAATCAAGCTCATTGGCTCTGTCTATCAAAAAAGCTTTTTGCGCGCCGTTTTTAAGCGCGGTTTCCTTCAGTTGCTTAGAGTTTGATGAATTTGCCGAACCGATGATGACAATGTTTGGTGTCTTTTGTGCCAAGGCTTTGACCGCACCTTGGCGGTTGGTTGTGGCAAAACAAATATCACTTTGGCTCATAGACATCAGGTTGTCAAATTTTTGCTTTAAGACCTTGATGATTTCGGCTGTGTCATCAACTGAAAGTGTGGTTTGGGTAACAAAACCGATTTTGGTGTCTTTGGGCAGGTTTATATTTTTCGCTTCTTCCACAGAGCAGATAACAATGGCTTTTTCGGGGTTTTTGAGCTGCCCGATAGTCCCGATAATTTCGGGATGATTTTTTTTGCCGATAACGATGATTTCCGCGCCGCATTCTTCCAAACGAGAGATTTGTTTGTGCACTTTGGCAACCAAAGGACAAGTCGCATCCAAGACGTTCAGTTTGCGGCGTTTAGCCTCTTCAATAATCTCAAGCCCGACCCCATGCGCCGAAAAAATCACCGGTCGCTCAGGATGCGCTTCATCCAAATCATCAATAAAGATAACACCTTTAGAACGCAGATATTCCAACACAACCTTGTTGTGCACAATCTCGTGGCGTACATAAACCGGCGCGCCGAATTTTTCAAGCGCCTCTTCCACAATGCTGATGGCTCTGCGCACACCGACGCAAAATCCTCTGGGCTCGGCCAAATATATGTCTAAGTTATTTTCGCTCATTTAATCATCTTCTCAAGTTCATCAGCAGTCGGATATTTTTTGAGGGCACCGAGCAAGGTATAAGTCGGCTTTGAGCCAAAAATACGGCAGGCTGTCTCGCGAATATCCTCTAAGGAGACTTTCTCAATTTTTTCTACGATTTCTTCCACCGGCAAAACACGGTTGAACAACAGTGTCTGCCTTGCCATAGCCTCAGATGTCGCGGAAGAACTTTCCAAAGCCATCAGCAAGCTGGCCTTAATTTGCGCTTTGGCACGTTCAAGTTCTTTCGGGCTGACCTTGTCTTGGCAAACTTTCTTAATCTCATCGGTAACGGCCGGAATAAGCTGTTGCAGCTCATCAGGCGTTGTTCCGGCATAGATACCGAAACTTCCGCTTTGCGTATGCGCATTCACAAAACTATAAACCGTATAAACCAAGCCGCGCTTTTCCCTGATTTCTTGGAACAATCTGGAGGACATTCCGCCACCAAACAAGGTGGAGAAAATCATGGTCGGATAATATTTGTCGCTGTAATAATCAACACCTTCAAAGCCTAAAGCCAAATGTGTTTGCTCAATCTCGCGTTTTTCGGCATAAAAACCGCCGACATATTTTTGCGGCAGAATTTGAAAATCCGTGCTTTTTCTAAAATTTTGAAAGCGCTGGCGGCACATCGCGGCAAATTTTTCGTGCCGAATGTTACCCGTGGCGCAAAGAACAATATTTTCAGCCGCATAGTTGGATTTAAGATAATTGTTGAGCGTGTCGGATGTAAAGGAGCGCACTTTTTCGGCCGGACCTAAGATTGCTCTGCCCAAAGGCTGATTCGGAAAGGCTTTTTCTTGCAGATAGTCAAAAATAATATCATCCGGCGCATCAAAAGTTTGCTTAATCTCTTGTACAACCACTTCGCGTTCCTTGACCAATTCTTCTTCGGGAAAAGTCGGACAAAGAATAAAATCGGCAATAACATCTAAGGCAAGTTCGGTGTCTTCTTTAAGCATTTTGGCATAAAAAGCCGTGCACTCACGCGAGGTATAAGCGTTGCTTTGCCCACCCACATTTTCAATATCTTCCGAAATCTGGAGTGCCGTGCGTTTTTTTGTTCCCTTAAAAACCATATGTTCCAAAAAATGCGAGATTCCGTTAACCTCTTCTTTTTCATAAGCCGAGCCGGTCTTAATCCACGCACCGAGAGAAACCGTTTCGGTGTTTGGTCTGTCGCAGGTAACGATGCGCAAGCCGTTTTCAAGGGTAGTTTGTTGTGTTTGCATAAAAAAGTCCTTAAATTTGAAATTTAATTTACATCTGACATCGCGTAGTATATATTGAGCAAAGTCTTAATGCAATAGTTCAAAACAAAGGAGACAAAAATTATGGAAAGCCCCAGATTTGCGGTTGTACTATCAGGCTGCGGCGTTTTTGACGGCAGCGAAATTCATGAAGCGGTTAGCGCCTTGTTGGCCATAGATGAGGCCGGCTGCGCTTATCAGTGCTTTGCACCAAACACATGGCAAGCCAAAACGGTAGATCACTTCACGGGAGAGTCCACCGCCATTGCCGGAGATGCTGACAATCGTAATGTTTTGGCAGAATCTGCGCGCATTGCCAGAGGCCAAATTTTGGACTTAAGCGAGTTTGACCCCAAAGACTTTGATGCCGTCATTTTCCCCGGCGGATTCGGCGCGGCTCTGAACTGGAGCAATTTTGCCACCAAAGGTCCGGCTTGCGAGGTCAATGAGGAAGTTGAGCGTGCCTTAAACGAGAGCTTTAAGGAAGGTATTGTAATTGGTGCGATGTGTATCGCTCCGACAGTCGTTGCTCGCGTTTTAGGCAAGCATAAGGTTAAGGTAACCATCGGTAATGATAAGGCGATTGCCACAGGCATTGAAAAAATGGGAGCCATTCATCAGGAATGCGGCGCAACCGAAGTTTGCGTAGATGAGGAAAACAAGATTGTAACCGTTCCGGCTTATATGCTGAGCAAAAGCATTTCGCAAGTGGCCACGGGTGCGCATAATCTCATAAGCGCTGCATTGGATTTAATAGAGGGGTAAAATAGGACATAAAATTCTTGCATTCCGCAATATTTGTTCTATGTTAAGAAACAAAAACATTAACTTTTAGGTAGATAGGATATGAAAGTAAGAACCAGATTTGCGCCCAGCCCGACCGGCTATATGCACATCGGCAACTTAAGAACCGCTCTTTATGAGTATCTGATAGCCAAAACCAACGGCGGGGACTTCATCCTCCGTATTGAAGACACCGACCAAAAACGCTTTGTTGAAGGCGCGGAAGAAATTATTTATAACACACTCAAAAGAGTCGGTATGAACTGGGATGAAGGTCCGGATATCGGCGGAAACTATGGCCCTTATGTTCAGTCCGAGCGCAAACCGCTTTATGCCGAATATGCACATAAATTGGTAGAATTAGGTGGCGCGCATTATTGCTTTTGTTCTGCCAAAGAGGCCGATGAACAAAAAGATGACGAACAAAACATCAAGTTCAAAGACCCTTGCAAACATCTGAGCTTGGAAGAAGCTCGCGCCCGTATTGCCGCCGGCGAGCCCTATGTCATTCGTCAAACGGTTCACAAAACCGGAACATCTGTTTTCCATGATGTTGTATATGGCGATATTGAGATAGATTATGACGAGTTGGATGAGGGTGTTTTGCTCAAGTCAGACGGCTTCCCGACTTATAACTTTGCCAATGTGGTTGACGACCATTTAATGGAGATAACCCATGTTGTCCGTGGCAATGAATATATTTCATCAACCCCGAAATATAACCTGATTTATGAAGATTTCGGCTGGACACCGCCGGTTTATGTCCATGTGCCGCAAGTTATGAAAGATGCTCAACATAAGCTCAGCAAGCGCAACGGCGATGCCTCTTTTCAGGACTTGGTAGCCAAAGGCTTTTTGCCGGAAGCTGTTTTGAACTACATTTGCTTGCTGGGTTGGAACCCCGGAACGGATGAAGAAATCTTCTCTCTTGAGGACTTGAAAAAAGTCTTTAAGATGGAGCGGATTAACAAATCTCCGGCAATTTTTGACATCACCAAACTAACTTGGATGAACGGTTGCTATATCCGTGCTTTGAGCAGTGAGGCTTTCCATGAGATGGCTTTGCCTTATTATAAGCAGGTCATAACCAGAGAGCTCAACTTCAAAGTTTTGAGCGAGGTCTTGCAACCTCGTACCGAGGTCTTGGGACAAATTCCGGAGGAAATCAAGTTTTTGGAAAATGTGGCTGATTATTCGGTTGAACTTTACAATAACAAGAAGATGAAAACCGACCCCGAAGTAGCTAAGAAGACCTTGGCTCTGGCTTATGAGGCATTGAAGGAGCAAAGCTCTTGGGATAATGATACTTTGTTTGCCGCCTTAAAAGCACTGGCCGAGAAAGAAGGCTTAAAGAACGGCCAGATTCTTTATCCGGTCAGAATAGCTTTGTCGGGCAGGGAAACCACCCCCGGCGGCGCAACCGAGCTGGCCGTAATTTTGGGCAAGGAAGAAACCTTAAAACGCATTTCCGAAGCTCTGCAAAAACTAGCTTAAAAAAACTAAAGCCCTCTGAAAAGAGGGCTTTAGTTTTTAACTTCCGCAATAACCATTCATAGGCTCCCCCCGATAACACTCATTGCACCTTGTACAGCCTGAGCTATCAAAAGAAGGAGAACCTTTACAATTATTGATACCTAACCAATATCCATCCACACATTTTATACATTTGTAACATCCTTTTGTCGTGGAATGTTGCACTAACCTAGTCTTATTTGGTTCGTTACAAGAAGGATAAATATCATTATAAGGCAAATACCCAGCCGGACAAGAAGTTGTTGTTCCGCCGGAAGAACTGGAACTACTGTCACAAAAGACCATACTTGTATCCAGAGGACATTTTAACATAGCCTTGCCTGAACACTGGCTTACTGTTTTGGTATACCCTAACGAAGAGCAACTCGGCGGCGTAACACAAGTTTGTGCTTGCACATTTTGTATGTTTAACAGCATTGCGCTAAAGCAAACCGAAGCTAAAATTAAATTCTTCATAATTTTTCTCCTTATTTTATAAAGCAGCGCAAAGCGCCGTTGCACCAATAATTATTTAAGTCAATCTCTCCGGAATCACATTCTTCTACACAAGCCTTGCAGTTTAGAAACATCTGTTGCTCGCCGCTCCAACATTCGGTTGTCCCAATTTCGCCGCCGCAGTCGCAAACCGAGAAGCCCAAACATTCCTTAACCTTGCGTTTGTATTTCATCACCCCGCAGCTTTTGCAGCCTTCACCGTCCACCTCATAGCCCTGAGCGGTGGCTTCCTCATAGCTGTATTCAAACCCGTCACAAGGGTTGCATTCACATTTTTGGTAAGATGAGTTATAGGAACAAACTTGTCCGGGGTCTAAGATTTTTCCGTCTTCACAACTGCTTTGATACCCTTCGTTTGCGCAAGCCTCTTCGGAAGAAATACATTTTTTATAAGAACTGTCATAATCGCAACTTTGGTTAGGGTCTAAGACCAAATTTCCCGAACAAGACTTATAATAGTTGTCTTGCTTGCAAAGTTCTTCATAAGACTTACATCCGCTATAATAACCGCTGTCATAAGGACAAATGCCGACAGCCGCCGAACCTGCAGGACAAGAAGTAATGGTATAACCTTCGTTTTTGCATTGTTTGTCGGTATCAATTTCAAAATCATCACCGCCACTGCCGCCGCCGGAAGAACCTTTATTATAAAAGCCATCATCCCCGCAACTGCCTTGTCCCATAAAACAGACACCGGCAAGTTTAGTTCCCAAAGAAGGAGATATGGGCTTCAACTCAATAGGTG
>CASFUZ010000024.1 GCA_949298065.1 uncultured Pseudomonadota bacterium | reverse complement strand
TTCAACCGTGCCGATTTCACCGCCGCAGTCGCAAACCGAGAAGCCCAAACATTCCTTAACCTTGCGTTTGTATTTCATCACCCCGCAGCTATTGCAGGCTTCACCATCCACTTCATAGCCTTGTGCGGTGGCTTCCTCATAGCTGTATTCAAACCCGTCACAAGGGTTACATTCACATTTTTGGTAAGATGAGTTATAGGAACAAACTTGTCCGGGGTCTAAGATTTTTCCGTCTTCACAACTGCTTTGATATCCCTCATTCGCGCAAGCCTCTTCGGAAGGAATACATTTTTTATAAGAACTGTCATAATCACAACTCTGGTCAGGGTCTAGGACCATATCTCCTGAACATGTCTTATAATAGTTGTCTTGTTTGCAAAGCTCTTCATAAGACTTACATCCGCTATAATAACCGCTGTTATAAGGACAAATACCGACAGCAGCCGAACCGGCAGGACAAGAGGTAATGGTATAACCTTCGTTTTTGCATTGTTTGTCGGTATCAATTTCAAAATCATCACCGCCGCTACCACCGCCACCGCCGGAAGACCCTTTATTATAAAAGCCATCATCCCCGCAACTGCCAACGCCCATAAAGCAGACACCGGCAAGTTTGTAGGATTTATCTAATTGGGCAAAAGAGGTCGCAGGCTCTGCCAATGGTGTGGATGTGTATGTGTCTGTGTGAATTAAGTTTGAGGCAGCAACATCAGACATTGTTAAAGCCAAGGCCTGAGCCGAAAAACAAACAGAGCTCAAAAGAGCCGTGGCAAAAATAAAACGAAAATCAGACATAGCACACCTCAAACAATAATCAAGACAAAGCCTGCGATAAGCACAAGGTATGCGTCAAAAGAAACGGAAGTAAGATTACTTCACGCACACGAAAACAACACACCTATTAAGAGGTATGATAACTCAAATAAAGGTGGAAGTCAACACATATTGAAAGGATATATTTTTTTCACTAAAAGACATAAGGCACGCAAGCAAGATATGTACAAAGGAAGCAACGCGATATAACAAAGGTTCGCGCCGCAGCCAATGAGCGCTCAAGGGCGTCCACTTGAACAGCTTGTTAGTTCTGTTCCACAGGTAAATAAATTGTAAAGGTTGTTCCGTTATAAGAAGTAGAATTAACGGTCAGGTTTCCTTTATGGCGCAGGATAATATGCTTAGCAATAGCAAGACCAAGGCCGGTTCCTTTAATATTAAGGTCTTTATGTTCTTGCAAACGATAGAAGCGCTCGGTAAGGCGAGCCAAATTTTCTGGTGAAATTTTTGGCCCTTTATTATTAACGGATATGGCAACAGCTTTACCTTTGGCAACCTTAAAGCTTTTAGAAAGAGGAATTTTCTCTGCCATGCAGGCCTTGATGGTAACATCGCTTTGACTGAGACCGTACTTAATAGCGTTATCCGTCAAGTTCTGAATGACTTGTTTGACTTGTCTGCTGTCTGCAATAATCTTTTTAGGAAAGTCTTTATCTATTTCAGTTTTGATGTTTATTTCACGTTCTTTAGCTTTAAGGGAAAGAGCCTGCGCCACTTCGTTAATTAGTTTTTTGACATCGGTTGGTTCATCCGGTTTTTGGTCTTGGCTCATCTCAATTTTTGATAAAGAAAGCAAGTTTTCAATCAAAGCCGACATATATTCAGCCTGCTCACTCATAATTTTCAAGAATTTTTCGCGGGCTTCTTCATCGTCTTTGGCGGAGGTTTGCAGGGTTTCAATAAAACCCGAGATGATAGAAAGCGGGGTTCTAAGCTCGTGGCTGGCATTAGCCACAAAGTCAGACTGCATTTTTTCAATTTTCATAGCTTTGGTCATATCATAAAGGGAGATAACCGCCACGGCACGCCCTTTTGAAAGCCAAGGAAGCTGTTTGATATGTGCATAAAGCTTTTGCGGTCCTTCTTTTTTTGAAGCTGCCGGAGCATAAAAAATAAGGTTTTCGGCTTTGCTTTGTTTGTTTAAGACTTTTGAAACGGCCTCAATAAAATTATTAGCCTTAAATATAGTCTCAACATTTTTTTCGGTAATATTGTTTCCCAAAAGGTTTCGGGCGGAGAGGTTGGCCCCGAGGATATTTCCGGCTCTGTCAATCATCAAAATCGGGTCGGGTAGGGAGTCAAGCACGGCTGTGTCAGACATGGTTTGCGCTTCCAAGACATCGGTCTTATGTGCCCAAAACTGGTGCATAGCATTAACGGCATCAACAATTTCTTTAGCTTCTTTTTCAGAAAGCGTCATAAGTTTTTCATCAAAATCCTCGCCCCGAGAAAGCGTTGTAATATATTTTTTGAGCTGTTGGAGTTCAAACGTAATCGGAAACAAAAACACAATATTAAAAAAGATAATCGTGGCATAAGAGATAACAGCCAGAGTTGGTGTAATAAGACGGAGGGCCACCAGCATAATAAACACCAAAGCGGAAGGTAAAGACAAAAACAACACGCGGTCAACAAATTGGGTATTTTTTTCAATATTAAAAATTCTGCTGTGCTTTCCAAACATTGCATAATGTCCCATAAGTTGCAAAAAAAGATAGACGAACGTTGAAATTAAGCTATTATATTAAAACTAATGCAAAGAGGTTTAAATAGACTTAAAATTTTAGAAAAATGACTGAAAATAATACGACTGCTCTAACGCCGATGATGGCGCAGTATCTTGAGATTAAAAACGCGCACCAAGACTATCTTTTATTTTACCGTATGGGAGATTTTTACGAGCTTTTTTTTGATGACGCGGTTGTGGCATCAAAGGCTTTGGATATAGCCTTAACCAAAAGGGGAAAGCTGGATAATCAAGATGTCCCGATGTGCGGCGTGCCTTTTCATGCCTATGAGAGTTATTTGTCAAAGCTCATTCGTCAGGGGTTCAAAGTGGCGATATGCGAACAGACAGAAGACCCGAAAGAAGCCAAAAAACGCGGCTCAAAGTCTTGCGTCCGGCGAGAGGTCATTCGTCTGGTAACGGCAGGAACTTTAACCGAAGACAATTTGTTGGATGCCCGCAAGAACAACTATCTTTTAAGCATTGTTAAAAACGCAGAAAGCTTAGGGCTTTCGTGGTTGGATTTGTCCACCGGCGATTTTTATACACAGGAACAAACCGTTACCCCTCAAAATGAGGCTATGCTTTTGGGCTCGTCTTTGGCAAGGTTAATGCCGGTTGAAATAATTGTATCAGATGCTTTTTTGCAAAAGCCAAATATCTTTTCTTTGTTAAACGAATATCGGGAGAAGCTGACGGTTTTGCCTCAGGCACGTTTTAATGCCGCCAATGCCGAAAAACGTTTATTGGATGTTTTTAAGGTCAATACGTTAGATTCCTTTGGCAGTTTCAGCCGAGCGGAAGTAACGGCGGCAGGAATTGTGCTGGATTATGTGGAGAACACGCAAAAAGGCAAGGCCCCAAGGATTGAGCGTCCGATTAAAGTTTATGTCAATCAGGTTATGGAGATAGACGGTGCCACCAGACGCAATCTGGAGCTCTTGGAATCTATGATTGGCGATAAAGGTGCGTCGTTGTTGTCGGTTATTGACCGTACGGTAACCGGAGCCGGAGCCAGATTGCTGGCCAACCGTGTTGCTAACCCCTTGCTTGATATAACAGAAATCAATCATCGTTTGGATGTTATAGAATTTTTTAATGATAATCCGCGGATTCGGGAAGATTTAAGGGCTCTGCTCAAATCTTGTCCGGATGTAGAGCGCGCGGTCTCAAGGCTGACCTTAGGACGCGGCGGCCCGAGAGATTTAGCCAATATTAAAACGACGCTGTCAGCCATTCCGCAAATTAAAAATCTTTTGTCGGCAGTTGGAGCAGATGCTCTGCTGGAAAAACTGCCCGATGCCCTGAAGAATATTGTAGATAAGCTGGGCTATCATGCTAGCTTGGTTACAACCTTAGACAAGGCATTGGAAGAAGAATTACCTTTGTTGGCAAGAGACGGCGGCTTTGTAAAGAAAGGCTATTATCCGCCCTTAGATGAAATTAAGGAGATTAAAGACGATAGCCACAAGCTGATATTAGAGCTTCAGAACAAATATGCCGAAAGCACCGGTATTGCAAATCTAAAAATAAAATACAACAATGTCATTGGCTATTTTATTGAGGTGCAAAGCAAGTTTGCAACCGAGATGTTGGAAAACAAGGAGTTCATTCATCGTCAGTCGGTCTTAAATGCTTCACGTTTTACCACGGTTGAGCTGTCGGACTTGGAGAACAAAATTCGTGGTGCGGCGGATAAGGCTCTGGCGATGGAAGTTGAGATTTTCAATAACTTGGTTGAGGATGTTGCCATAGCCTCAGAAGACATTTCCCGCACGGCAAAAGCCTTGGCGGAGCTGGATGTCGGGGCAGCCTTGTCAGATTTGGCAATAGAGAAGAACTATTGCCGCCCTGTTTTGGACAATTCTTTGGTCTTTGAGGTAGAGGAGGGCAGGCATCCCGTTGTAGAGCAGTCCATTGAAAAGGAGAACGCCGGAGCTTTTGTTGGCAATGATTGCTCTTTAAGCGATGATACTTCACTGATTTGGCTCTTAACCGGACCGAATATGGCCGGTAAGTCAACTTTTTTGCGGCAAAACGCCATTATTGCGGTTATGGCGCAAATGGGTTCTTTCGTACCTTGTAAGAGTGCAAGGATTGGTGTGATTGACAAGATTTTTTCTCGTGTCGGTGCCTCAGATGACTTAGCGCGCGGTCGCTCTACTTTTATGGTTGAGATGGTAGAAACCGCAAGCATTTTGAATCAGGCAGATGAACGCTCTTTTGTCATCTTGGATGAAATCGGGCGCGGAACAGCCACCTTTGACGGCTTGTCCATTGCTTGGGCTGTGGTAGAACACTTGCATGAGAAGAACAAATGCCGCGCCTTATTTGCCACCCACTATCATGAGCTGACCTCTTTGACGGCAAAGCTGAATAAGATGTCCTTGCATTGTATGAAAATCAAGGAGTTCAACGACGAGGTTGTTTTCTTGCATGAGGTTATCCCCGGAGCGGCCGACCGTTCTTACGGTATTCATGTTGCCAAGCTCGCGGGCTTGCCGACAGTGGTCATTAAAAGAGCTGAGCAAGTTCTGGATGCCTTGGAGCATGATAAAAAGAACAAGAAGATGAACGATTTGGCAGATGACTTACCCTTGTTTGCGGCTTTGCAGAAAAAGGTAGCACAAGAAGAGGTTAAGCACAGCTCTGCTGCGGAGGATGCCTTAAAAGCGCTTAATCCTGATGAAATGACCCCGAAGGAAGCATTAGAAAAGCTTTATGAACTCAAAGCTCTTGTTTAGATAAACATTGACAAAAAAGAAAATTTGCGCCACTCTCCCGCTCAGAGTGATTAAGTATTCTATTGTATAATTTTAAACCTTATTTTGTATGGAAACGAAAAATAAAATCGTACGCTATTCAGAAAGTTTCAGAACAGATAGCGAGATTAAAGAACCATGGCATTATAAAAGCCTGGAAAGAACTATTGACGGCGCTTATGTCGTGCCTAAAGTTTACGTCCCTCTTCATCGGTCTTTCGGTCAACGAATTACCCAAAAGGAGGCGGAAGCAATCTCAGCGGAATATGGCCTGAACTTTCCGAACCGCGAAGAGATAGAGATGCTTAAAGTTGCATACAGTGCTACGAAATCACAGTTTTCTGAGATTCCGGAATATACGGATTGCTGGACTTCGGATACCGCCGCAAGGGATGAAGCGGAAAGAAAATTCCTGATTTTGTTCTGCTATGAAGCCGGAGCCGTAAAACTCATTAAGCATCGCTATGTGCTGATAGATGAAAAAGAATTATACCAATATGTTTTGGGTGTTTGGTTAAGACCGACGCCGGAGCTGCTCTTAGGAGATAAATTTTCCAATCTTTTTCAAACCCAAGAACACGACTTGTTTTTGCAAAAAGAGCAAAAACTCAGCTATGTCGGCAGGTGTAAAGAAATTTGGTATGATGAAATCATTTTGAGCAGCACAGGGCTTTATCAATATGCGGATGGCGAAATGCGTTGTCTGGTAAAAGTTGATGAAAGTCGCGAAGAGTATAATAACTCCAACTCGGGTCATCAGGAATGGGTTGTTTTGGAAGGAATAATGCCAAACGGCGAGGTCATTTGCAGCTTCAAAACCTATGACTGGTGCGATGACGGCGAACAAACAAACGAAAATGCTGTTGAAAAGCGTTTCCGCAAGGATGAACAAGGCTTATATCAGCTTTGTAAGTAAGAAAAAAACTGGTTTTAAGAAAAGCTCCCGAAATTTTTTCGCGGAGCTTTTTTTACAAACAATGAAAATTATGTAAAAACAATAAGTTGATAAATGGTATTATAATACCATTAAATAAATATTTGAAAATCATAAGTTTTTTATTGTTGACAATAGAATTTTATCCTGTATATTCAACACGAATTTAACAACCATCTTATAAGAGAGATAAATATGAACACTTATGCAACAAAACCGTCTGACATTGAAAGAAAATGGTATGTCGTTGACGCTGAAGGTGTTGTCTTGGGTCGTATGGCAGCTCAGATTGCCAAGATCTTGCAAGGCAAGAACAAACCTTCTTATGTTCCGAACCTGGACTGCGGCGACTATGTTATCGTTATCAATGCCGACAAAGTAAAATTAACCGGCAAGAAATTGACCGCAAAGAAATATTTTAAGCATACCGGTTGGATTGGCGGTATCAAAGAAACGACAGCTGGCAAGTTGTTAGCCGGTCGTTTCCCGGAAAGAGTTGTTGAGAAAGCCGTTGAACGCATGATTTCTCGCAACCCGATGGGCCGTCAGCAGATGACCAAGTTGAAAGTTTATGCAGGCAGCGAGCATCCGCATACCGCTCAGAACCCTGAGGTTTTGGACATCGCTTCTTGGAATGAAAAGAACAAAAGGAGCGCATTATAATGGCTGAGAAATTAGAATCTTTGAACGAAATTAAGGCTGCTACAGCTGAAGTTAAAGCTGCCAGAAAGCCCAACCGTGATAAGCAGGGCCGTTCTTATGCAACAGGTAAAAGAAAAGACGCTGTTGCTCGTGTATGGGTAAAACCCGGTAAAGGCAACATCACGATTAATGACAAATCCATTGATCAATATTTTGCTCGCCCGGTTTTGAAGATGATCATCAACCAGCCGTTTGAAGTTGCTAACCGCGTTAACGAATTTGACGTAGTTTGCACCGTAAAAGGCGGTGGCTTGTCTGGTCAAGCCGGTGCTATCAAACACGGTATTGCCAAAGCTTTGAACGAATACGAGCCGGAGCTCCGCGCCGTATTGAAGAAAGCCGGATTCTTGACCCGTGATGACAGAACAGTTGAACGTAAGAAATACGGTCGTGCGAAAGCCCGTCGTTCTTATCAGTTCTCGAAGCGTTAGTCTTATCAGAGCACGTTACTAAAAAAGAGGAAGTTTTTACTTCCTCTTTTTTGTTGAAATAGGAATAATATCTTGACACCGGGATAAAAATATTATATACCTTTAGTAATCACTTACCATAAGTGTATTTAAAATCCGTTGGGTATTCCGGCGGATTTTTTCATTTTAAAATTACAAAAAGGGAATAAACAATGTATGATTTTTTGAAATTAAAAAAAGAAGTATCGGAGACGACTGCTGATATTGAGCCAGATGATGTGTTGTCGGTTAAAAATAAACTTAAGGACTTTGGCTATTACCAAGAACCTGAATGGGGAATAACTAATTTTACCGATAACCAAATGTTTGATGGAATAAGGCGCTTTCAAGCCGACAATAAACTTCAAGTCGACGGGATTATAAAACCTGCGGGCGAAACTGAAACAAAAATAAATGAAAAAATTAAAACGGAGCGATTGCTAAATAAAGGAATATTAAGTAATATTTATTACCAAGGATATAAAATAGGTGAAAGAGTTGCTAATACCCGCATAAGTGCAGAAAAAAAAGCGGATATTTTAGCAAAGGAACCTTATAATGATAAATATAAACATTCATTGTTAAGTTGTGAAGAGGCGCAGAAGGGAAGTGTTGAAGCTGCGACTATAGCTGCCGGAGGTTTATATAAAGAGTATAAAGACCAAAAACTTGGTAAAAATACTTTTTCAGAAAGCCTTGCTGATTTAAAAGCAGATGCTTATGGAATTTATAAAGGAATACTCAATCCTAAAGGAAATTGTGATGAATTGGTTCAAGAAAAATATAAAAAGCATTTCAGAAAATAGATATGCGCAAACCCTGTTAAAGTGGGTGGGGAATTTATTATTAACCATTGCGTTTATTGCAATAATATTCAATTTTATTGGGGACTATAGCTATAATCTTCATCAAAATAAGACAGATTTTCTTGGAAAATTATTATCTTATCGCAATTCGGTTACCATAATTTTTACCTTTGTTTGGCTATTAAGTTTATTTCTTAACAAAAAAATTATGGTTATTGTCTGGTTGGCCGCTTTTTCTTATGCTGATAGGGAATCTTTACAGATATATGAACTGTGTGAGATATATGCGGAAGAGTATTGTGCGGATAATAATTGCGATGTAAAAATCTTTACAAAACAAAATTGCTCAAGGTAATCATCGTGATAAAGCCAAAGCCCGTCGTTCTTATCAGTTCTCTAAACGTTAATCGTTTGGAAGATTTTTTCAAAAAAGGGGTGCAAATTCGCACCCCTTTTTTTTGTATAAGAAATGGTTTTGAAACTTAATATTGCAAACGATGCCAATAATTAAACGGCAATCTATTATACATATGTAAATTAATGGATAGTTGAATGGGTAATCAAATTCTCTTGATGTATAATATATTTTACAAAAAAGAGGAAAAGGATATGGGATTACCAAATAAAAATATATTCAAGATAGGTTATAAGATTAAGGCATTCAGAAAAGCCAATAAGCTGACGCAGGAAGAGCTTGCGGATAAAATGAATTGCAATTTTAAGACCATAGGAAACATTGAAAATGACCGTACCATGCCGGACTTAAAACAAGTCATAAATTTATGTGATATTTTAAACATAAGTATGGATGAGTTATTTGCCGACACTTTACGGAAAACGGATAAGTTGATAGAGCCTATGGACGGTGTTGACAGTTATCCAGTATTTGTCAACCGGAGGATATCGCGTTGTGCGACCAACCAATTACAAAAGTTAGAAGGTATTTTCATAAAGATACGCGGGATGAACGAAAAAGAAATTTGCATTATGCAAGATATAGTAGATTCTTTGATTAGGAATCGCTAACCACAAAATTATCCAATTTATTATACATTTAAAAACCTTAGAGATTCTCTAAGGTTTTGTTTTTATTGTATATATCTATTTATATGCCTAAAAGATTCTACAGATAATCTATTGCTATTTAAAATTTTATATGTATAATTCATTGTACTTTTAGAATATATCTGAAAGTTTTATTTCCGATTAAACCACTTAAGTTGGGAGAATTATATAATGAGAAAAACACTCTTAGCCGGAGCATCATTAGCCGTAATGTTTACAGCTGTTAGTGCCTTGGCTGCAGAATATACCGGTGATGTAGATACAACTATAACTGAAGGTGATGCTTTTTATGTTAAAGCAGGTTCAACTATAAAAGATGCTACCTTTGACGTAAAAGCAGAAGGAACAGGCGAAGCTGATGCAGATCGCATAGGCTTTGTTGACGCAGGAAATATCACAATTTCCGGTGACAATACATTGCGCGACTTTGTAACATTTGAAGGAAACACAAAGTTCACGGCCGATGGCGAAGCTAACATGAATGTTGAAGGTTATATGACATCAACAAAAAATGCTGATATTGATTTAAGCGATGTCAATTTGACCATAAAGACAGCTGATGGTGAATCCCCTGTTGTAGCATCTGATGGCGCATTGGTCTTAGATAACGATGAAACAGCTTTTAAGGTTGGCAATACTACCTTCACAGACGGAACTCGCATTAGCTTGTATAAAGCATCAGATTCCGGCGCAGATTCAAATCTGGCAATTGCTGCCGGAAAGACCGTTACCTTTGAGGGCAACAACAAAATTGCTCCAAGCAGTGGAGAATATGCAAAATCTCAGTTCAATATTAAAGGTGAAGAAGGCAGCAATATTAACGTTAACGGCAATGTAGATGTTGCTATCAACACTTCTATTGACGGTGCAGATGTAAATATCAGCACAGACAGCGAAACAACGCCTGCAAATCTGACTTTGGCAGCAGGAACAGAGCTCAACATTTCAAACAGCAATGTTTCTATGGATGGTGCGCCGGATGGCAAGCTGAACGGTATTGTCAGCACGGATAACAGCAATGGTACGGTTAATTTAAGCAACGCCAATGTAAGTATCACGAATGGTGCCGGTATCGCCGTTGATAAAATTGTTGTCGGCGAAGGCACGGTTGTAAATGCTTCCGGTCAAATGGCAATTTCCAACCCTGATAATCCCAAATGGCAGTCGGGTAGCATTATTCAAGGTATGTCTTCTGTAGATATTGCAGAAGGTGCAACAGTTAATATTGCTGACGGCGCACAGATTGTTACCGGTTATCCTGATGGAGAAATCAATGTTGCCGGAACGGTAAATATGAGCGGTGAAAATGCACTGATTCGCGCAGCATCAAGCCAAGACGGAACACAATCATCCACGCTCAATGTCAGCGGTATTGTTAATGTCTTGAAAGATGCTTTGGGTATCATTGCGTCTCGTGAGACCAATGTTGAAGAAGGCGGTGCTGTTGTTGTCGCCAGTGACGCAACTTTGAACCTCATTCAGGATATGAATCGTGGCGCAGCCGCAGACCAAGAACCTACAGGTGACAATGCCAAATTTAATGTTGCAGGCTCTTTGGTTAACAATGGTACCATCAATGCAGAAAAGACAGACATCACCATCAACGGTGCTGCTTTGGCTTCTGCGGGAGATGATGATTCCTATGCAGAACAAACAGCCGGTGGCGTTTATGTATCTAACAACGCTACTTTAAACGGCAATTTGACCTTAACAGGAGTAAATCCTCCGGCCGGTGGCGATTCTGAAAACAAAATCGCCGCTATGCTCAAAGCCGCGCCGAGAGCCGAATTCAACGGCAACAATACGGTTAACGGCAATATCACAAATGATAAAGGTATTATTACGGTCAATAAAGGCGCCGCCGTTAATATGGGTGAAGAAAAAACAGTAACCAACAATGGTTATATTGATTTGGCAGGCTCTTTGAACGGCGAAATCACCAATAATGGTTCCATCACTGTTTTGGATCCCGGTGCGCATATGACCTCCTTCACAGGTGGTGAACTCAACATCAGCGCCAACACTTCAGCTTCTTCTTTGGTTTCTGAAGAATCAACGGCTGATGAAATCTATGTCAATGCCGGTTCTGCATTGAATTTGGACAGCGAAAATCTGAAAACCTCACAGTTGACCACTTACGGCACAACCAAGTTAGGCGTAGATTATGCGGCTAATGCCAAAGTAGGCAAAGGAGGTAAATTAGATTTAGCTTCCAATACTTTGACAGGTGATGTCGCCTTGTGGGATAATTCAACTTTGGCCTTCAATGTAGATAATATTGAGGAAGCTAAAGGTGGTAAGGTTGAAGGCTCAATCAAGACCAACTTAACCTCAGAAGGTTCAGCTACCATCAATCCGGTTATCGGTATAGATGCTGGTGAAGGTACCTATACTTTTGCTAATGGTGTTTCGGCTGAGGCAGGCACGGCAGAATTTGGTGAGAATAGCTTGAAACTCTCTCAAAACAATGCATTGTACAATGTTTCATTTGGTGAAGATAAAAATACCTTGAATGTTTCTAAGAAAGATTCCGGCGAAGTTGCTTCTTCAGTTATTAGTGCCGGTGGTACGGCATCAGATGCCAACACCATTAATGCATGGGTTGGCGGCAATGCCGATGCTTCTTCTTTAACAGGAGCTTCTCGTGCTGTTGCAGAACACTTGCATACTTTAGCTCAAACCGACCAAGCCTCAATGGTCAATGCGGCTAAGGCTTTGGCTCCTGAGACGGCAGCAATGGTTCAGTCTAACGTAACCGAAACGGCTCATCAAGTATTCTCTGCTGTTGGTACGCGCTTGAGCGGCGGCACATTATCTACGGGCGGTGAAGGTATGTCTTCTGGTGACAGCATCTTCAAACGTGGTGCAATGTGGATTCAAGGCTTGTTCAATCATGCCGAGGCAGATGATACAAACAAAGCCAAAGGCTTTGATGCAGATAGTGAAGGTATTGCATTCGGTGCCGAAAAATACATCAATGATAATACAAAAATCGGTATCGGTTATGCTTACACCACATCAGACATTGATGGTTTCATGAGAACCACAGATGTTGATACACACACAGCCATTGCTTATGGTGAATACAAACCATCTGATTGGTATGTAAACGCTATCGCAACTTATGGCTGGTCTGATTATAGCGAAGACAAGAATGTAGCAGGTCTGCCTGTAAAAGCTGACTATGATGTAAACAGCATCGGCTTGCAGGCTATGACAGGTTATGATCTTGACCTTTGCGGCACAACACTCACACCGGAAGCCGGTTTGCGTTATGTAAACATTCGTCAGGACAGCTACACCGATACGGCAGGACAAAGAGTATCTGAAAACACTTCAGACATCTTGACCGGTGTAATCGGCGCTAAAGTAAAGAAAAACTTTGCCTTGGAAAATGGCATGAACCTCCGTCCGGAAGCTCGTCTGGCCATGACCTACGATATGTTTAATGATGCTAACAATTCTGTCGTAACTTTGGCTAACGGCGCTGGATATACCGTTAACGGTGAAGCCTTGGATCGTCTGGGCTTTGAAGCCGGCGTTGGCTTAACAGCCGATGTTAACGACAATGTTGAGTTGTCATTAGGCTACGAAGGTCGGTTCCGTGATAACTACGAGGATCATACCGGCTTGTTTAATGCTAAATATAAATTCTAAAATTATTTAGTATTAAGTAGTTTTCTTCATAAATAAGAACAGGTTTTCAGAAATGAAAACCTGTTCTTTTATTGTTAATTTTAGACAAAATTTTAATTCTGGACACTCTGCCGAAAATATGCTACCTTAGTGCTTGTAAATGATGATTATTGTGGGCTGATGTATTTTTGTGAAATTTAAAATTTAAATATATATGAAAGCGAAAAAATTTTGGGTGTTGATGACGCTTTGCGCTTTGGCATCCTGTGCTTTGGCACAAAACAAAGTGGACAAGTTCTTTGGCAATTTGAACGGAGCTGTCCAAATTTATGAAAGGTATGAAGGGCTGAGCAAAAAAATATACCGTATGCGCCCCAAAAAGGTTAGCGACTACGGAACAATTGTGCATCAACCCTATGCGCGGCCGCTCAAAAGCTTGACATGGTCAAGTTTGCAGATTGAGCGGCAAGGTCCATACCTCTATGTTTGGGGTGTTGAAGACGGTAAGTTTGTTCTCCGCGGCAGACACGCTCTCACCGTAAGCCAGAGCAAAACTTATGACTGCTATATCCTTCGCGGTCAAAGATTATGCCACTACAATGTCGTAGTGGTTGTTTTGGCCAAAAAAGGATATGTATACCTCAAGGACGACAATGGTCGCACCCTTGAGAGCTATACTTTCGCAGACAGATAAGAAGGGGGCTTCGGCTCCCTTTTTTGTTTGCTATATTTTAAGATTTATCGGCATATATTAAAAAAATAAAGATAAGGAACAAAACCGATGAAATGTCAGGAATTTGATTTAAACCATGCCCTCGGGGTCAAGATTTTTGAAGAAATCCGTTTAGACGGAATGGTCTTGGAAAAAGGCCGCACCTTAAACGAGGAAGACATAATCCAACTCAAGCTCAGCGGCATAGCCACGGTCTATGGCGCGGTTATGGATGAAAACGACCTGACATTGGAAGCAGCCTTAGGCATTGTCGCCGCCAAGCTCTGCGGCAAAAACACCGCCTACGCGGTTGGCGAGCAGGGAATATGCAAAATCACCGCCGCCGCGGATGGTATCTTCTTATGCGCGGATGACAGGGTTGCCAAGTTCAACCGCCAATCACATAATCTCATCTTAAATACGGTTCAGCCTTATAGCTTTGTCAAGGCCGGAGAGATAATCGCAGAGCTGGAGCTTACCACGCCTTTAGCCGAGCAAAAAGCCGTGGATGACATTTTGTTCAGCTTGTCGGGAAATATAGATTTATTGCAAATTGCCGAACAAAAAAACCGCCGCACCGCACTGATTTATACCAATTTTTATAACGATTCGGTAGAAACCACGCATTTTACCAAGGTTGTTCGCAAGTTGGTTGAAAAATTCTCGCCTCTTGAGTTGGATTATGTTTCGGAATATAACGCCGTACATACGGCGGAATCCGTAGCAGATGCCATTGAAAAAGCCATTGCGGACAAGAATGATGTTATCTTTATTTTAGCCGGACAAAAGAGCAATTATAAAGATGATGTTATCCCGACCGCCATTAAGAGTTTCGCAGACGAAATCGTCAATTTGAGCATACCGCAAGTCAGAGTTTCAGATTTGATTATTGCGCATAAACGCGGACAAAAAATCATCAATCTGCCGTTCCATTTTGATAGCGTAGATTCACCTTTGGCTGAGCATTATATCAAACTGGCGATTGTCAATGACAAACTCAATGAATATGACTTTGCCCGCCCGCAAAATGTTTTGCTGGATAATGGTGGTGAATTAACTGAGCAAGAAAAAGAAAAACTTATGACGGCGGGACAAAGCGGCTCCAGAGGCAAAGCAGGCATAGCGGCGATTGTTTTGGCTGCAGGTGTTGGCAGTCGTGCCGGCCGCAACAAATTGCTGGTAGAAGACGCGGAAGGCAAACCTCTGTTTTTGAAAGCGGTTGAAGCCGCCATCAAATCCAAAGCCAATCCCGTCTTTGTTGTAACCGGCAATCAGGCTGCGGTAATGGAAGAATTTTTGGAAGATATAGATGTCAATATCTTGTATAATCCGGCATATCGTTCAGGGGTTAAGACCTCATTGAATTTGGGCTTAAAGTCCGTTCCTGCTTTTTGCGATGGCGTGCTGATTTTGCCGGCAGATATGCCCAATGTTGATGCCAAGTTCATAGACAAGTTGATAGCCTCGTTTAAGAAAGGGCAGGAGAAGCAACTTTGTATGGCTTCTTGGAAAGGCGTAAAACATAATCCGATAATCTGGAGCAAAGCACTTTATGGCGTGGCTGATTTAGTTCCTGAGAATGCCGACCTCCGCCCGGTCTTTATGGAACACGAGGATTATACCACTTTGGTAGAAGCGCCTTCTGACGAAACCCTATGGGATGTAACTTTTGTCAGCGATGTTGAAAAACTAAGTAAGAAATAAAATAAAGCCCCCTGAAGAAGGGGGCTAAACATATTATTAATAAAGACATTTTTTATATGAACTGCTAAGCGGACAATATTCCCACTTAGAGCAATTAGTTGGAAAATATGGATAACTGGAATCCATATATCCACGGTCAGGACAAGTAACAGCAGGGCAAGCTGTGCAATTAGTTCCGCATTGATCTGTGATAGTATACCCCCCGAAAGGACAAGTACCGGAATAACAGTAACTAGACAAATCCTGATAAGGACAAGGTTTACAACAAGTTCTGGTTCCACCGCAACCATTACTGCAAGATTGTGTACCAAATTTACAATTTACTTGATCAGCATAAGGTCTGCAAGCTTGAATACAAGAATTGCCGGACTGATTATAACCTGAATTACAGCTCCAAGAGCTAATTTTAGATGGGCAATCGGAAAAATATTGACAAGTAGCATTTGCCGGACAAGAAGCTATAACAGCTGTTCTATTTCTGCAATTGTCAGAATAACAAGTCTGACATTTAGAAGAGCAGTCACTCCAATAAGTTTGACAACCATATTGGCAAGATTGATTTGTTCTGTTATCGCAAGGATTAATACAACTATTACCGGATTTTACATACCCTGAATTACAAGACCAAGAACTGATTTTGGAAGAGCAGTCAGAAAAATAAGAACAAGTAGCATTAGCGGGGCAAGAAGAAATAACAGCGCTTCTGTTACGACAGTTGTCAGAATAACAAGTCTGACATTTAGAAGAGCAGTCGCTCCAATAAGTCTGACAACCGTAAGAACAAGATTGATTTGTTCTGTTGCGACAGTTATCGGTA
>CASFUZ010000023.1 GCA_949298065.1 uncultured Pseudomonadota bacterium | reverse complement strand
AAGTCAAATATCCGGTGCAGGGATTTTCAGTTCGTCTGTATTTCATTGTGCCGCAACTGTTGCAGCTACCGTCTTCAACATAACCATCAGCCGTGGCTTCGGCATAGCTGTAAGTATATCCGTCACAAGGGTTGCATTTGCATTTATAATATGAGCTGTCATAAGAACAAATCTGAGAGTTATCTTTAACATAGCCTTCGCCGCAAGAGTTAACATAACCGCTTTCTTTGCAGGTTCGGGCATTATCACTTTGGCAAGATTGATAATAATTGGAATTATAAGGACAAACACCGGTCGGATAAGTAGGAAAAGCACAAGAAGTAATATTAAACCCTTCGTTTTGGCATTGTTTGACGGTATCAATACTAAAATCCTCACCGGCGGAAAAAGATTGGCTGTTTCCACATTCGCCAAAGCCCAAGAAACAAACGCCGGCAAGCTTGTAAGATTTATCTAACTGAACAAAAGAGGTCGCAGGCTTTGTTGATGGTGTGGATGTGTATGTGTGCGTGTAGATTAAGTTTGAGGCAGCAACATCAGATGTGGTTAAAGCCAAGGCCTGAGCCGAAAAACAAACCGAGCTCAAGAGAGCCGTGGCGGAAACAAAACGAAAATCAGACATAGCACACCTCAAACAATAATCAAGACAAAGCCTGCGATAAGCATAAGGTATGCGTCAAAAATGAGCGGAAGCAGAAATGCTTCGCACAAAGCAACAACACACCTATTATTAACATTCATAATAACGTGAATATGATCAGAAGTCAACACATATTGAAAGGATATATTTTTTTGGCAACAAAGATTGAGCCTACATAAAATTTTTTTGTCAGCTTTTAATAAAATTTAATTTTTATATGTTAATCCTTAAAATAAGGAGTAATGTCAACATATTTTGACAAAAAAATATTGATTTTTTGGAAAAATCTGTTAAGATAAAAATAATAGTAACTTTATACAAAGAGGTTCGTTATGGCTGATGATGAAGAGAAAAAACCCTTAAAACACTTTAAGTTTAAGGAGTTTTCGGTTTTGGATAGCGATTTAACGGTAGATGAAATCCGTCAACGCTTTGCGGAAAAGCAAAAAGAATTAGACGAAAACATCAAAACAAACAATAAAAAACTGGTTGATTTGAAAGCTGACAATGACCTTGAACGAGCAGATTTAAAGGAACAGAAAAAAGATCTTGGCGATGACCCTCAAGTATATCATTCCAAGATGAAGCGTCGCTATGATGGCGAAGTAGCCTCATTGGATGCCGAATTTCCTGACAAAAGCAATCCGGAATATGCACGCCGCTTGGATGTAATAAACGCCAGATATGAACATGCCTTAGATGAAAAATTGCTCAAATCCAGTCCAAATGACTATGTTAATAAGGTAATGGATAAGATTGAGGGCTCTGAAAAACAAATGCTCAAAGAAGAGAGCCTTCTGGATGCCAGAATTAATGCAGAAAACAACAAACTAAATGTCTCTTCCGACGTTTTAAAAAAGCAACAAGCTCTTTTAGAAAAAAATCCGGAATTATACGCCAAACTTTACAATATTATGATTCGTTCTCCGGAGTATGATGACAAAGATAAGAATCCTGCTATCGCCATTAAGGAAGATGGCAAAGGACAGCCTTGTTTGTCCGTAATCTTGCGTGAAGCACGTATTCCTGGCGGCTTCATCATTACAGATGGCAAAATCAACTTCAGCGAGCAAAATATCAATATTATGACGGTTGAGACTATGCAGCAGATATTGGATTATCTGGATCGCCGAGGGATTAAAGGAATAGAGCTGCCTTCAGATATCAATGAAAGATTACGCGATTTACATGATGAGGCAGACAAAGCCAATCGTGAAGCAGAGGAGCAAAATCGTGCAAACGAGCCGGAAAATCCGGAAGAAGAAAATGCGCCTTTGCAGCCGTTGCCTGAAAATGAGAATGGAGAGCCGCCTGCGCCCTTGTCATCTTCTGGAGGTTATACCAACCAAGATGCAAGAGATTTTGCTAATGACTTTGGCCCGCGAGAAACGGTTGTCGCAGCTCAAACATACAAGTTAGACTATGGTAAAACTGAAAAAGATATTGAAAATTGGGTTTTGGGTTCCAAGGGCCTGCACAAGAAAAAGGGCTGGAACGCGTTTAAGACATATAAGAGCGGTGGTTGGACCTGCTGGAGCTTGTATGACCAAGGCAATGTCAACAATCCGGATTTAGACGGTAAGGTGGACAAAGAAGGCTATATGAAAGTAAAATATGCCTTCAAGCTGTATTCCCGTGTTAAAAAAGATGACAAAGGCAACCCAAGGTTAGAGGTTCGCTATGCTATGCCGAACGGCAAAAAAATCAACGAAGATTATGCAGAAGGTATGATGCATATTTTCAAAGGTGCTGGCATCACACACCTTAACTATCCGGATGGTCTGCCGGAATCAGATGAGAGCACATTCCGTATTGTAGCTGCGGCTGTGGGTATTGTGCCTATGCTCAAAAACCTAAATGAGCAGAAAGTCAAAAAGATGTTGGAAAAAGCGGAGTCCAAGTTAGGCGCAAAAGACTTGCTGGAATATAAGTTAAAATTAGCTAACTGGATGGAAGAATGCGCTCTGGAAGATTGCTCCAAAACAGGAAAAGACTTTGAAGAACACAGGAATGCAACCTTCATCAACTCTCTTAAAGCCGAATATGATTATCAACCTTTCCGCGATATGTATGAAAAAGGCGGTGGTATTCGTAAGGTCTTGGAAGATACAGTAAAAGCCAATGAAGAAAACGATAAAGATGGCCTGACTAAGGTTGTCGGGGCTTCTGCTGCTGCAAAAGATTTATTTGAGGTTTATAAAGAATTTGAGGTAGATAAAACAAAAGAAAATAATTCAGCCGAAGCCGTCATTGCGGCTATTGCTCAGAAGATTCAACACCCCAATCCTGCGCAGCTTAAAGAAGACTTTTTGCATAATATGGCGCAAGACAAAAAATTAGAAGGAAAAACTTTTAACTTTAACAAGCCCTTCCGCGAAATGACACCGAACGAAGTCGGTGCTCTTATGAAGGCCATGCTTCCGCAAGAAGAAAAGTTGGCTAAGGATAAAATAGATGCAAAATTCAAGAAAAGTATTGAAATCACCAATAGTGGCGGTATAGGTGATAAGGAAAGTACTATTACCAACGATATGCGCCGTATGGCCCGTGAAAACATCACTAATATTGATGGTGAGTTAAAAGATGCTGGTGTTAAGGGTATTTATACCGTACCGATGGGATATGCTGAATATGACTATAGCGAGTTGCGTCAGAAATATCCGAAGAAAAAAGGTGCAAACGCCAACGCCAGAGCTTATGATGATGACGACTACGAGCGTTAATAAGTAAGAATAAAAAAATCCCCTTCCGAAGAAGGGGATTTTTTTGATGTATTGTTTTAATCCACGGGCTTGATATGCCAAATATTTTTCGCATATTCCATAACCGCGCGGTCGCTTGAAAAGTAGCCGATTTTGGCCACATTCATCAGCGCTTTCTTGGCCCATTTCTGCGGGCTGGTATAATCTTTTTCGGCATCATGCAAAGCTTTGTTAAAGGCCTCTAAGTCAGCCAAGAGGAAGTAATAGTCGCGGTTTAGGAGCTCTTCATAAATCACCTTAAACAGCAAGACATAATCTTTTTCGCAGAACATATTAGAGTTGATGGCATTCAAGATTCTGCGCAGATATTCAGATTTTTCATAATATGCACGCGGATTATAGGCGTTATTTTTGCGCATTTCTTGAATTTGCTCTTCTCTAAGGCCGAATAAATAGAAGTTTTCGGCACCAACGGCTTCGCGGATTTCAATATTTGCACCATCATAAGTACCAACGGTCAAAGCCCCGTTTAAGGCAAACTTCATATTACCTGTTCCGGAAGCCTCAAAACCGGCAGTTGAGCTCTGAATACTGACATCTGCTGCGGGAATAAGCACCTCGGCCAAAGATACTTTGTAGTCAGGAATAAAGACAACCTTAATCATATCATTGACGCGAGGATCATTATTGACCACATCAGCCACATTATTAATTAACTTAATGATAAGTTTTGCAAAGTTATAAGACGGTGCAGCTTTTCCGGCAAAGATATAGGTTTTTGCAACAGGCGGCCGTGCATTGTCTTTAATGATAGCCAGATAATCGCCGATAACTTGCAAAATAGTCATAAGTTGCCGTTTATATTCATGGATACGTTTGGCGTGAACAATAAACATACTGTCAGGGTTAACCATAATACCTGAAGTTTTGAATATTTTTTGAGCCAAGCGGGCTTTATTTTGTTTTTTAATATCCATAAATTGTTGCAAGAATTTTTTGTCTGTAGCATAGTCTGTAAGTTGTTCAAGCAAATCAAGATTTGTAATCCAATCTTCTCCGATTTTGCTGGAGATTAGGTCAGAAAGGGCTGTATTTGCGTGCAACAACCAACGGCGCGGCGTAATACCATTCGTAACATTGGAAAATTTTTCCGGCCAAAGCTCATAAAATTCAGGAACCAAAGAAGTCTTAATCAGCTCAGAGTGAATTTTAGCCACACCATTAACTGAGAAAGAGCCGACAATAGAAAGGTTAGCCATCCGAATAATTTGGTTGTCGCCTTCTCCGCTAACGATAGAAACTTTACCGAGCTTTTCAGAATCATTGCCAAATTTTTCGCGAGCAAATTCCATAAAACGGCGGTTAATTTCATAAATAATTTGCAAGTGCCGCGGCAAAATTTTGCCCACAATGCGAGACGGCCAAGTTTCCAAGGCTTCCGGCAATAACGTGTGGTTGGTATAAGCAAAGATTCTGGTCGTAATATCCCAAGCTGTATCCCATTCTTGACCATGAACATCCATCAATAAACGCATCATCTCAGGGATGGCAAGGGCAGGGTGCGTATCGTTAAGTTGGCAAACAACATAGTCAGGCATTTTGGTAAAATCGTTGCTCTTTTCCAAGAAGCGGCGAATAATGTCTTGGATTGCGCAAGAAACAAAGAAATATTGTTGTACAAAGCGCAAAGCTTTGCCGGATTCAACAGCATCTGATGGGTAAAGAACTTTGGATATGGTTTCGGTCTGGATTTTTTCCTTAACCGCTTCCATATAACCACCCTCGTTAAAGATATTGATATCCAGCTCATCGTCAGTTTTTGCAGAAAAGAGACGAAGATAGTTAACGGATTTTCCGTCATATCCAACAATCGGAAAGTCATAGGGAACACCATAGATTTTTTTGGTATTCATCCAGATAAAGCTGTCTTGACCGTTTGCGGCTTTAAAAGTTTCAACCTCACCGTTGATAGGAATTTCAACGGTTCTGTCCGGACGAGAGAACTGCCACGGAGAGTCTTCACCGAGCCAGCTGTCCGCTTGTTCAATCTGGTATCCGTTTTCAAATTTTTGCTTAAACAAACCGAACTGATAGTTGATGCCGTAACCAAACCCAGGGATACCGAGCGATGCCATAGAGTCTAGGTAACAAGCAGCCAAACGACCTAAGCCACCATTACCCAAGGCAGGGTCATATTCCGTATCAAAGATTTCTTGTAATGTAATATCAGGCATTCCGTCAATTTTGATACTTTTAAGGATGTTAAACAACCCTAAGCTATGTAGGTTATTCTCAAGCGAACGACCGATAAGATACTCAATTGAGAGATAATAGATTCTTTTAGAGTTAACTTTATTATAGCGAGCCATTGTTTCATACATTTTATCCATGGCGAACTCGCGCACCGCCAAAGCGATGGCGTTCAAAGCTTCATCTTTATTAATTTCGCTGGTTCTTTTACCGATAAAATATTTAATATAATGCTCAATAGACAGCTTCAGTCTGGCTTTGTCAATTTCGCTGATGATTGCAGATTCTTTTTTGCTCAAAGTTTTTCCCCTAAAAGTTAATCTTCATCTTTTATAACATACCGTTTTATCCCGAGCCTAAGACAAATTGTTTGAAATATGGTTAATAATATATAACATTTATGAAAGTAAAATAAATTGTAATTATGAGTTTTTTAAGATTTGTCGTTGCAAAATAAGAATAATTTTATATACTCCGAAATAAAATAAGTCTGAATTTACGAGGTGAATTAGATGAAAAAAACATTTTTGTCTGCTTTAATGCTTGCTACGGCTTTAACCACCGGAACAGCAAAAGCAGAAACGATATTTGAGGCATTAAGTACAGCCTATGACACAAACCCGACCCTGCAGGCACAGAGGGCATATTTACGTTCGGTAGATGAAAATGTTGCCATTGCAAAGTCAGGCTTCCGTCCGAATATTTATTTAACGGGCGGATATTCTGATTCGGATATTCACAATAACAATGCTCCGAACCAAGAAGGCGGCGATACTCTTTCCGCAGGAGCAGTTATCAGTCAACCTTTGTTTAACGGCTTTTCAACGGTAAATACGGTAAAATCCGCAGATAGTATGGTTAGGGCTGAACAAAATAATTTGTACAATGTTGAACAAAGCGTTTTTTTGGAAGCCTCAACAGCTTATTTGGATGTTGTAAGAGATGAAGCAATTGTTGATTTGCAAAAAAACAACGAAAAACTTTTGAAAAAACGTTTGGATGAAACAAAAGAGCGCTTTAATGTCGGCGAAGTAACCAGAACAGACGTTTCTCAAGCGCAGGCACGTTATTCTCAGGCTAAAGCCGACCGTATCGCATCGGAAGGAAATTTGCAGGCTTCTAAAGCCATTTATGCAAGAGTTATCGGACAAGCACCGAAGGATGTTTCAACGCCGAAAAACTTGAACGATTTTATTCCGGCATCTTTTGAGGAAGCTTTGGAATATACGAAGGCCAACAACTATTCCATTCGTTATGCCAAAGATTTGCTCAACTCCAGAACGTACAATGTTGCAGCCAACAACGGTGCTTTATTGCCGTCAATAACCTTGGACGGTTCCGCGACCACCAGCAAAGGTGATGCTTCAAACAATGGTCTCTACAACAGAGATACCAAAGTTGATGAAGTTCAATGGGGTGTTAATATGAACATTCCGTTGTACACAGCGGGCGAAACCAGAGCCAAAATTCGCCAAAGCAAATATCAGAAATGGCAAGCCCAAGAGTTGGTTTTGGAAGCCGAGCGTCAGGCAATTTCAGATGTAACCAGTGCTTGGGAGCTGATGACCTCCAATCGTGCACAAATAAAGTCAATTCAAGACCAAGTTAAAGCCAACGAAATCGCCTTAGATGGTGTTCAAAAAGAAGAGGCTTTAGGTAACCGCACGATTTTGGATGTTTTGGATGCTTATCAGGAACTTTTGAACTCCAATGTTAATGAAGTTAAGGCTCGGAGAGATTACTATGTTGCCGCGATGCAGGTGTTGCTCTCTATGGGTAAACTGACGGCTGAAAACTTAAAGCTAAACGTAGAGCTTTATGAACCGAAGAAGTTTTACAAAGAAACAAGAGATAAATGGTTATCATTATCCATTGATTAATAAAAATAATTCTGATAACCTGCTAAATAGTTTGTTGTGCATTATTTAGGAAATTGAAAATGGCAGAAGAAACAGAGGCGCAAGAAGATTTATCGGTAGAGGATATTTTGTCTTCAATTAAAGATATTTTAATGGAAGATAATGCCGAACAACAAAAATCGGTTCAAGACGAAGAAGAAAAGCCGGAAAGTTCTGAAGCAGAGGAATCAAAGGAAACCGAAGAGTTTTCAACGCCGGAAGAAACTGCAGATGATGTATTGACATTATCTCCGTCAATGATAGTAGAACCGAGCTTATCCACAACGGAGCTCCGGCCGGAAGAAAAAAAAGAGGATAATACAGAAACAATAGATATAGACTTTGAACAAGAATTGAGTGATCTACAAACAGATTCGGTTTTTGATGAGATTCAAGATAAGGAAGAACCGATTGTTTTATCAGAAGCATCCGATACAAAAGGGGAAAATTTAGAACAACAAACATCATTTGAAGAGTTGGAAAATATATCTTCATCAGACATAGATGCCGAACCGATTTTTTCAAATGAAGATGATGTTTCGCAAAAAGAAAATATTTCAGATATATCATTAGATAACTTAGTAGATGAAGATACACTCAATGCCATATTAGACAATCAACCGGAAGAACCACTAAAGCCGGAAGATTTTGTTGAGCCTACGGATAATGTTTATGAGAACGCTGTTTTTGAGGAAAAAGCAGGTATAGAGCCGAAAGCAATGGAGGCAATACCAGAAACAGTATTGCCAGAAGAGGAAGAAGAAATTTCCCAACAGGAGATTTCTGAAGAAAAAGAGAAAGATGTAAAAAATACTGAAGAAGTTGAAGATACGGCAGATATTTCGGCCGGGATTATCAGTAATTTTGCCAAGATGTTTGCCGAACAGCAAAAACAGAAACAAGAACCTGAAAATAAGGAAGAAGAGGAAGCCAAACTCAAAGAGCAAGTCCTTTCCCAAATAGAACTAGGAGATGGTTCACTAAGTATTGAGGCTCTGGTTAGAGAAGTTATTAACGGTATTGTAGAAAAAAATCTGAGCAAAGACTATGATTTTTCGGCCATAGCCGCAGCAGAAATTGCGCGCCAGACCAAAAGTTGGTTGAATGCTCATCTGCCTGAGATTGTTGAGGCTGAGGTTAAAAAAGAGATTGAACGAGTGATGGCAAAGGTCAGTTCCTAAAGAGCCAGTTCTTGAACCGACCTTAATCATTTGACTGCCCCCAAGCTAGACCTTGAGGGCTTTTTGCGGTATTTTATGATATAAATTTTTGCCAAGATATTTGGCCGAGAAGTAAAAGGAAACAAAATGTTAGAAAAAAACTATAACCCGAAAGATTTTGAAGAAAAGATTTATGCCTCTTGGGAGCAAAACGGCGATTTTAAGCCCGATATGAGCAAGAACAAAGAGGCTTTTGCGATTGTTATTCCGCCACCGAACGTAACCGGTGTTTTGCATATGGGACACGCATTGGACGATACATTGCAAGATATATTGATAAGATATAACCGTATGCTTGGCAAAAAGGTTTTGTGGCAACCGGGAACAGACCATGCAGGTATTGCCACACAGATGGTTGTAGAGCGTAATTTGGCTAAAGAGGGCATTACAAGACACGATTTGGGCAGAGAGAAGTTTGTAGAAACCGTTTGGAAGTGGAAAGAACAAAGCGGAGGAACGATTTGTAAACAATTACGCCGTTTGGGCGCAAGTTGCGATTGGAGCCGCGAGCGCTTTACAATGGATGAAGGCTTGAGCCGCGCTGTTCGCAAGATTTTTGTAAACATGTATAAAGATGGCTTGATTTATAAGGCCAAAAAACTGGTTAACTGGGACTCTAAGTTTATGACAGCAGTTTCTGACTTGGAAGTTGTCCAGAAAGAAACTGTTGGCAAGATGTATTACTACAAATATCCGATTGAAGGAGAAGCGGGTGAATATATCCACATCGCCACCACCAGACCGGAGACAATGTTTGGTGATACGGCCGTAGCTGTTTCTAAGGAGAATGAAAAGTTAAAACACCTGATTGGTAAGAATGCAATATTGCCGATTGTTAACCGTCCGATTCCGATTATTGGTGATGAACATGCTGATCCGGAAAAAGGAACAGGTGCGGTAAAAATCACCCCGGCGCATGACTTCAATGACTTTGAGGTTGGCAAGCGCCACAATCTGCCGCTGATAAACATTCTCAATCCGGATGCAACCTTGAATGAAAACACGCCTTTTGCTGGCCTGGATACACAAACAGCCAGAAAGAAAACGATTGAGAAACTGGAAGAATTGGGCTTGATGGAAAAAATTGAGGATCACCCGATGGTTATTCCTTATGGCGACCGCTCAAATGTTGTCATTGAGCCGATGTTGACCGATCAGTGGTTTGTAGATGCTCCGAAATTGGCCGTTAAAGCGATTGAAGCCGTAGAAAAAGGCGATATGGAGTTTGTTCCGAAGTCTTATGAAAAGACCTATTTTGAGTGGATGCGCAACATTCAGCCTTGGTGTATTTCTCGCCAGCTCTGGTGGGGACATCAAATGCCGATTTGGTATGGTCCGGATGGTGAAATCTTCTGTGAAGAGAACGCAGAGGAAGCACAAGCCGCTGCAGACAAGCATTATGGTAAGCATGTTGAACTCACAAGGGAAACCGATGTTTTGGACACTTGGTTCTCATCTGGTTTGTGGGCATTTTCAACGCTGGGCTGGCCGGATAAAACAGAATATTTGGATACATTTTATCCCACTTCTGTATTGGTAACGGGCTTTGACATCATCTTCTTCTGGGTTGCCAGAATGATGATGATGAGTATGTATATGATGAAGAGAGTTCCGTTTAAGAAATGCTATATCCATGGCTTGGTTCGCGATGAGCAAGGCCGTAAGATGTCCAAGTCTAAAGGCAACACGGTTGACCCGATGGATACGATTGAAAAATACGGCGCAGATGCCTTGCGCTTCTTTATGGCTGCAATGGAAACTCAGGGCCGAGACATCAATATGAGTGAAAATCGTATAGCGGGCTATCGTAACTTTGCGACCAAGTTGTGGAATGCAGCGCGTTTCGGCGAGATGAACGAGGTATCTTTACCGAAAGATTTTGATGAAAATAAAGTTAAAAGCGCCGTCAATAAGTGGATTATTGCCAAAGCCAAGCAGGCCACCAAAGATGTAACGGATAACCTGAATGCTTTCCGTTTCTCAGATGCGGCCAATGCGGTTTACCAGTTTGTTTGGGGTTCATTCTGCGACTGGTATATTGAGATGATTAAGCCGATTTTATATGGCAACAATGAAGAAGAGAAGCAAGAAACCAAAGCCTCCTTTGCTTGGGTATTGAAGCGTATTTTGGTTATCTTGCATCCGTTTATGCCGTTTATCACGACAGAATTATGGAATAATCTGGTTAAGGAAGAAACGGGGCTCATCAATTATCCATGGCCACAGGCAGAAGCTATTGATATGGCGGCGTTAAATGATATTGATTGGGTCATTGACTTCATTACGGCTATTCGCTCGCTGCGTGCAGAGATGAACTTGCCGGCAGGTGCAAAGTTGAACGTATATTTGAAAGATGCTAATACGGCCTCTTGCAAAAATATGGAAACTTTCCGCCAGATTATCTGCTCTTTGGCACGTCTTGAGAAGCTGGAAAGCTTTGGCAAGGATGCCGAAATCAGCAAAGATATGGTTCAAAGCGTTTTCAAAGAAGCATCTATCTTGCTACCGTTGAAGGGTGTTGTTGACTTCGCGGCAGAGAAAGAGCGCCTGCAAAAAGAGCTGGAAGGTTTGAACAAAAATCTGGAAGGCTATGCCAAGAAATTAGGCAATGCCAACTTTGTTGAGAGAGCTCCGGCAGCAGTAGTTGAAGAAGAAAAACGCCGTCAGGCTGAGGCTTTGGAAAGCAAAGCAAAGATTGAAGCCGCTCTGGAAAGAATTGCCGGTTTCTAAGATAAGACAGAGTAAAGAAAAAAGCGTTTCCTTATTTGGAAACGCTTTTTTTAGGTGTAGTTTCAACCCAAAGCTTGGTTAAGAACTTCATAAAGTCAATGACAAAAATCATACCGATAAAGTTCAAATACAAGTTCAGAGCTGTTTGGACAACAAGCTGATTAACTTCTTTTTCTTTTAAGCCAATGCCCGAGGGAAGCTTTTTGCGCAACTGGAACACGTCAAAGATGTTTATTTTGACATAAATAAGTGCCACAATAGCAAAGACAATAAACATCGGTATTGGTTTTCCAGTAAATATTGCAAAACTGCTGACGATTAATGCGCAAACAGCAACAATTAGAAACATTCCGAAAGCCAAATTATTAAAACTTCCGCCGTGTTCAACCATAAGTCCTTTACGGATGGAGTAAACAAACAACCCCACAGCCGCAATCATTGCGCAGATAACTACCCATAAATTTGTGTGTGCCACAATCCAAAACAAAGGGAGAGATGTCGTTAGGACAATAAGCCCAAAAAACAAGCCAAAAGGAATTTTGGCAAGGATTGCTGTCTTAAAATAAGCTAAGAGAGCAGGTAAAGTGAGCATCATCCAAACCCAAGTTTGAGCAAAATCTGAGTTTTTAACTTCGTCGCCGATGTAATAGTAGCACAAGGCGGTAATAATAATGGTTAATACGAAAGCGCTAGCGGCCAAAGCAACGGCTTTCATCAGATACTGAAATCGTTGTCGCTTAAAGACAAATACATAAGTTTCCATAAAAATAAAGAATTAATATATATTTTTTTAGGCTTAAATATTTAGCAAAACCCAAAGAAATAAGCAAGTAAAATTTTTCTTTATTTTTGTCTAAAAATGTGCTATCTTGACACAAATTAACGGAGAAATAAAAGATGATTGATGATGACTATTGGCTGGACTGGACACCCGAGAATGCCGATGAACTTGCCGCGACCATAATAGCGGAAGAGAAAGAAGGAAAATGTCCGAGCACAAATAAGCGGGCCATTTTTATGTTTGGCATGCCCGGAGCCGGAAAATCACATTACATAGAAGAGTTAAAAAAGCAAAATCCATCAATGCTCAAACTTTCCGTGGATGAGATTTTTATGCGTTGCCCGCATTTTGATAAGGTTGTAAAACCGCAACGCTTTAATCATCATGAAGATGCTTTTACGGATAATGATTTCATAGAGTTTGGTGGGGATGTAATAGGTTATGCAATTGAGCGCTTAAAGAAAGAACCCTATGATTTGGTCATAGACGGAATGGGCGGCAATATGCTTATGAAGATGTGTAACTACCTTCACAACAACGCCTATGATACCCAAGTTGTTATTGCCGCTGTCCCAAAAAGAATAATGGATATGAATATGCTGACGCGTTTTATCGGAACCCGTAAAGGAAAAGAAAAACATTTTTCGTTCAATCTTATGCGCTCTCAAAGTATTGTTGAGAGCTATGCACGTAATATCAACTTATTAGAAAGAAACGGTTTTAATTTGCAGATTGTCAATCCGATAAGCAAAAAAGTTTTATATCCGAAAAAAACAGTCAAAGCCGCAAATGCATTTTTGCACGAGTTTTCGCGCCCTCTGAGCAAGAGGGAAACACAAGAGCTTCAACGCCGTTACGAACTTTTGCGCCCCATAGCCGATAAGTTGGAAAACGAAATTGAGCGCCGCCAGCTCCGCAATGCGCTAAATTGCTGTTTGCGCCCATTTACAGCCCCGAATTATAAAATACCCGAGCGTTAAGAAAAGATTCATCAAAATCGCATATAACACAAATAAGACTTTATTTTTGTCTAAAATTAGGCTAATATAAATAAAAAGGATGATGCAAAGGCGATTTACCATGAACGAGCAAGAAAAAGAAATTTTCCGCCTCTCTTATTTGTCTGAAAGCAAAAAGACAAAAATATTCACGCAGATAATCAAGGACTTAATAAATAATAATCCCTCAGCCCGACCGAGCGAAAATCCGCAGATGACGGTTGTTATGGGTTTCCCCGGTTCCGGCAAAAGCTCTTATGCCGCCAAAAACCATCAAAACGCCATCCGTTTGGGCAAAGACGATATGTTGCCCTATCATCCAAACTTATTTAAGCTCAATGAGCTAGCTCCCGTGAAGCTCAACTCCAAAAATCCCGATGCCTATGATGCCGGACAAATAACTAATGCAGATGGAGAAAAAGAGAGCTTAGTTGAAAATTTTGCCGAAGAAGCCTTTTGGGTGGCTTTAGATTTTTGCCAAAATCAGGGCTATGATGTTGTGGTTGACGGTTTGCCCTCGGAAGAGATGTTGGATATTGCCGAAGAAGCCAAGGAACAAGGCTATCAGGTTGACTTTGTGGTGCCTGTTGTCCCCAAACGTTTGCTGGAGATAAATGTTGCCTCGCGCTACGAGCAAGGTCAAAAGAATTTTGCCGAGGCGCAAAAAGGTTTGCGTAAGGCGAGTGCAGAGGCTGTCCCACATCCCTATACCAAAATGCGCTTAGCTCCGGAAGACATCCGCGAAGCCGGACATATTATCCGCGAAGCAGAAAATTTAGGCTATCCGCTGAAAGTTATTAACCCGCTGAGCGGCCAAAGACTAAATGACAATCAGCCCGCAGACATTGCTTTAATAAGCGAGCTGAGCCGCCCGCTTAATGAAAAAGAGCAAGAATATGCGCAAAACAAACTTCAAACTTTGCGCGCTCAGCAGGAGAAAAGGGGCGCTTCCCGCTATGATCGTTATGTCGTAGCCGCTATGGAGAGAGACTAATGGATAAATTGGACTATGAAAAAATCAGCGCCTATGCGCAAAAGTTTAATGAATGGAAGAAAGAGTTTTTTCCCAACCAAGAATATGCTTGCCGAAACGAGGCATGCAGTGCTTTTGCTTATACCTTGTCGCAAGCGGCAAGGCGCGATTTCGGCATAGAGCCGCAAAACATCTGGTGTTATAAATCTAATATGAGTGAAGATTTATTTGCTGAGATGAAAAATAATGCCCCAACAGCTCTGAAAGCTGTTTCCAACAAGTCCCAAATGTCAGATATCATTGTTGCGCGTGTCCCGGGGAACAATGCCTCCGGTGTTGATTATCTGATGTGGCGGGAACATCATGTTGCCATGTGTCTTGATTTGCCGATATATCAAAATAGTAACAAAACCGAGCGCTTGGTTTTTGACCCCGTTCTTTTTTCTGAGCCGGTAAGAGAAAAAGATTGGATCTTGGCTCTGAACACAAATCAGTCATATACACAGGTAACTCAGGCAGAAAAAGAAAATAAGGAATTAAGTTTGAAAGCAAAGCTGATGTTGAAGAACATCAGCTTGGATAGACCGGTAAATTTGCTGAAATCTCCGCTGATGATTTTAGCCAACCGAGAAAGACGACAACAAGCCACACAAGCGGCACGGTTGTCTTCATCAAAAGAAAAATAACCATAAAAAAACCGCCCCGAGAGGGACGGTTTTTTTATGTAACTGGAATAAATCTTATTTATTTTTCAAAATAGATTTACCGGCATAGATAGCCATATCACCCAATTCTTCCTCAATACGGATGAGTTGGTTGTACTTAGCCATACGGTCTGTACGAGACATAGAACCGGTCTTAATCTGACCGCAGTTAGTAGCAACAGCGATATCAGCGATGGTTGTGTCTTCGGTTTCGCCGGAACGGTGAGACAAAACAGCAGTATATTTGTTACGTTGAGCCAAATCAACAGCCTGCATTGTTTCTGTCAAAGAACCAATCTGGTTAACCTTAACCAAGATAGAGTTTGCAACACCTTTTTCAATACCCATTGCCAAGCGTTTCGGGTTTGTAACGAACAAATCATCACCAACCAACTGAACTTTGTCGCCAATAGCTTTGGTGAGCATTGCCCAGCCTTCCCAGTCATCTTCAGCCATACCGTCTTCAATAGAGAAGATTGGGAACTTAGCGCAAAGGTCTTTGTAGAAGTCAACCATCTGAGCGCTGGTGTAAGACTTTCCTTCGCCCTTCATTTCATACTTGCCGTTCTCATAGAACTCGGAAGAAGCAGCATCAATAGCCAAAACAACATCATCACCGGGTTTATAACCAGCATCTTTGATGGAGTTAACGATGAAAGTCAAAGCCTCTTCAGCAGATTTCAGATTCGGAGCAAAACCGCCTTCATCACCAACATTGGTGTTATGACCGGCAGCTTTGAGGTTTTTCTTCAAAGTATGGAAGATTTCAGCGCCCATACGAACAGCTTCTTTAACAGAAGAAGCGGAAACCGGCATAATCATAAATTCTTGAATATCAATCGGGTTATCAGCGTGCTGACCGCCGTTAACGATGTTCATCATCGGAACAGGCAAGGTACGAGCCATAGTGCCGCCCAAATAACGATACAAGGGCAAGCCGGCTTCTTCAGCCTGAGCTTTAGCAACGGCGAGAGAAACGGCCAAAATGGCGTTAGCGCCGAGTTTACCTTTGTTTTCAGTGCCATCAAGTTCAATCATGGTTCTGTCAATTTCAATCTGGTCTTCAGCGTCCAAGCCGGCCAAAGCGTCATAGATAGCTTCATTAACATTAGCAACGGCCTTCTCAACACCTTTGCCGCCGAAACGTTTTTTGTCGCCGTCACGGAGTTCAACAGCTTCGTGAACACCGGTAGAAGCGCCGGACGGAACGGCAGCGCGTCCAAAAGCGCCTGATTGCAAAACAACATCGGCTTCAACAGTCGGATTTCCGCGAGAGTCCAAAATTTCTCTAGCGTGAATATCTATAATAGCACTCATTTATTTCTCCTTAAGTGATTTAAAAAGTCTGTAGGTACAATAGGGTTATTTTGCCATTAATGTCAAGACAAACTATTCCTTATTCATCCGATTCTTTAAGATTTTAAAGAATTATTATTGTCAAATACAAATAATAAGCTAATATAACGAAAGTAAAACAAGCAAAGGGAGGAACAATGTTCTCGGAAAAATGGCATAGACGTTTTATGGAAGTAGCCGAACTGGTGGCCACTTGGTCAAAAGACCCGTCAACCAAAGTTGGTGCGATTGTGGTTGGTCCGGACAGGGAAATTCGTTCCACCGGCTACAATGGTTTGGTCAGAGGTGTTGATGACAATAAGCCGGAAAGATTGGAGCGTCCTACGAAGTATGACTTTTTTGAGCATGCCGAGCGCAATGCCGTGTACAATGCTTGTTTAATAGGCGCATCATTAAAGGGCTGTGTAATATATGTAACCTCCATGCCTTGTCCCGACTGTGCCCGTGCCATCATACAATCAGGCATAAAAATGGTTGTAACCTACAAACCCGAGTTTGATGAAAATGCTCCGAAAAGCACATGGAGGGACAAACTCATTTACTCGGAAGAAATGTTTAAAGAAGCAGGGATAGAATATATCCTCTTTCCGCCTAAAAAATAAACATTCGGACTTTGGACTAGATTTTAATCGGACTATCGGACTTTTAAACTTGGGAGTGTTGTTGAACAACATCTCTACAGGTATTACATAAGTTTGTGTTGCGAAGACACCAAAGGAGAATAAGATGAAAATTCTGATAGCGGACGACCATGCGCTTTTTAGAGATGGATTAGGAATGCGTTTGGAGCAACTTTACCCGAATATGATAATATTACAAGCATCCAATTTTGGGCAGGTGCTAAAAATTTTGGAAGAAGATAAGCAGATAAATTTGATAATTTTGGATTTAGATATGCCGGATATGTTATGGGAAACAGGTCTTGCCGCTATACGCCAAAAAGCCAAAGATGCCAGATTTGTAGTTGTTTCAGCATCAGAAGATATTAGAAATATACGCAAAGCCCTAAATGAAGGAGCCTGCGGCTATATACCGAAAAGGTCAGATCCCAAGATTTTGAGCCGTGCGCTGCAATTGATTTTGGATGGCGGAACCTACCTCCCGCCGGAATTACTGAGCGCAACAACACCATCAGAAAACAAAGGCGAGGCAAAGAACAAAAATAAGACCTTAACGGCAAGACAAATGCAGGTTTTAGAGCTTATCGCGCAAGGTTTATCCAATAAACAAATCGCCTATGAAATGGGTGTTTCTGAAGCAACGGTGAAGTTGCATATCAATGCCCTGCTGCGCGCCATCGGTGTAACTAATCGTACACAAGCGGTCATTACAGCCCAAAAGATGGGGCTGATATAGAACAAAGCCCTCTGAAAAGAGGGCTTTGTTTTTTCTAACGACACCAACCATCAACAGGTCTATTATCTATAGAATTTATCGAACAATCATCACATCTTGTACAACCGTTACCATCACTAGAAGTTCCTATACTGTCACATTTATTATTAAAGTAATAACCTGTAGAGCACTTCTTACATTGATAACATCCTTTTGTTGAGGAATGCTCTACCATTCGCGTCGTTTCGGATGGACCGGAACAGTAAGCAATAATATCTTCATATTTAGCATAACCGGAAGGGCATTGAATAACACCACCGGTAATAACCGAAGGATCAACGCAAAGTCCTTCAGCGTTCAGAGTATATTGGCTTCGGCATTTTGAGCAAGTCCAACAACCGTTAGCATCTTGTGTGCTGTATTTTTGAACGCCATAACGATCTTTACTTCCTGTACACCCATCAACAGATTCATTATATTTTAAGTCAGGGCAACAACCGGAAACAGGAGATAAATGCGAGCTCCCGCTGCATTTTTGGCATTTTGCACAATTCGGATTCAAAGTATCATAAACTAATCTTGCATTATCACCGGTACAATAAGGAATAATCTTCTCAATTTCTGAATATCCTAAAGAACAAACGCCGTTTTGCTTGGCATCGGCGCAATAAAGTTTGCTCTCATCCATCGGGCATTTCAGGGTAACTTTATTGGCACAATCCTCAGCTGTTTTGTTATATCCCAAACTTTCGCAACTTGGCGGCATCTCGCAAGTCGGCGTTGTTGTCGTGCTTTCACCTCCACCAGATTCTCCGCTTATCAATGTCTGTGCATTTGCTGTTGTCATAAAGGAGAAAGTCAACAGCATTGTCGTCATCATCAATATTCTATTGTTAAATTTTATCATTTCTTTTCTCCTTCATCACATTGTGGTACAATTACCATTTTCATCTAAGCTATATTGGCTTCGGCATTTTGAGCAAGTCCAACAACCGTTAGCATCTTGTGTACTGTACCTTTGAACGCCATAACGATCTTTACTTCCTGTACACCCATCAACAGATTCATTATATTTTAAGTCAGGGCAACAACCCGCCACCGCAGAAAAATGTCCGACTTTTCCGCAAGACTTACATTTAGCGCATTCTAAAGAAGAATCCGAAAATACAAGTTCCATATTTTCACCTTTGCAATAAGGTTCTACCAATTCAACATCGGCATAGCCAGCCGGGCAGGATGTAAGCTGTTTTCCTTCTTCGCAATAAACCTTACCTTTGTTCAAAGGGCAACGCACCATAGATTTTCCGTTGCACTGAGACTCAGATTTCGTAAAGCCGAGTTCTTCGCAAGTGGGCAATCTGGTACAAGTTTGCGCTTGGGCAACCGCACTCCACCCTAAGGATAATCCGACAAATCCCATCAACAAATACTTATTCATCTTCGTCCTCCTCCCTTTTCTAGGGTTTGAAAAAACATTTCAAAGCGCCATTGCACCAATAATCATTAAGGTCATATTCTCCGGTCGGGCATTCTGTTTTGCAGCTTTTGCAACTCAAGAACATCTGTTGTTCACCGCTCCAGCATTCAACCGTGCCGATTTCACCGCCGCAGTCGCAAACCGAGAAGCCCAAACATTCCTTAACCTTGCGTTTGTATTTCATCACCCCGCAG
>CASFUZ010000022.1 GCA_949298065.1 uncultured Pseudomonadota bacterium | reverse complement strand
CGCAAGTATGCGTTCCAATTTGTTGTCATTGCAACAAACCCAAAGTTTGATGGATATGACACAAGAAAGACTTTCTACAGGTAAGAAAGTAAACTCAGCAATTGATAACCCGTCTTCATACTACACAGCGCAGTCCTTGACCAACCGAGCAAGCGACTTGAGCTCATTGTTGGATAGTATGGGCCAAGCCGTACAAACGATTCAGGCGGCGAACGAAGGTATTGAAGCAATTACCGAATTTGCTAATCAGGCGAAAGCTATTGCCACTTCAGCCAACGATACCTCAAAGGCTGCAGATGTAGAAAACTACATGGCGCAGTTTGATGAGATTATGAAACAGATTGATGGTATCGCCAAAGACTCCGGCTATAAAGGTGTAAACCTTTTGGAAGAAGGTCAGGAATTGAAGGTTATCTTCAACGAAGACCGTTCATCTTCTTTGACCGTAAGTGGTAAAGATGCTTCAACAGCCGGTTTGGAATTGGGTGATTCCAGCGGTTGGGTTGAAACCACAGAAAAATCATTAAAGACTTTTGCCGCTAAAGATACCGCATATGCAAAAGGTGATTTCATAAAATTATCTGATGGTAAAATTTATGAAATTAATGATACAATACCAGCAGGTAGCGATGGAGCTGAACTGACAGAGGATGATATTAAGGCCAAAGCCACAGTAACGGATTATGTTGAAAATGGTCCGAGTAGTGGTAAAATTGATGTTAAAAGCATTGAGAAAGATGCCATCAACACTTCTATTACGGCAGTAGAAGATGCGATTTCCAAACTTCGTAATATGGCATCAGTATTTGGTAACAACTACTCCATCGTAGAGAGTCGTGAAGAGTTCACCGAGAACTTGATTAACGTTCTTGAGGAAGGTGCAGATAAATTGACCTTGGCTGATATGAACGAAGAGTCGGCTAATATGTTGGCTCTGCAGACCAGACAGCAGTTGGCTATTAACTCCTTGAGTTTGGCATCACAAGCTGCTCAGTCTGTATTGAGCTTGTTCTAATAAGCTTAAAAGAAAAAAAGGGCGGGAATATTCCCGCCCTTTTTTTGTTATGTAAAAAAATCTTTTACATAATCTACTATATAGAGGGTCTTAAAAAGTAAAATTTATTAATATTTTGTTTAGATTTCCATTATATTCTTGCCGTAATTGTCAACAAAGTGTTGTAAAAAATATTTGTTGATGCTATAATAAAATCTGTAGTTCCCAGTAGGGGACCGCAGATGAAAACGCAAGTATGCGTTCCAATTTGTTGTCATTGCAACAAACCCAAAGTTTGATGGATATGACACAAGAAAGACTTTCTACAGGTAAGAAAGTAAACTCAGCTATTGATAACCCGTCATCATATTATACAGCGCAGTCCTTGACCAACCGAGCAAGCGACTTGAGCTCATTGTTGGATAGTATGGGTCAAGCCGTACAAACCATTCAGGCAGCCAACGAAGGTATTGAAGCTATTACCGAATTTGCTAACCAAGCAAAGGCTATTGCAACCTCAGCTAATGATACCTCAAAGGCTGCGGACGTAGAAAACTACATAGCGCAGTTTGATGAGATTTTGAAGCAAATTGATGGTATCGCCAAAGACTCTGGCTACAAAGGTGTAAACCTTTTGGAAGAAGGTCAGGAATTGAAGGTTATCTTCAACGAAGACCGTTCATCTTCTTTGACCGTAAGTGGTAAAGATGCTTCTACCACGGGGTTGGAATTGGATAAAGCAACTGGTAAGTGGACAAAAACTTCCCAAGGCAGCGCTTCGGATTATAAAAAAAGTACCCAATTCAATGCTGATACATATGTTTATGATACCAAAGGAAATGTTTATAAAGTAGTAAGTCAAATTGAAGCAGGCAATGATAAAGAGTTGTCTGATTTGGTTGCTGCGGGAGTATTGGAAGCAACAGAATTTACTGTTGACATTTCAGGCGGCGCAACTGGTTCAAAGAATTATGATATTGTTACTATAGAAAAAGATGCAATCAATAACTCTATTACGGCAGTTGAAGATGCAATTTCCAAACTTCGTAATATGGCTTCAGTATTTGGTAACAACTACTCAATCGTTGAAGGTCGTGAAGAGTTCACCGAGAACTTGATTAACGTTCTTGAAGAAGGCGCAGACAAGTTGACCTTGGCTGATATGAACGAAGAGTCAGCCAATATGTTGGCTCTGCAGACCAGACAGCAGTTGGCTATTAACTCCTTGAGTTTGGCATCTCAGGCTGCTCAGTCTGTATTAAGCTTGTTCTAATAAGCTTAAAAGAAAAAAAGGACGGGAACACTCCCGTCCTTTTTTTTGTGTTTAGAATAATAAATTTGGCACGTTATTTGCATAAAAAGCATCATAAAGCTGGCGAAAAAAATTTTTTTCAGACTTTATAAAAGGATAGTTATATACCGACAAATTTTTAGGTGTTGACAATTATTAGGAAATGGTAAAAACTTTTTACAAAAGTAAACAAAAAGTAAAGATGAGTTTTGGCTCGCCGGTGTGATAACAATTAAGAGCTAACACTGCAAAAATCAAGGCTTATCAAGGGTTAACAGATATTTGGAGAAAACTATGGCAGATATATCATTAACAGCAAGTATGCGTTCTAACCTGCTTTCCTTGCAGCAGACACAAGACTTGATGGATATGACTCAAGAGCGGTTATCCACAGGCAAAAAGGTAAACTCGGCAATTGACAATCCATCATCATACTACACGGCACAATCATTAACCAACCGCGCCAGCGACTTGAACGCTTTATTGGATAGCATGGGCCAAGGTATTCAGACTATTCAAGCGGCCAACGAAGGTATTGAGGCAATCACAGACTTTGTGCAACAAGCAAAAGCGATAGCAAACACAGCTCGTGATAATGCAACAATCAAAGGTGCGTTGTCTTCCGGTACTTATACAGCCGCTGCTGATACTCAAGATTTAACGGTATCTATTGAGGGAATGGCCGATCAAGATATTGAAGTGGCTTTGGCGGCAGCAGACACTCTGGAGCAAGCAGCTACAAAAATCGCCGCTGCTTTGAATGCTGATACGACTGGTGTTCTTGATGCTGAAGGAGAAGAAATCAAAGGATTCACCGCAACGGTTGAAAACGGACAAATCAGAATCAGCAATGATAAAGGTGTTGTAGCCAAGATTAGCGGTACAATTTCCGGCATCACTTTTGATGGCGAAATCGGTAACACCACACGTCAGAGTTCAATGTCTCAATACAACGAAATCTTGAGCCAGATTGACCAACTGGCCAAAGACTCTGGCTACAAAGGCGTAAACCTCTTGCAAGGCAATGACCTCAAAGTTGTTTTCAATGAAGACCGTTCTTCATACCTGACAATTAAAGGTACCTTTGCAGATACATCAGACGAAGGTTTAAATATTTCTCGCGCAGCGAACTGGAACAATCCAGATAACGTTGCAATTGATGCCAGCATTGATGAGTTGGATGCCGCAATTACCCAGTTGCGTAACATGGCTTCTGAGTTCGGTAACAACTACTCTATTGTTGAAAACCGCGAGAACTTTACCGAGAGTCTGATTAACGTTCTTGAAGAAGGTTCTGACAAGCTGACCTTGGCGGATATGAACGAAGAGTCAGCTAATATGTTGGCACTGCAGACCAGACAGCAGTTGGCTATTAACTCCTTGAGTTTGGCATCACAGGCTGCTCAGTCTGTATTGAGCTTGTTCTAATCAGAACACAAAAACAACAAGGAAGGCGGGTTTTCCCCGCCTTTTTTGTTGCGTTTAAATACGATTCTTTTTATACTAAATAAGTTAAGAAAGAAGTAGAGATATAACAATGCTGACAGATGTAGAATTTGGCAAAAAAACATATCAAGAACTTTGTGAGGAGTTTGGTAACAATTTTTTGTTCTCTTCGGGGGCATCTGTTTTTACACAAAGCATTACGGCAAAAGATATTGTCAAATTAAGCTCCGAAGAGATTGAAGCAATCCAAAAGGAATATGACAAAGAAAATTGTCGCGAGATTTTCCAAGCATTCCTTGAACATAAAATTAATCAGGAAGAAGCTCGTTTTTTGCTCAACTATTATCGTGACGGAATGAAAGCCTATCGCGAAGTATATCGGGCTTTGTATGAAATTTATGGCATTCCGGAGAAAATTGCTTGCATGAACCCGCTGAACGGCGAGCTTGAGATGCATATCCAAAAGATTCCGCATGTAGATGCCAAAAACAACAAAATCATCACCATAAGAGAAAATGTTGTAACCAATTATAGCCTGAAAGAGGTTACCCCGTTTACTTGTATGCGCTTGGAATACAGAGATACGGAGAATAATCCGGTTTATGTTATCCTGCCGGTAATGAAAAAAGCCAAAAGAGCTATAGAGAAGCTTCAAGATTATCGTAACGAAGAGGCAGAAGAGATTAAAAAGATTAATGAAGCCTACAAAGAACACGGTGATTTAGAGCGTCTGCAAAAAGAGCTTTCGGCAGTAAAAAATCCGATGCAGCGAATAAATGATATTTTGCGGCTGACAATCACGCGTAAATATTATACAGGAGTTAGCCGTACAAGGAATACTCTGACTAACGCGCCGAACTTAGGCATAAATCCGGCGGAAACGCGTAGCTTGTTTTATGACAATGATATGAGAAATTGTGCCCAACTCAAAAAGAACGGCAAAAACTATTACGACGACAAGCTTTTTATGCACTTGCTTTTAGAAAACGGCGGGGAGTTAAAGGCTGAGCTGCAGCTCAAAATAGATATTTTTTATCGTGCAGATTTGCAGACGCATTTGTTATATGAAGAACAGCGAGTGTTAGAAGAAAAATTGCGTGCAGAAAAAGAGAAAATGTCTGCTCAGGAAGTTCAACGCTCCGAATATAAAATTAATCTGCTGAAAAAAAGTATCCAGAAGATTAATAAACAAGCCAACCATGAATACAATATGATGGTCTTAGAAAAAGTTCGCTGGTTGGAAGACGGATATAGAGCATTGCGTATTCCGCCGGACTATAAGGACGGAACTTACAAAGCCTGCCACGACTTAATCAAAAGTTGTTATATGGTTCGTCCGCACAAAATTTTTGATGTTGAAAAAGAGTTTGACCCCAAGGAAAAGGACAACACAATAGTAGCCGCGCGCGGGAACTATGACCTAAATAGTATTTTTGAAATATCCAAACGCTACCGCAAATCCATCTCGCTTAAATATTCGCCATTGCATGATAAGGTGGATATTACGGGGCAAGATGAAACTTACCCGAACTATATTTCAGGCAAAAAATACAATCCCCGCTATGACAAAAGCGATTGGGATGACTATGGCAAAGCTCGCAAGTTTAGGGTAGATATGAACCCAAATATTTATCGTGGAAGTTATGATGATAAATATTGGCAGGATTATGCCGCTGCCGAAAATGAGGTTGCAAAACAAGAAAAAAAATTGACGCAGCGCCAAATAAGAATGTATCATAAAACCATTAGCCAAAAGAGGAAAAAAATAGATATTCCGTTGCAAGATAATTCAGCCGAAAGATAAGGGGGAAAGATGCGTATTTTTATTTTGTTGTTAGCTACAATATTTGGTGTAACGGAAAGTGCATATGCGCAGATACCATCAGTCAGCACCAAGGAAGCAGCCCCGCAATTGAGCTTGACGGATACGGTTAAAAAAATAAACAGCGGAGACGAAAAAACAGAAGACATCGCCGCAACGCCAGCAGAAACAGAAGCAGATGATAAAGGCATTTTTTCTTTTATGAATTTTTCTTTTTCAAAAAAGGAAGATACACATAAAGTTTATGCTCGTCCGAATGAAAAGAAAGAAACTTTTGTTCAGCGCATAACCCGCCAAGCCGAAGAAGGAGATGTTAATGCCCAGTTAACATTGGGGTACATGTATCTTTATGGAGAGGAAGGCGTAAATATAGATTATGACAAAGCCTTTAGGTATTATAATATGGCTGCGGCTCAAAAGGATAATGTAGCAGTCAATAATTTAGGAAGTTTATATTACAGCGGCATAGGGACGGAAAAAGATTACTTAAAAGCCGCTACTTTATTTGATGAGGCAGCCCGACTAGGGAATGTTGAAGCTGCGGTCAATTTAGCATTTATCTATTTAAGTGGTTCCAATATAGGCAAAAACAGTAAAGCAGCGATGGAGCTGTTTAAGAAGGCCGCAGATAAAGGCAATCCGACAGCCAAGTTTATGTTGGGCTATGCATATTACAAGGGTTTTATCTATCCGCAAGATTATGGCAAAGCCGTGAGGTTAATAAGGGAAGCTGCCAATTCAGAATATGATGATGCGCAATACATAATGGCAGTTATGTATTTAAACGGTCACGGGATAACCAAGAACTATGGTAATGCGGTTAAATATTTAAGATTAGCGGTAGCTCAGGGAAATGTAGAAGCTATGACGGAGCTTGGAGATATTCTGGCCTTGGGAACGGCATATCCGAAAGATATATATACGGCACATATGTTATTTAATATAGCGGCGGTTAGGGGAGCTTCAAAAGCAGCGGAAAAACGAGATGCCATAGAAAAAGTAATGAAGATAGAAGAACTCTTGCAAGCGCAAAGCTCAGCAGAAAAATATGTGGAAAAGCCATCAGAGTTAACTAATTATATCCGACAGACATTTGGCCGCAACATACGTCAATATGTTGATGAAAATATGAAAAATATGAGTTTCCAAAGACGCAAATAGGAATATATGATGAATCAACAAGAGTTGAGAGAAAAGTTTGCCAAGTCAGGCGTAGAGTTCGTGGATATTGATACTGTTTATTTCAGAGAAGATACAGAGATAGCCGCAGGTACATTGGTTGAACCTTTTGTGGTTTTTGGGCCGAAAGTCAAAATCGGCAAAGGTTGCACAATTAAGGCCTTTTCGCATTTGGAAGATGTTGTGGTTGAAGAAAATTGCATCATCGGCCCTTTTGCCAGAATAAGAGGCGGTTCGCATATTGCAAACAACGCAGGTGTCGGAAATTTTGTTGAGGTCGTTCGCTCAACAATTGGCAGCAAGACAGCCGCTTGGCACCTAAATTATATTGCCGATGCCGAGATAGAAAAGAATGTTGAGATTGGCGGAGGCTTGGTTATCAGTAATTATGATGGTTTCAATAAGCACAAAACCAAGATAGCCAAAAACAGCTTTATCGGTGCCAACACCACGCTTATTTCGCCGACAAATGTAGGTGAGGGCGCAATGGTTGCCGCCGGAAGCGTCGTCTCCGGAGATATTGAAGAGGATGCTTTAGTCATTGAACGTAGCCCGCTAATAAAGAAGCCACACGGTGCATCAAGATATATGCAAAGAAAAAAGCCATTATAAAATATAAGGGCACGAATTCACGATATACACTTTAGAAGCAACGCGATATAACAAAAGTTCGTGCCACAGCAAGTGCCACGGTCAAGCTAATTCTGGCTTGTTGTTCTGTAAGGAATCTTGCTGATTTATAGCATTTGCGCTTTTTTCCATTTCAAAGCTAAACACTTTGCCATAGAAATTAATCAGGGTCAAAAAATCGCTCCATTGAACATTACCTTTGCCCAATTCTATGCGGTCAATGATTGTAGGGTTAAGCCCCGTTCTACGGGAAACACTTTGCAAGCTATAATTTTTATAATACCGACATCTAAAAAGTACAAAGCCTAATTGTCGGCGCAGTTTGCGTTTGCGCTTTATGTCTTGTGGGTTATAATCAAAATTCATACTGTTCAACTCCTATTGTTTTATGTAAAACAAAACCGCTCTCAAAGGAGAGCGGAGGAGTTCAAAACTGTACGAGAACAGTGTGCTTATTCGTCCGTTAAAAACGGCTTATATCGCACCATCCTCCACAAAGGGAGGTTATCATTGGTTTCTCGTAAGGAGTTTTGATACTCCGTCATCAGCCTAACCGTAACTGATGACGGATGTGATTATAAAGAGAATTTGCTAAATTTCAATGAAGATTTTTAAGATAGATACAAAGCACAAAAGGTAGATATGCACATAGGAAGCAACGCGGTTCAACAATGATTCTCAAAGCAGCCAGTGTTCGCTCAAGGGCGTCCCCTTGTCAAGCTGGCAACAGCTTGTTAGAGAGAGCCTTTTTTGATGTGTTGACGACCGACTATGGCGTTGATGTGGTCAAATTCCTCAAAGGAGTGGTAGGCATAATCCTGCGCTTTTTTATCGCAGTCATAAAAAACCTTGTTAGCTAATGTTTGGATAGCATTATCAATCCGCTGGAAGGCGGCATTATAGTCGGCATTGAAATTATTTTTGGTTTTTTTCTTCACAAGATCATGGTAAGCGGCAATAACTTTTGCTGTTTCATCAGCCGCATTAGCGTAGCCTTTTTCCTCAAAGTCGCGCATAATTCGCGCAGTCGTCTGGTAAAAGCATTTATTGGTCAGAATGCTCCTTTGGCTTTTATTGTTACTATCAATAATCATGACATAACATCCATTTTCTTATTCCGTAACAATTGTGTAACACATCTTTTTTTAATTTGCAATAGTCAAACAAACAAAATGTGTACACTAAAATGGTGGCACAAAGGGGTTAAAAATCGGTTAACAAAAATCCCCCTCAAGCTTGAGGGGGATTGAAAAGCAAGCATCAGGCTAGATATTTCCAAACGGATTAATGACTTTTTCATCCGGTTGTTTTCTCAAGTCAAAGAAGTTGAGGATAACCGCCGATACATAAATAGAAGAATATGTACCGATAAGAATACCCCAAACCAGAGTGAAAGAGAAACTTCTCAAAACATCGCCGCCCCAAATCAACAAGGAGATTGAAGCAAGCAAAGTTGTCAAACCGGTCAAGATAGTTCTTGAGAAAATATCATTAATACTTTTGTTCAACAAGTCATATTGCGGCATTTTCTTATATTTGCGCAAGTTTTCACGGATGCGGTCATAAGTAACCACCGTATCATTAACCGAATAACCGGCAAGAGTCAAAATCGCCGCAACGGTTGTTAAGCTGAAGTCCATATCAAACAAGGACAACAAGCCAACCGTGATAACCACGTCATGAACCAAGCCCAAGCAAGCGCCGAGGGCAAATTGCCATTCAAAACGTACCCAAATATAAGCCGTAATAGCCAAGATAGCGATGATTGATGCAATGATACCGTCTTTTTTAAGCTCATCACCGACTTGCGGACCAACCAGCTCAACACGGCGATATTCATAAGCTGAACCGAGCGTGCTCTTAATCTCATTAACGGCGGCCATCTGCTCTTTTTCATCCAAACCTTTGGCTTGAGCTCTAATCATAACCTCATCGCCGATTTCACCAATCGTTTGGATATTAACATCATCAAGGTCAACGTGGCTCAATTGCTCGCGCATCGCTTCAATATTAATTTTTTCGTCAGCTTTGAGCTCAATCAAAATACCGCCGGAAAAGTCAATGCCATAATTAAAACCCTTGATGGCAATGCAGCCGATAGATAGCAAGAACAAGCCGATAGAGAGCACATAAGTTAGCTTGCGCACCCCCATAAAATTAATGGATGTATCTTTGGTTACCCAACTAAAAATCTTCATCATATCTTTTTGTCCTTGTACTAGATTGGCAGCTTCTTCGGCTTATATCTGGTAAGCCAGCTGGTAATGATTAATCTTGTAACCGTAACGGATGTGAACATAGATGTTGCAATACCGATAGCTAAGGTTACGGCAAAACCTCTGACCGGACCAGTTCCGAAGTAAAACAGAACGAATGCGGCAACCAAGGTTGTCAGGTTGGAGTCCACAATTGTTCCCCAAGCTTCTTCAAAACCGGCCTCTGCGGCATCTTTGGTAGAACGTCCGTTCTTAACTTCTTCGCGCATACGCTCAAAGATAAGCACGTTTGCATCAACCGCCATACCGATTGTCAAGATAATACCTGCAATACCCGGCAAAGTTAAGGTCGCACCCATAAAGCTCAAAGCGCCGAGCATCAAAAACAGGTTCATCAAAACCGTAACGGTTGTGAAGACACCAAACAAGCCATAAGCCAAAACCATAAAGACAATAATGGCAATCAGACCGATAATGGAAGCCGTAACGCCTTCGCGGATAGAATCAGAACCCAAGCCTGCGCCGACTGTTCTTTCTTCCAAAACCTCCAAAGGAGCAGGCAGAGCGCCGGAACGCAAAAGCAAAGCCAAGTCGTTGGCCGATTCTAGCGTAAAGTTACCGGAAATGATACCGCTACCGCCCGTAATGGCGCTTTGTACAACCGGTGCTGAAATAACTTCATTATCCAAAACAATGGCCAGTCTTTCGCCGATATTGTTTTTGGTTGCTTCACCGAACTTTTTACCGCCGATGGTGTTGAATTTGAAACTAACAACCGGCTGTCCTTCCTGGAAAGCGGCCTGAGCGTCAACCAAATTTTCACCGCCGACAACCGGCTTACGGCTGATAACATAAGTTTCACCGGCTTCGCCTTTAATCAAGCGAGATGAGCTGCCCAAAACACCTCTGCGCGCATCTGCGGCTGTTGAACGGCTGTCAACCATATGGAAAGACAATTTTGCGGTTTTGCCGAGCAAAGTCTTAACATATTCGGGGTTTTGCAAACCGGGCAACTGAACCACGATACGATCGCTGCCTTGGCGCTGAATAACCGGCTCTTTGGTGCCGAGCTCATCAATACGACGACGAACAATCTCAATAGATTGGTCAACCACCTTAAGACGAAGCTCATTCAGAGCTTGGTCTGTATATTTAATGATTAACTCGCCGTCTTCGCCGTCTTCAACGACAATGCCGTTGTCAATTTTAGCAAACAGGCTGCGTGCTTTGCTGCGAGAGTTCATATTATCAATTTTGACTTTGACCGATTCGCTGCCCGCATTTAAGTTCTGGTAACGAATTTTGTTCTCGCGCAAAATCTGTCTGGCGGAATCTTCAACCGTAGACATTCTTTCTTTGATAACGTCATCCATCTTAACCTGCAACAAGAGGTTAGAACCGCCTTGCAAGTCAAGACCGAGGTTAACCGGCTGCCACCATTTTGGCAGGGAGGAAGTGTCCTTCATCATATTTGGCACGGCAAAGAAAATGCCGATAGCGCAAATAGCAAGAATCAGGAATATTCTGGTTCGTGATAATTTATACATCTAAAGCCTCTTTAATTATTTCTTGTGCTTTTCTTTTGTGTTGGAGTTTGCCGGTTTTGGTGCGGCATCGTTTATAACATCGCGGATTGTGGCGCGGTTAACGGTAACGTTTAAGCCCTCGGCAATTTCAACGACCAAATCCATACCGTTGTCTTCAGCCTTAACGACTTTGCCGTAGATACCGCCGCCGGTGATGACTTTGTCGCCTTTTTTGATAGCCATGAGCATAGCCTCATGTTGTCTGATTTTCTTTTGTTGCGGACGAATAAGCAACACATAGAAAATCACAAAAATAAGACCCAGCTGAATCAAAGTTCCGTAAACAGAGCCCTGAGCTGCGGCCGCATCACCAGCCTGGGCAAAAGCCTCACTAATAAACATTTTTTTCTCCTACTTATTAATAAACTTTTCTGACTATACACCAAACTCCGCCTTAAACAAGAGTCTAAAGTCATTTATTTCACAAATTTTTTCATAATTTAAGTATTTAAGAGAAAAAATGCAAGTTTTGCTTTATTATGGCAGATAAGAACGAGGATTCATTGCCTTTTTACCGGAGCGAACCTCAAAATGTAGTTGAGGCGTGTTTACGCCGCCAGTAGAACCCACGGTTGCGATTTTTTCGCCACGCGCCACACGTTGACCTTTTTTCACAAAAAGCCTGTCATTATGCGCATAGGCCGTAATCCACCCATCATCATGCTTAATCAAAATCAGGTTGCCGAAACCTTTAAGCTCGTTTCCGGCATAAGCAACCACACCTTTGTCCGCAGCCTTAACATTTGTGCCGAGAGGCGCTTTGATGTTTATGCCGTCATTGGTTCGTCCTTTGCCGATAGTGCCGAAGTTTGAAATAACCGTACCTTTAACCGGCCATAAGAACTTGTTTTTGCGGTACTTTGAAACCGGTGTTGTCTTTTTGGTTGTTGTCGTTTTCTTCTTTGCGGTGGAAGTTTTTGAGGATGAACTTGAACTCTTCTTCCAGCTCCAGCGGCTTGGCGTTGTTTTCTTGGCTGCCGCTTGGTAGGAGGCTGTTTCCGCGTTGCTCAGATTGCCTGGCAAGACCAATTTTTGGCCGATGGAAAGGGTGTAGGGTTCACTAAGTTTATTAACGCGGCTGAGCGAGCGCAAGTCAACGTCATATTTTTTAGAGATACTGTAAAGCGTGTCGCCTTTGGCAACGGTATGATATCTGGCCCCCGGCATCCGAAGCACGCGCCCGATGGCAAGCGTGTAAGGCGGGGTCAGGCCGTTAGCTTCAATAAGATCACGGATAGGCACGTTATAGCGGCGTGAGATGCTGTAAAGCGTGTCGCCTTTGCTGACCGTAACATAGTCTGGATGAGAGTTGAATAATTCGCTGAAATTGAGCAGCCGAATTCCACCCTGGTGGAAAGTACATCCCGAAACCAGCAACATTAAAGGCAGCAATATTATCCAAACTTTTTTGGCCATAAACAACCCTGAAAAATCGATTCTTCAAAGTTTAGTTTAGCGGCAATAATTTAATTTTTTGTGAATGGCTTTTTAGTCTTTGCTGTCGGAAGATTTTATCCCGTACTTGTGGCTGCGCAAAGCATTGCCGATATGACGGCGAACGCGTCCGAGCATATTATCTGCCGTGTCATTAAAGTTTTTGCGGTCGGTGTAGGAAACAGCTATCATCTCGGCATTATATTGGTCAATATTAAGCTTGCGTATTTGCTCAATGACGGCCTTGTAAAGCTTTTCGGCGGCTTGTGCGGCTTCCAAACGCTCGCCGCGGCTAAAGACTACGCCGATTTTTGTCTTGTCAAAACGCCCGACATAAGTATCTTCGTTCTTAAATGTCTTAACGCAATATTCGGCAGCATTTTTCAAAATCGTATCGCCTGTTTCAAAGCTGATACCTTTATTGGCAAAATCATAAATATCATTGAGCTCAATCACTAACAGAGAGAAGGGTTGATTATAGCGTTTGGCGCGGTTAAAGTCGTGCTCCAAGCGTTTGGTCAAGGCTTCTTCGTTCAAGATATCCGCAATCAAAAAGTCGTGGCTGGCATAGGTGCTGAGCTTTTGCTTCCAGATTTTTGTTTCGGTAATATCCTCGCACAGATAGCTGATGCCCACGCATTTAAGCACTTCGTTCAAGATAGGGCGCTTGCGGCATCGTACATTAAAGAAACTGCCGTCTTTTTTAAGCATAAGGTTTTCCACATTAAGCGTTGCTTGATTTTTAATGAGTTGGTTCAGATTCTCTTTAAGCTTGGCAATGCGGTTGTCGCTATTTTCCACCAAAGTCCCCGGCAGAGGCTTGCCGATAAGTTCTTCGCTCTTAAAGCCTGTTTTTTGAAGAACAGCTTCGTTAGCATAGGTTATGATAAAATCAAGGTCGGTCTTAAAATACATGTCGCCGCCTTCGGCTTCGTTTCGGGTTGTGGTATGTTTGTCGTTTTCAACGATCAGTTCCTTGAGGTTGCGTTTTGTTTTACGCCATGCAAGTTGCAAATAAACAATATACAGAGCCAAAACCACGCATAAGACCGACAAATAAATCATGACAAGACCTCAATCAAACAAAACCAGAGTCATATAATATCCATAAAAGGTAAAGATTCATTAAATAGAGGTTGCAATTTGACTTAAAAAACCTTAATTTTAGGAACAGATTATGGAGAATTTTAAGTATGGCAAAAGAAAAACCGGAAATCGCGGATGAAAGCGGCGATAAGTATAAGTACGGCTTTGTAACCGACATTGCGGCAGACACCGCACCCAAAGGTCTGAATGAGGACATTATCCGCCTGATTTCTGCCAAAAAAGGCGAGCCCGAATGGTTGCTTGAATGGCGGCTAAAGGCTTTTGAGTTCTGGCAGACAATGACCGAACCGACTTGGGCAAAGCTCAAATATGATAAGATAGATTATCAGGATTTATATTACTACTCTGCGCCCAAGCAAAAAGTCGCACCGAAAAGCTTGGACGAAGTGGATAAGGAATTGCTTAAAACTTATGAAAAATTAGGTATTCCGCTCAAAGAGCAAGAGGCCTTGGCCGGCGTTGTTGCCGTAGATGCCGTGTTTGACAGCGTCTCCGTAGCCACCACTTATCGCGCTAAGCTGGCGGAAATGGGCATTATTTTTTGCTCCATTTCTGAGGCGATTAAGGAACATCCGGACTTGGTGCAAAAATACTTAGGCTCGGTTGTGCCTTATACGGACAATTTTTTTGCTTGCCTGAACTCCGCAGTCTTTACGGATGGTTCGTTTGTTTATATTCCCAAAGGCGTTCGCTGTCCGATGGAGCTTTCCACCTATTTCCGTATCAATGCCAAGAATACGGGGCAGTTTGAGCGCACTCTGATTGTGGCGGAAGATGATAGTTATGTTTCTTATCTGGAAGGCTGCACCGCTCCGCAAAGAGACGAAAACCAACTCCATGCCGCGATAGTGGAGATTGTCGTGCTCAAAAACGCCGAGGTCAAATATTCCACCGTGCAAAACTGGTATCCCGGAGATAAAGACGGCAAAGGCGGCGTTTATAATTTTGTAACCAAGCGTGCGGCTTGCCGTGGTGAAAATTCCAAAATTTCTTGGACACAGGTTGAAACCGGTTCAGCAGTAACTTGGAAATATCCTTCTTGCGTGTTGCAAGGAGATAACTCGGTCGGCGAGTTTTATTCTGTTGCCATCACCAACAATCATCAGCAGGCAGATACCGGCACCAAGATGATCCACATCGGCAAAAACACAAGCTCTAAGATTATCTCCAAGGGGATATCAGCCGGTTTTTCCAACCAGACTTATCGTGGTCTGGTGCGTGTGGCACCCAATGCCAAAGGCGCAAGAAATTATTCGCAGTGCGATAGCTTGCTGATTGGCGAAAACTGCGGCTCGCATACCGTGCCTTATATTGAGAACCGCAACAAAACGGCGGTAATTGAGCATGAGGCCACCACCAGCAAAATCAGCGATGAACAGTTGTTTTATTGCATGCAAAGAGGCATTGGCGAGGAAGAAGCCGTAAGTTTGATTGTTAATGGCTTCTGTAAAGAAGTTATGCAGCACCTGCCGATGGAATTTGCCATAGAAGCGGCAAAGTTGATAAATATTTCCTTGGAAGGGAGTGTAGGATAATGACAAACCCGATATGTCAAAGAGCCTTAGGTACTTGGGGCGAAGAAGCGCAAATGCTTATGGTCATTGAAGAAATGTCGGAGCTGACCAAAGAGATTTTGAAAAACATCAACCGCAAGAAAAACAATGTTGATGCCATAATTGAAGAAACCGCAGATGTTGAAATAATGTTGGAGCAGTTGAAAGCCAATTATGACATTGCGGAAAAAGTAGAGGAATACAAACAAAACAAGCTCAAGCTCATAGAGCAACGGCTGAATGACTATGATAAAAAGACAGCATAAGAAAGAAGATATAATGACAAACACACCGCTATTGGAAATAGAAGATTTATATGCCCGAGTTGGGGAAAAAGAGATTATCAAAGACTTCAACCTAACAATAAATGAGGGCGAAGTTCACGCCATTATGGGACCAAACGGCGCGGGAAAATCCACGCTGTCTTATGTTTTGACCGGCAAACCGGGATATGAAGTAACTTCGGGCAAAGTTTGGTTTAAGGGCAAGGACTTGCTGGCAATGTCACCGGAAGAGCGCGCCCGCGAAGGCATTTTCTTGTGTATGCAATATCCGGTTGAAATCCCCGGTGTTCCGACCACAACTTTCTTAAAACACGCGGTTAATGCCGTGCGCAAACACAGAAACGAACCCGAGCTTGACACTCTGAACTTTGTTAAGATGGTTCGCGAAGAAGGTAAGGCTTTGGGCATTGATAATGAGATGATAAAACGTCCCGTAAATGTCGGTTTTTCGGGCGGCGAGAAAAAACGTCTTGAAACCTTACAAATGTCTATTCTTAAGCCAGATTTCTCCATTTTGGACGAAGCCGATTCCGGCTTGGATATTGATGCCTTAAAAGTTGTGGCAGATGGCGTCAATGCGCTTCGGGACGGACATCGCTCTATGTTGGTCATCACCCACTATCAACGTTTGTTGAACTATATTGTGCCGGACTTCGTGCATGTTTTTGCTGATGGTCATATTGTCCGCTCCGGTGATAAAACTTTGGCACTGGAGCTGGAAGAAAAAGGCTATGCCGAATTTGTGAAAGAGAAATAAGAATGGCGGGGCTGATACAAAATATTGCGCTTTTCGGCGAGAATATCCCATGGTTTCAGGGCTTGCGGGAAAAAGGACTGGAAGCCTTTAAGCACCAAGGCGTTCCGACCGCAAAAACCGAGGCTTGGAAATATACCAAACCCAGAGACTTGAACGCTGATGACTTTGTCATGAACGAGTCAAACTTCTTGCTGGAGCTTGCAGAAGAAAAAGCAGAATGTCATTGCCAAGAAGAGGGTTGTCATTGTCATTGTCATGAAGGCGAGTGCCATTGTCATGATGAAGGCTGCCATTGTCATGAGGAATTAAATGTTTTGGTAGATTTGCCTTTTGAGGCTTATCAACTACATTTTTACAATGGTCAGTTTGTGCCAATATATCCTCCTTTGCCACGTGGTGCGGAAGTTATGACCTTAATGGAAGCCGTCCTCAATCAGGAAGCCAAAAACTATTTAGGCAAGCTGGTGGATTTGGCAAATTATCCTTTTGCCGCGCTCAATACGGCTTATATGGAAGAAGGTTTGTTCATTAGGCTTGATAAAAATACCAAACTGGATAAGCCGATTATTATCGTAAACCATAGCGAAACCGGCGAGCAAAACCTGTTTTATAACTTGCGTAATGTTGTGGTCTTGGAAGCAGGAGCCGAGGCGGAAATAATTGAGTGGCACAAATATTCCGGTGCGGAAAAATCACGTTACTTTGCCAATATCGTTAATGAGATTTTTGTTGCCAGAGGAGCCAAACTCAAACATTACAAATTGCAAAACGAAGCATTCAAAGCCAACCATCTAGCCTTAAATATGGTTAATGTAAAAGAAAGCGGCAAATATGAGGCTTTTTGTTTGCAGCGCGGAGCTAATATCGGGCGCAACGAAACCAAAGTCATTTTGGCGGAAGAACAAGCGGAAGCTGAGGTCAACGCCGCTTATATTATGCACGGTTGGGCAACTTTAGACACAACGACCGATATTGAGCACTTGGCAGAAAACACGATTTCGCACCAACTGGTTAAAGGTGTGGTCGGCGGCGATGCCAAAGGCGTTTTTCAGGGCAAGATTCACATTGCCAAACACGCCGTCAAAACTGAAGGCACACAGCTGCATAAGGCTTTGCTGTTAACCGATACGGCCGAGATAGATGTTAAACCGGAGCTTGAGATTTTTGCAGATGATGTCAAATGCTCGCACGGCGCGGCCAGCGGCGAGTTGGATGAAGAAACGCTGTTTTATATGCAGTCACGCGGCATCGGCCGAGAAGAAGCCAAACAGATTTTGATAGATGCATATCTGGATGACGCGGTTAATAAAATTGCGGATTCTGAGGTTCGCGATTGGTTCAAAGAGATGATTAAGGCATAAAGACGGAACAAACAAATGTATGATGTTTATGAAATACGCAAAGATTTTCCGATATTAAGCGAAAAAATAAACGGCAAACCCAATACCTTTTTGGATTCGGCGGCCTCGGCACAAAAACCGCGGCAGGTTATTGAAAAAATGAACGAGGTTTATTTCAAGCAATATGCCAATGTGCACCGCGGGTCATATCTTTTGTCCGAAGAATCAACGGAAGAATATGAAGAAGCCCGAAGGATTGTCGCAAATTTCATCAATGCAAAATCAGATAAAGAAATTGTTTTTACCAGAAACGCCACGGAAAGCATTAACTTAGTGGCGGCTTGTTGGGGAAGAAAAAATCTGCACCAAGGGGATGAGGTCTTAATCTCGGAAGCCGAACATCATGCCAACTTGGTCCCGTGGCAGGTTTTAAGAGATGAATTGGGCTTCACGCTAAAGATTTTTAAGTTAGGCGATGACGGCAGTTATATTCATGAAGAGTTCTTAAAACAGCTAAGCGATAAAACCAAGTTAGTTGCCGTAACCGGAATGTCTAATATTTTGGGCACGGTTTTTCCGCTAAAAGAGATAACCAAAGCCGCACATCAAAAAGGTGCTCTGGTCTTGGCAGATGCTTGCCAGTTGATTGTGCATCAAAAGGTAGATGTTCAGGACATTGGCTGTGACTTTATGGCTTTTTCCGGACATAAGACTTACGGGCCTTCAGGCATAGGTGTTTTATATGGGCGTTATGAATGTTTGGAAAAAATGCCGCCTTATCAGTTTGGAGGCGAGATGGTGGACAAGGTCAGTTATGAGCATACAACCTTTGATGTCCCGCCGGCACGTTTTGAGGCGGGAACGCCGGCAATCGTGCAAGCCATCGGCATGGGCAGAGCTTTGCGATATATGCAAGATTTGGGGGTAGAGAATATTGAGGCTCATGAGGCAGAGTTGGTTGAATATACGACCACCCGCTTGGCAGAGGTCAAGGGCTTAAAAATTATCGGAACAGCAAAGGGCAAAGGCGGCGTGTTCTCGTTTAATGTTGAGGGCATTCATCCGCAGGATTTGGCTTTCATCCTGGATAAAGAAGGCGTTGCTGTGCGCACGGGACATCATTGCGCCGAGCCATTGGTTCATCGTATGGGTTTTGAGTCGGTTGCAAGAGCGTCTTTGGGTTTATATACCACAAAAGAGGATATTGACAATTTCATCAAAGCCTTGCATAAAGCAGTCAGTTTTTTCTAAGGGATAATATAGATGTCGGAAGCAGAAGATAAAAAGTTGGATGAGCAGATTGCGAAGATAAACCAAACGGAAGCGGATTTGCTGCGTGCGCTGGATATTCAGGAGCAAATGAAAGATTTTGTCGCCAAAGCCGGACAAGAAAAGCCCAAAGATGAAAAGACGGCAACCGAGGCGGATGTCATTGAGGCTCTAAAAACGGTTTGCGACCCCGAGATTATGATAAATGTCTACGATATGGGGCTGATTTATCATATAGAAATCAGGGATAACGGCGATGTTTATATTGCGATGACATTAACGGCGCCGGGCTGCCCCGTTGCGGGGATTTTGCCGCAACAAGTGGCAGATGCGGTGGCTTTGGTGGAAGGCACGGGCAAAGTAGAAGTCCGCATTGTTTGGGAACCGGCTTGGACAATAGAACGCTTGTCGGAAGATGCCCGCGCCATGATAGAACTTTTTTAAATTTTTTTCTAAAATTCCAGCACCGGGCGAACGGAGTCATTGCTAGACTTATTGTGAGAGAAAACAACAAATTTACGGTAAAAAAACCAAGCTTCGCTGCTTTTTTGCTCCGTTGAAGACCATATACAACAATCCGGGAATTCTACACCGCCAACCTTAGATATCGCATTCTGGATAGCCGTTTGGTTGTTGTAAATATTGGTCATAATTCCCAATGCCGGTAAGCACCATTTTCCTGCCGTTTCTGTCGTCGGCGCATATCTTCTCGTTGCCCATGCCGCTGGATAGGTACTGGCATCACCTGCCGCAACTATCTTATCCGTATTGCCACAACTATCATAGTCCGTTGCTGCTGAAGAGGATGATAAATAATTTGGCAGAGTTGATATATCTATTCTATAATCACCCCATGCCATTTTTGCACTACTACTCTTATTACCATTTGCATCAATCGGCCAAGGTGCCATAATCTGTCCATGTTCGCCGCCGTCTGTAATATAAACAACTACTCCTAACACAGTTTTGGAGGTGTTATAATTGGCAG
>CASFUZ010000021.1 GCA_949298065.1 uncultured Pseudomonadota bacterium | reverse complement strand
ATAGAAAAAAGTTGGAAGAGCCTAACTCAAAATAAAGTTCCAACATTTGAGCCTTCAAATATAAAAGCCGATTTATTATCCAAGCCAATCGGAAATGATGTTGCTTCCTACAAAATCGCTCAGAATACTAAGGGGAACATAATGGATATAGATATTCCGAGATATTGGGATACAGAAAAAGAAGGAAAAGAAATTTATGATTATATTTTGCAAAAAGAGGGAAAGGAAATTTTCAAAAATCAAAATCTTTTTGATTATACTTTGTCTGCAGTAAAAGGAGCAACCAATATTGGTAAAAATTTTATACCTACGAAAAAAATGAAGGTAACAGATAAATTTAAACATGCTGTTATGAATTGTAATGCTGCACAATTTGGAGAAGGAGGTGCTGTTATTGCTAAAATAGCATCAGATATGCGAGAGTGGCTAGATGTAAAAACAGGCTCTAATACGCTTGACAGTAGTAACGCTGATAATTATGCTAATAAAATAGGTCGTTTGTTAGGCAAAAAATATCCGCATGGAGATTGTAATGAAATCATTCAAAAATATATTAAAAAAAATTGGTAGATATATTTTATATTTTGTGGCTGTTTTTTGTTCTTTAATCGTTGTTGGTATAGCAGCTGGAATTACTTTCTATTTTTGTGTTGAATATAACTTTAAGGATGCAGACCAACAGCAAATACAAGAATGTATAACGTCCGGATTAAGTGAAGAAATTTGTAAAGGCCGTGTATATTAGATAATACTAAAAACCAAGGGTTCGGAGCGGGAAGTTGGCGAAGAGGAGCTTTGAGCTTGGTAAATAGCTTAAAAATTGTTAATAATATTTTATTGCTTCTTGAAAATTGTATTAAGTTTTGTTATATGAGATTTATCACTTAGGATAAGTGTATCCAAAATCCGAAGATTAAGTTCTTCGGATTTTTTTTGTTTTAAAAAATTTGTAATAAGGAAAAAGCCATGTCTAATTTAATTCAATACATAGTTCAAGATGACCCCGAAGAAGAACTGAAAAAGCAAAATGAAAATAAGGAGAGTTATTTCTCCTCTACAAGAAGAGAACAGCAAGAAGGTTATAGGTATAATCCGCGAATAGAAAAAAGTTGGAAGAGCCTAACTCAAAATAAAGTTCCAACATTTGAGCCTTCAAATATAAAAGCCGATTTATTATCCAAGCCAATCGGAAATGATAATGCTTCCTACAAAATTGCTCAAAATAACAAAGGGAATACTGCAAATGATGCAAATATTCCATCTGGTAAATTCTCCGATAAAGAATTAACAGAAAGAATGCTTCCTGTAATAAAAAAAATGGAAGAACCTTTAGACTATATCTATATTGACACAACATGGAATAAAACAACCGGAGCTGGTGCAAATGTTGATGATTGGGATACCTTTAATCAGATAAATTGGGAGATAAATGGACGTCCAGCGACGGAAGCAGAAAAACGAGCTGTGTTTAATATATTTCAAAATGAAATTAATCAAGGCCGCCAAAACAAAGATTCTAAAGGTAATATTATAAAGAACAATAAAAAAGCAAGTTCATATATTAACCATAGTCAATTTAGATTAGCTAAAGGTGAAACTGACAGATTGCTCCGTAACCACATAACAGAAGATATAAAATATCTTCAAAAAGAGTTTCCTGATTTTGCCTCTTATCCACCGGAATTGCAAAATGTGTTATTGGATATTAAGTTCAATACCGGCAATGTATCTCAAGAAAATTGGCCAAAACTAAGAAAAGCTATTGCCGAGAAAAACTTATTTGGAAAAGAAGGCATTCTCAAAAATATACATCGCAAAGATGTCGGAGAAGGCCGAAACTTATGGGCAGAACAACAAATCCGAAATATCCAATCTTGGTAGCCATAAAGGGGCAGTTCTTACTGCCCCATATCTTTTTTATCTATAACAAATGTTCCTATTCTACTACCAGCTTCATTTTCCAATACGAACCATTCACCATCAAAGCAATATTCTTTTTTTTCATCACATCCTTTTAATACGTAACGAACAACATAATTTTTCATTCTTTTTAAAAAATCACTATAATAAGAACATTCAAGTGTTACAAACATGGAAGTATTTTCAAGCATTTTACATTTTTCGACAATCTCTTTCCCATATAAATCAAGATAGGTAAGTGAGGTTGGGGTTAAAAATGTTGTCCTTGCATTTTTTGATACCGGAGATAATTTTTTATAAAACAACGGATTTACAAATTTGTCTTTAGGAGCATTTTTAGATTTTGAAGGAATGATATACGTAAGTGTTTCATCAAAATATTTATATGGTTTAATCTTTTGATAAACCAGCCATCCCCCTTCATCTAAGCAAAGATTTTCCTTAGTGCAAGGTTTGAGCGTATAGGAAAAAACTTGTGTTTCTTCTTTTTCGTTTTTGTAGTTATACTTAAAGCATTCCAAACTAACCGTATTCATTTGGTTATTGATGAGTTTACAAGTATAATTATACTTATAGCTTTCACTGGAAAACATATAAATACTTGTTGGGGTTAATTGCACTTCAAAATTTTCATGTGAAGCAGAAATCATCTTTTCATAAAAGACCGGATTAACAAATTTTTCTTCTTTATTTTGATGAAACAAAACACAAGAAGTTGTCATCAAAGCAATCACTCCAAATACCCAAACACCTTTTCTCATTCTTTAAACTCCAAAGATTTAGATAAATAAAGTATAAATATCAAAATTGAAAATAAGGTTAAATGTGTTATTTTGAATACTAAGAAGCAAAGCGGGAAGCTGGTGAGGACGAGTATTGATAAAATTTTGTTTTTGAGAAAAAACTTTTATTTATCTGTATGTATGCTATAATATGCAAAAAAGTAATGATAATGGGTTTTTGATATGGCTACAGAAATTTTTGCTGGGTTAAGAGTTGAAAAATCGGAAGAAAATCCGTATGGCTGGATAGATGTGGATTTGAAAAATATTGACCTTGAAAGGCCTACTGTTTTTTGCATTTCGGGAGATGCAACCTGTTCAAAAAGAGATGCGAATGCGATGGCTAAATATGCTAACAAGCTTTTGGGAAGAATAGGCGCTGAAAATGCAAGTGATGTGCAAATCGTGTCCGTTTATTTTAAGAATGCTAATCGTAAAGAGTTAACTAATAGCCGGACTTGTTTGCGCGAGAAAGATAAAAGTAAGTTTACGGCAGAAGAGCAAAATCCCCAGTATGTGCAAACTTTGTATATGGAATGTTTTAGAAGAGGATTGATTGATAAACGTGGGCAAAAAAGAAGCGTTGAAGATGCCCAAAAGACTTTTCGCAATATTACGTTTTTAGATTTTTGCCACGGAGATTTTGTGGTTTGCAAACTTGATGAGTATATGCGCGAAGATATGAAAAGTCGTCTCGGATATCAGATGGCTGATATAGATGGGGTTTGTAAACAGTTGTGTGCCATATCTATTGTTCCGCAAGACAAACCCAAAAAATATGGATTTTCTAAAATCGGTTTTGCATCTATGGATGATTATCATTATGATTCGGAAGATGCCGGTTTGCTTACGGATGAATATGAGCTTGATTGTAACGAGACATCTGTTTTAGGAATTGTTGAACGGCAAAGAGAATGTCGTGCGGGGCGTTCCAGACTTATGTATATTGATAATCTGCTTGATTATAATAGTATTGAAGATAAGCATAATGTTTGGCTTGGCAGAACGGAAAAGCTGCATCAGATGGATGTTTATACGGATATGAATTATCAGAATGAGTTTGGTGTAAAGTCAAAAGATGCCGAAAATTTTAGTTTGATGATAGCAAGAGCTCTGCAAAATGCCGTTTCTAATTCTTGCGAAAATAAGAAATCAGCAAAGTTGGTTGAGCTTGATGTAAGGGATATATTTAAAAACAGAAAAGCAGCCTATAAGCAAGGAACACAAGACTTAAACGCGGCTTATTTAAATCCGAATGTGGAGAATATAGCTTGGGAAGCTCAAGAAAGAGGGGCAAAAATTGATGAATTTTTGTATCCTCAGACAATGTCACAGCAAAGTATTCAAGTCAGCAGAGGGGTTTGATTGATGATTGTGCCGAAAAAGCTTAAAAAAGGTTCTCATATTCGGGTGATTGCGCCGTCCAGAAGTTTGGGAATTATCGGGCAAGATTGCCGAAAAATTGCCATTGAACGCTTGGCAGAGATGGGATTAAGCGTTTCTTTCGGCAAAAATGCTGAGGAGAACAACAAGTTTTGCTCATCTTCCGTTCAATCGCGGCTTGATGATTTGCACGAGGCTTTTGCTGATACATCTGTTGATGCGATTTTGACTGCCATCGGCGGTTTTAATTCTACGGAGTTGTTGGCGCAGGTTGATTATGATTTGATTGGTAAGAATCCGAAAATTCTTTGCGGATTTTCGGATATTACGGCTTTGTGCAATGCTATTACGGCACAAACGGGGATGGTTACTTATTCGGGGCCGCATTTTTCAACTTTCGGAATGTTAAAGGGTTTGGAATATACGATTGAATATTTCAAAAAATGTTTTTTCCAGACAGAAGCATTTGAGGTTTTGCCGTCTTCTTTTTGGTCGGATGATGAATGGTATCTGGACCAAGAAAAACGCAAATTTGTGAAGAACGATGGACCGTGGGTTATCCGCGCAGGTAAAGCCGAAGGGCGAATCGTTGGCGGAAATTTGGGGCTTTTTGACGAGCTTAAAGGTACGCCTTATTTTCCGGATATTCGGGATAGTATCTTATTCTTAGAGCATTGTGCCGAGCAAGAAGTTTGGGTATTTAACCGAAATCTGCAGGCTTTGACTTTGCACCCTGATTTTAAGAAAGTTAAGGCTTTGGTGCTGGGGCGTTTTGAGCCGCAAAATGAAATGAATCGGGCGTTGTTGGAAGAAATTTTGCTTTCAAAAAAAGAGCTTGATGGTCTGCCGATTGTGGCAAATGTGGATTTTGGGCATACGACACCGATTTTTTCTTTTCCTATCGGAGGGCGCGGAATTGTTGATGTTTCGCGGATTTTTCTGACCGAATTTTAAAAAAATCAAAAAAAATTTTTTTCCTTAAGCGTTCCTTAAGTTTGGATTGTTGTACTGACAATGTAATAACGAACAACTTAAACTTTTATATTTTAATTAGGAGAAAAAACATGAAAAAGATTTTTGCAGTTTCAGCTTTGGCTTTGGTTTTGGGTATGAGCGGTGCCGCTTCGGCTCAGATGGGCGGTGGTTTTCAGGGCCCCGGTTTGCAGCCGATGAGCGTGGCTGATGCTTTGAAGCTCAATGATGACACGGCGGTTGTCTTGGTTGGTCAGATTGAGAGAAGCTTAGGCGATGAAAAATATTTGTTTAAAGATGCTTCCGGTTCTGTTACGGTTGAAATTGACAATGAGGATTGGAGAGGGTTGAATGTTACTCCGCAAGATACGGTTATCTTGAACGGTGAAGTTGATAAAGAAATGTTCAAAGATACCAAAATTGATGTGGACAGCATCGCTCTGAAGAAATAAGAACAGGAGCCCAAATGCGAATATTGCTTATTGAGGATGACCCTTTAATCGGGGATGGTTTGAAAATAGGTCTTGAAAAACTCGGCTTCAGTGTTGATTGGTTCACTGACGGCGCAGAAGGCGAAGAGGCTTTGTTACAAACTCCGTATGCGGCGGTCATCCTTGATTTGGGCTTACCTAAAAAAGATGGGTTAGAGATTTTGCAAGATTGGCGCCGGCAGAACAAAAACGAGCCGGTGCTGATTTTGACCGCGCGCGGTGATGTTGACCAACGGATTGCCGGTTTGAACAGCGGCGCGGATGATTATTTGGGCAAGCCTTTTGCCCTAAAAGAAGTTCAGGCCAGACTTAATGCCCTTATTCGGCGGAGTGGCGGACAGGCGGCGGCTGTGATTAAGTATAAAGATATTGAGTTTAACCCGCAGACGCGTAAGGTTTTGCAAAAGTGCAAAGAGATTGTTTTAGCTCCCAAAGAGTTGGCCTTGTTGGAGCTTTTGTTGTTAAACAAAAACAGGGTGTTGTCCAAGGAAGTGATTGAAAATAAGATTTATTCCTGGGACGAAGAAGTTTCAAGCAACGCGGTTGAGGTGCATATTCACCATTTGCGCAAAAAGCTTGGCAAAGATGTGGTGAAAACGGTTAACAAAATCGGCTACATACTGGGGGACGCATGAAAAAATTGAGTTTGCGGTTGCGTTTGATTGTTTATTTTATGGCGATTTCCTGTGTCGTATGGCTCGGCGCGGGTGTTTTTTCGTGGCTGGAAACCAAAGAAAAAGTTGATGAATTTTTTGATACATATCAGATGGCTTTGGCCAGGCAGATGGCCGGTGCGGACTGGAGCGGTTTATCTGCCGGGGCGCAAAAGATTACGGATAAAATGCTCAAGCATGTACATAATGCGGAAGAAGAAGACGAGGCTATCGGCTTTGCGATTTTTGACCGCAACGGACAAATGGTTTTTCATGATAACGAAAACGGCAAAAGTTTTGGTTTTTTGCCGGCGGAGGGGAGTTTTATCAGGCAGATTGTGGATGGCGACGATGCTTGGCGCATTGTTTGGTTGAAGTCGGCTGATGGAAAGTTTTATATCGCGGTCGGGCAGGAAGAAGAATATCGTGCGGAAGTGGTCTGGGATATGGCCGAGGAGTTTATGCTGCCTTGGGCTTTGGGGTTGTTGGTGTTGCTGATTATGATTATCGGCATATTGACCAGAGAATTTCGCCCCTTACGCGGTTTGACCGAGAATCTGCAAAAACGCGGCAGCGGAGATTTATCGCCGCTTGATGACAAAAATATTCCGTCTGAGATTTTGCCTTTGGTTAAGGCGATGAATACGCAGCTGAGCCGGATTGAGGGAATGATTGCGGGAGAGCGTCGTTTTGTGGCGGATGCCGCGCATGAGTTGCGCACACCGCTGACGGCTCTGCAGGTGCAGTTGGAGTTGGCGGAGATGTCCGGCGATGATGAAAAAATGCGTGCGGAAGCTTTGGCAAAGTTGCAAAAAGGGATTGAGCGTTCGGCGCGTTTGGTGGAGCAGCTTTTGGTGCTTTCTAAAGTGGATACATCTTTGGGTGTTTATGATGAAGCCAAAGGTTTGATAGATTGGAAGCAGATTTTGGCGGATCTGAAAGCTGATTATGCCTCTTTGGCTGAAGAGAAAAAGATTGAGATTAAGGCGAATGTGTCCGGTTTTGGTCCCGTGGAGCAAGGTAATCCGCTCTTGTGGGGTTTGGTTTTGCGCAATTTGTTGGATAATGCTTTGAAATATAGTCCGCAAGGCGCAAATATAAAAATTGAGATTACGGACGGTGCGTTGCAAGTGTTTAATTCCGGTGTTTCGGTAGAAGAGGAAGCTTTAGCGCATTTGAGCGAGAGATTTTTCCGTCCGGCAGGGCAAAAAGTTTCGGGCAGCGGCTTGGGGTTGTCTATCGTGCGGCGTGTGGCGGAAAGCTCGGCTTGCAATGTTTGTTTTGAAAATGCGGACGGCGGTTTTCGGGTGCGTGTTTTCAAAGAGGAATAATAATAAAAAAAGCTCCGTTGCGGCGGAGCTTTTTTGTGAGATTATCTGCGCAAAAGTCGGCGTGTGCGGACAAAGTTTATGCCCCATTCATAAGAGAACAGCACGATGCCCGAAATAACCAGTGGTAAGAGATAATAGATGATACGGTAAGCAATCAGCGCACCGAAAATCAGGGCTTGGTTATGGTCTCCGGGGATGATGTATAAGAACAAGCCCTCAAAAACACCCAAGCCGCCCGGAACTTGGCTGAAAACGCCTAAAACCTGCGCAATGATGAAGACGCCGATGAAGACATCAAACGGAATGTCCATAAACGGAATGAGCGAGAAATACAGCACCAGAGAGGCCATGAGAATGTCTGCGCCGCCGATGATGACCTGAGCCAAAGCCATTTTGAACGAAGGAATGTCAAACTCAACTTCCTTGATGATAATCGGCTTTTTATAAAACAGCGAAGCTCCAAAATAAATGAGCAGGCCGATGGCGGAGATGATGGTTACGGTTACGGTGGTGAGGTGCGAAACAGAGCCTTCACCGAAAGCGTGGTTGGGGGTTAGGAAATATCCCAAAATGATGAGAAAAAAGCAAGCAACCAGATAGGTGAAACCGGAGAAAGTTACCATGCGGACAATCTCGGAAGCGTGAAAACGCCATCTGGTGTATAAGCGATAACGAATGGCCCCGCCGGAAACAATGGCGTGTCCGGCATTGTTACTGACGGAAAAACCGATGAAGCCGGCAAAAATCCATTTCCAAGGAGCGAGCTTGCGTCCGATGTATTTGATTGCCAAAAAGTCATAAGAGGACAAAGCGACATAGCCGCCAAAGGAGGCCATACAAGCCCAAAAGAGATTATGCGGCGGAATGCTCATCAGGGCTTCTTTAATATCTTCCAATTTGTATTTTGATAATTGGTGATAAATCATATATGCCGCAACGGCAAAGAAAAACAGCCCGGACCAGGAAACAATTTTTTTCAATATTCGTTTTGTCTTAAATGCCATCAAAACCTCTCATCTTTCTAACTTTTTCATATATTCGTTTCTAATATGGTATAAAAATGTTTAAATATCAATTTAAATCGGGAAAAATTTTTTTAAGAATTTGTGTTTGATGATTTTGTTATTTATGATTTTTAAGGTTGCTGATTGGTAGCAAAAAAGCCTTGTACGTTTTTTGGTACAAGGCTTTCTGTTTATCAGCGTTTCAAAACCAATAAATGTTCTTTTAGTGAGGTTGAATCGGGATGGTCCCAAGTCATAGCATCAATATTGCAAACAACCACAGAGCCGAGGTGCGTGGCATAAATGGATTTACCTTCCAGAGGTTTGTCTCCCGCCGCAACGCGTAAATCTGAAATTTCTTGCCATGCTGTAGCTAATATTCTGACATCTGAAAATTCTAACAATTTTCCGCCAAAGCGATCACGGTAAAGCGCAACCGAAGAAGGTTTAAGGCGTTGTGTACGAGAATGGATAACCAGCTTTGGCGAAATTCGGTAACCGATGATGCGTCCGTTTTCCGGTTGACAGACGGTTGTTTCAACCAAATTTTCATAAACATAACGTGGCTTGGAGTAATCATCCACTTTTTCAGGCAGTTTTCCGTTCCACAAGGGTTCGCCTGCCGGACCAACATAAACGCCATCTTTTCCGCTAAGTTCGTCTTGAACACGTTGTCTCATTTTTGAAACTTTAATAAGGCAAAAAATAAACAGAGCGATAAAAATAACGCCCGCAACAATAATAGTCGCAACCAAAAGGTTGGTATTAATATCATTCATAATTAACCGGAATGTTTTAAGAGGCTTATTTGACCGGATCCTCGTGATTAAACAAAATTATAATTCATTGAAAAGCAGATTATATTTTTATGTTGAGAAGTCAAGAGGTAAAGATTGAAGGAAAAATCCGTTTGAGGAAATTAGGCAAATAAAAAATATATTAGTAAATTTGATTTTGTATAATATGCTGAATTTTAACAATAATACGCTGTTTGCTGTGGCTTGGACCGTAAAAAGGGGTAAAACGCTATTTTTGAGTTGAATTTAATAGGCTAAATAAAAGAAAAAGCCCTTGAATTTCAAGGGCTTGGAAACTGGTGCCGACAGAGAGACTTAGGGAGTTCGGTTTGTAAGCCTCGCTCATTTCGCTCACGCTCATTTGCTTGGCAACAAACTTTCACCGCTCACAACGAAAACACCGGAGCAGCGGTGTTTTCTATCGGTTCGCGCCCGCTTGGGTTCAAGTCCCAAATATTAATACCATAAAAAAACCTCCACAAGGGAGGCTTTTTTTAATGGTGCCGACAGAGAGACTCGAACTCCCGACCCACTGATTACAAATCAGTAGCTCTACCAACTGAGCTATGTCGGCCTTAACTCGGTTGTTTATAGCTTACTGTTTTTTTAATGTCAATCATATTTTTTATTTTTTTTGTTTTCTTAATCATTGCCGAAGAAGGAATTTATTTGATACTGCAGATTTTCCGAAAAACTGGTTGGGTCGGAAATCTGGTTTTCTAAGTTTTCTAATTTTTTATAGCCCAGAGCTTCGCCATCTTCAACATTTACCAAAACAACTTCCAGCGGTTGGCTCAGGTTATAGGTTTCTATAAAATTATACTCATTGTCATTTTCATAGTTGATTTCAAACAAGCTATATTCGTTTTGATAGTTTTGATTATAAATCTGCTCTATGAGCTCTATTGTTTGTGGGCACTGATAACAAGGGTCATTGTTGAAGAAAACATAAATAATCGGCTTGTTATAATTCGGGTAGGCTTCGGCGAAATACTCCGATAAATTCTGGTTGGAATTATATTCTCCCTCATAGGTCAACTGACCGTTCCCTTGAGCTTGTGCATAGCCGATGATGCTTGTGCTTAACAATAAACTCCAGAGCAATTTTTTCATCTTTTTCTCCTTAAAAAAGTTGGTTTATAACGGAGAGCAGGCGTTTCTTAACCAATCTTGTTCAGCATCATTTAGCAAAGGCGAAAGTTTTTCGTAAACTTCCCGATGATAGTTGTTTAGCCAAGAAAGCTCTTTCTCGCTTAAGAGATATTTATTGATGAGTTGTTTATCAATGGGGCAAAGAGTTAAAATTTTGAACTCCAGAAAATCATTGTTATCATTGCTTAAGTCGCTTTTAACCACGCGAACCAGATTTTCAATTCTGATGCCGTAAGCGCCTTCTTTATAATATCCGGGTTCAACGGACAAAATCATATTCTCTTTTATGGGGAGTTTGGAGCTCTGCATACCCATATTCTGCGGACCTTCGTGCACATTCAGAAAACAGCCGACCCCGTGTCCCGTCCCGTGTTTGTAATCTTTGCCTTCGTTCCAGAGCGGGGCGCGGGCGATTTTATCCAGAGCAACACCGCTTGTGCCATTAATGAATTTTTGTGCGGCCAAAGCAATATGCGCTTTTAAGACCAAGGTAAAGTTCTCGCACATTTCAGGAGAAGGGGTGCCGATGGCCAAGGTGCGGGTGATATCCGTGGTGCCGTCAAAATATTGGGCGCCGCTATCTAATAGCAAAAGAGAATCGTCTGTAAGTTTTTGATTGCTTTCAGAGGTGGGTTGATAATGTACGACCGCGCCGTTTTCCCCAAAGGCGGCAATTGTGCCAAAGCTCTCAGACCAATAGTTTTGGCCTTTGGCTCGGAAATCATGGAGCTTTTGGACAATATCAAACTCAGTGGTGTTCTTATTATGCTTCTCAAGCCAGATTAAAAAACGAACCATTGCGACACCATCTCGCAGATGAGCTACCTCAATTCCGCTGATTTCAACCGGATTTTTTTCGGCTTTGGCTTCCTGACAAAAATCAATTAATCGGCGTTGAGTGATTTTGTTTTTTTCAAAAAGGCTCAGGCAATAATAAGGTGTGGTTTGCGCGTCAAAGCCAATGGTTTTGTTCTTAAAGCTTTTGAGGCGCTTGTGCAGATTTTCCAAAGGTTCAACCGAGAAATCCGTCGGTTCGGTTTCAAAATTTAGGCCATCTCCAAACAAGGCGATGCGTCCGTCTTTGTCCAGCAGCGCATAGGCTCTGAGCAAAGGTGTGTCGGGCAAGGCATTTGAGCGAAGATTTAGGAGCCAGGAAACGCTGTCTGCCGCGGTGAATAAATAAGCATCGCATCCGTTAAGACCTATAAGTTTGCTGATGTTGCCGATTTTTTCGTTGCGGTCTATGCCGCAAAATTCAAGCTTATGCTCAAAGACCTGACAAGGTTTGCCGCAAAGGTTGTTTTCAAAAATGGCAGAATCGTCAGCGACAAAGCTAAGGTTTGGGAAAAAACGCTCCAAGACCTCAATGTTTTGCACCGCATTGGTCAAAGAGTTGAAGCTGACTTTGGCTTTTTTGTCTTTAAAAAGTTTTCCCAAACAAAGAGAGAGCAAGTTTCCTTTGCCGCAGATGACTTCAACAAGCTCTTTGTCGGTTTGGCGGGCGGCTTGAATCTCATAACGACCGTCAACCAGCAGAAAAGTTTTGTTTGGCGTTATGACCAGAGTTCCGGCAGAGCCGCTGAAACCGGTTAGTTTTAATAAGGGATTTTCTTCATCCAGAACATCTTGCCCGATGAACATATTGGAGCGGGTGATAATATAAGCATCCAGTTTGTGTTTTTTGATTGAGGTTTGAAGCTCAGACAATGTCATTATTTTTTCTCCATCAGGGCAGCGCGCCAGTTGTCCAGTTCATAAATTTTTACCAAAGAAAGTCCTTGTTCCTCGTGGGCTTTGATAACCCAGTCTTCCTGCTCGCCGACAAAGCCGGATAAAATGCAATAGCCGCCAGATTTGAGGCTTTTGGCCAAATCAGGTGCCATCTCAATTAAGGGGCGGGCAAGAATATTGGCAAAAATGATGTCATAGGGGGCATTTTGTTTGACAAGCTCGGATTGATAGCCGTTGCTGACAGCCGCGGTGATGAAGTCTTCCAAATCGTTGTCTTCGGCATTGCCGCGGGTGACGATAACCGCTTCTTCGTCAATATCAACCGCGGTGATATGTGTGCTTTTGCCCCAGAGTTTGGCTGCGGCCAAAGACAAAATACCCGAGCCGGTGCCGACATCAAGAATCTTGGCGTGCGGGGCGTTCATCTTATTTAACTCACTGATGGCCTTAAGGCAAGATTTGGTGGTCTGGTGTTCCGAGCCGAAAGCTGTGGCGGCATAAATGCGGATGGCGAGTTTGTCGGTTTGTGGTGTTTCTTTTTCATGAACACCATAGATTAAAAATTCTTCAACCTCTACGGGGGCAAAACGAATCACATAGTCTTTGAGCCAGTTGTCGCTTTCCAAAAGTTCGGTTTTGTGCGGAGGAAGGGTTAAATTGCGCTCAGAGATGAAAGCTTGCAGTTCATCCTCTTTAAAAGAGGCGTTTTTATAGCCTTTGTAGATTTCAAAGCCGTCATCCGTGTAATCTACGGACACAACATCAAAAAATTCTTCAAGTTGTTCTTGGGTATAGTTATCCAAACTTTCAACGGGGTCAAAGGTTATGACTTGGCAGCTGCCGCTTTTTTCGGTCATCTAAAATATTCCTAATAAGTTATAATCATTTATTTACTATCAGCGGATTATAGTATAATAATTAGAATAATTAAACACTAAAAAGAGATTATGCGATGAAAAAATTAGCGGTTTTGGTTTCTTGTTTGGCTTTGAGTTCCTGCTTTAGCGCCGGAAATCATGATGTTTTGGGTTTCAGAAATAGCTTTGTGGAATATTTTAATACTTATTCCATTTCTTTTTATGATACCGAAAATGTGTTGGTAAGCTCCGAATATGTTGAGGAAAATAATTTCAAACATAATGTTATCTTAACTGCTTATACCGGTTATACGGTGGTAGATAGTAAAATTTATCGCAAAGATATTTACAGAAGCGAATATTTAACTGTTAATGTAGACGGAGTGTTGAATTGTGGTTCTGTGCCTGTTGCCTATAGTAAAGGAGAGCGTGTAAAAGCAGTCGGCGAGACAACGATTGACGGCGAGGATTTTGCTTTGGTAGAAACAAAGCTCAAAGATTTTGTGGCTTTGGTTAGACCAGATGGAAGTTTTTATAATCGCATTGGTCAAATCAGAAATGGCAGATTAGCTTTGTTGGAAACAGATTTTGTGCCTTATCCGAGCAATTTTAAAATGGTGCAGATTACAACATCTAAAAGCGAGCAGACAAAACCAGTTAAAGGGTTTGATATTAAGTATGAGGGTCTAAATCTCGGAAGATTGAAGTTTACGATGTTGGATTATAGTCAGGGTGACAGTGGGTACTTCAAAAATGTGTCTTATCCTTATGAAAAAGGCGGTATCCTTGATTTGAACGGTGTTGGAATTAAAGTTGTGCAGGCAACTTCTGAGAAGCTTGACTATATTATCCTAAAATAAGCCCTAAAAGTGTAAATTTTTTGCAAAAAATTGTTGCGGAAAAAACGCCTTTAGCGTATATATGGCCTTAATCAAACGAAATTTTTAAGTTTTTTAAGGAGATTTTGTATGTCTGGACATTCCCAGTTTAAGAATATTATGTATCGTAAAGGTGCGCAGGATGCTAAGAAAGCCCGCGTTTTTGCCAAACTTGCTCGTGATATTACTATTGCTGCTAAAAGCGGCTTGCCCGAGCCTGATAAAAATCCGCGCTTGCGTTTGGCTATCCAAGCTGCTCGTGCCGAAAGTATGCCGAAAGACAATATTGAGCGCGCTATTGCCAAAGCCAGCCAGACAGCCGGCGGTAATGATTATGTTTCGGCTCGTTATGAGGGATTTGGTCCGGGTAAGGTTGCCGTTATTGTTGAGGCAATGACCGATAATAAGAACCGTACGGCCGGAAATGTTCGTACTATCTTTGGTAAGCGTGGCGGTGTTATGGGTGAAAGCGGCTCCGTTGCTTTCAATTTTGAGAGAATCGGCTATATTAAATATCCGGCTGATGCAACAGATGCTGACAAAATGTTTGAAACAGCTTTGGAAGCCGGAGCTAATGATGTTGTTTCTGATGAGGAAGCACACGAGATTGAAACCGTACCTGATGATTTGAATGCCGTTACGGAAGCTTTGGAAAAAGCTTTCGGTACGCCTTCGGCTTCTCGTTTGGACTGGAAGCCTACGGTTAAAACCGATATTACGGATTTGGAAACTGCTCAGAAGTTTTTGGAATTTGTTGACGCGTTGGAAGATGATGACGATGTTCAGAAAGTTTACCATAACGCTGAATTTTCCGAAGAAGTTTTGAAAGCTTTGGAAGCTTCCGAAGACTAATTTTTATTATTGTCGGCGCATCTTAAGAATTTTAGGGTGCGCCGGTATTTTAAATCGGAGTTCTTAAAATGCGGATATTAGGTCTTGACCCGAGTTTGTCTTCTACCGGTTGGGGAATTATTGAAGTGGAAAACAATCGTATCCGCTATGTGGCTGATGGTTTTATTAAGACCGAGCCAAAAACAGATTTAACCGAACGCTTGTACACAATCTATAAAACCTTATGCGATGTGATTGAGCTTTATAAGCCGGATGAAGCAGCGATTGAACAAGTGTTTTTGAACTCTAATGCCGTATCAACCATTAAGCTTGGACAGGCGCGCGGCGTGGTGATTTTGGCTCCGGCAACTTATCAGATTCCCTTAACCGAATATGAGCCAAACCAGATTAAAAAAGCGGTGGTCGGGGTCGGGCACGCCGAAAAAGGGCAAGTAGAAACTATGGTTAAGATATTGTTGCCCGGGTGCAAGCCCAAGAATAATGACTCTTCCGATGCTTTGGCTGCGGCTATTTGTCATAATAGTTTTCATGGGGCTAACAGTTTTCGGATGGTTAAGTAAAAATGCTTGATGAGGTGGCACAAAAAGTTAGGCTTTTGTTGGAAAATGAAAAGTCTATGCATGATTGGAAGCATACATTCAGAGTTTATGAAAATGCTCTGTGCTTGTGCAAAGAAGAAAAAGCAGATGAACAAATTGTCGGTTTGAGCGCCTTGTTGCATGATTGTGATGATTATAAAGTATTTGGACAAGAAAGTGCCGCAAAGCTTATTAATACAAGGAGGATTTTGGCTGAGTGCGGGTTTGAGGAAAAAGTTAAAAATGAAGTGCTTGATATTGTTTCAAACCTTGGGTTCAGCAAATATTTAAGCGGTCAACAAAAACTTGGTCTAAACGGTAAAATCGTGCAAGATGCCGATATGTTGGACGCGATGGGGAGTATCGGGATTGTGCGGACAATCGTGTTTAATGCAGTGAAGGGAAGCGGTGTGTTTTTTGATGAAGAAAAATTTCCGCGCGAAAATTTGACTAAGGAAAGTTATCAAGCCAAAAGCAAAGATGAAGAAACCGCCGTTAACCATATATTTGAAAAGTTATTGAAGCTTAAGAATTTGATGTATACGCAAAGCGGCAAAAGAGAAGCGGAAATCAGGCAGGGGGCGATGATTGCGTTTTTGGAAGAGTTTTTCAGAGAACTGGGGTGTGAGAATTGGCAAAAATATCTGCACCAGTTTGAATAAAAAGTTTTTTAGTATCTATTATGTATTTATAATTTTGATTTTTATGGAAAAAAAGTTAGCAGAGTTTATCAGCGAACAAAATTTTCGCTTTAAACTGAATTTGGCTCAAGTTATTGCCAGAGAAATGAATGTAAAAATGCCAAAACCGGCAGAAGAAATGAGTATTGCTGAGATATTGGCTGTTTCGCCAAAAATGCAGGAATGGATTTTGTATCGCTTGGTTTGGTTGTATGGACACAGCTCTTATGTTACGGAAATTCAGGATGATTTGCGTCAAAAAACAAATTATGGAGAAGCTGTTGATTTCGGTAGTATGGTTCTGCGGGTGGTTTATTCGCATTTTAAGGGACTTAAAGATGAACGAGTTTCTTTTAAGCAATATTGCGAAGCTTTGGCTAAGACCAAGTTTTTTCAGGCCGGAAAAAAATGTACTTATCGCTTTAAGTTCTTATCCAAAATGGTTATGTTGGAGATGTTTGTTGAAGAGGACGGCGATATACCTACAGGTGAAATGTTGGTGATGGATGAAGCCAGAAATGTTTTTACCGTGAGGTTTGTTAACAGCCTGAAAAATATGAATTCTGTTGATAAGACAAAAGAAACGGTTTCTTACGAGAGAGAGCGTATGTGCTAACGAAAATTGGAAACGGTTGAGTACCTTTCAGGGTATTTGACCGTTTTTTTTGTTCTTTTTTTGTTCTTATGTCTTAAATAAAACTTGAAGAGAATTATATATTTGTATAATCTTGAGTTAAATGTTTTAACTCAGGATAATGATATGATTGCGAAACTGCGCGGAATTATTGATACAATCGGTGAAGATTTTTGTATTGTGGATGTTAACGGGGTCGGCTATTTGGTTTATGCTTCGGCTAAGACTTTGGCTAAGCTTAACCGAGGAATGGAGGCCTCCCTTCGGATTGAGACCGTGGTCAGAGAAGACAGCATTTCGCTGTTTGGTTTCTTTGATGCTTGGGAAAAAGAATGGTTTTTGACCTTGACCAAGGTGCAGGGCGTAGGGGCAAAAGTTTGTTTGAGCATTTTGTCGGCCTTATCTCCAAGTCAGCTCTCCCAAGCGATTGCGGCTCAGGACAAAACATCTTTTACGAGAGCAAACGGCGTGGGGCCAAAGCTGGCAGCACGTATCGTTACTGAGCTCAAAGATAAGATTGTTACAATTCCTTTAAGCGCAGAAACAAATGATTTTGCGAAAGGAATGGATATGGATGCAAATGAAGAAATCGCTAATTATGAAGATAACATAGTGGCTATGACCGAAAATCCGAACTTGATGGAAGACGCGATCTCGGCTTTGGTTAATTTGGGGTATCAGCGTTTGGAGGCTTATCGGGCGGTTAATAAGGCAATGGCCGATGGTCAGGCGCAAGATGTTTCTACGGTTATTCGCTTGGCGTTGAAAGAATTTGCCAATAAGGAACTATAATAAGATTGTAAGGATTGTCGTTGATGGAAGAAAGACTAGTCAGCCCCAAAAAACAACCTGAAGATGAGCAGGGGTTAAACGCTCCGGTTAATTTGCGCCCAAACAGCTTGGCTGATTTTGTGGGGCAAAAGCAGGTTTGCGAAAACTTAAAAGTTTTTATTGAGGCGGCCAAAAAACGCGGTGAAGCTTTGGATCATGTGTTGTTGTTCGGTCCTCCGGGGTTGGGTAAAACAACGCTTGCTTCTATTGTGGCTAAAGAACTCGGGGTCGGTTTTCGGGCGACTTCCGCGCCGATGATTTCAAAATCAGGCGATTTGGCGGCGATTTTGACCAATCTGGAAAGAAACGATGTTTTGTTTATTGATGAAATTCACCGCTTGAATCCGGCGATTGAGGAAGTTTTATATTCCGCAATGGAAGATTTTCAGTTGGACTTGATTATCGGTGAAGGACCTTCGGCACGGTCGGTGCGTATAGACTTGCAACCTTTTACTTTGGTGGGGGCAACAACGCGCTCGGGTATGCTTTCAACACCGTTAAGAGAGCGTTTCGGTATTCCTTTGCGTTTGGATTTTTATTCTCCGGAAGAGCTGGAGAAAATTGTTACGCGCGGGGCGAATCTGCTCGGAATGCCACTTTCCAAAGAAGGTGCGATGGAGATTGCCAAGCGTTCTCGTGGAACACCACGTGTGGCGGGAAGGCTTTTGCGCCGCGTACGCGATTTTGGCGCTGTTGCCGAAGCCGGAGAAGTTGACAGCAAACTGGCAGACAAAGCTTTGCGCCGGCTTAATGTGGATAATTATGGCTTGGATGCTTTTGACAGACGTTATCTGCAATGCATTGTCAATAATTATGGCGGCGGGCCAGTCGGTGCGGATACTTTGGCGGCGGCTTTGTCCGAAGAACGTGATACGATTGAGGAAGTGGTTGAGCCGTTTTTATTAAAACTTGGGTTCTTGCAACGTACACCGCGCGGGCGCGTTATATCTGATTTAGGCTGTGAATATTTGGGAATCGCCAAGTTGCGTAAAAATATGCGCTTTTCTCAGAGCGATTTGTTTGATGATTTTGGAGGGGATAATTGATGTTTGAGGAAGTTTTACCGCCGCAGGGAAAGTTTTTCGGAAAAGTTTTTGCTTTTCCGGTTCGGGTTTATTATGAAGATACTGATGCCGGCGGAATAGTCTATTACGCCAATTATCTGCGTTTTGCCGAACGCGCAAGAACGGAGTATGTGCGCGCTTTGGGATGCAATCAGCAAGAGGCTTTGGAAAGTGAAGACCGGTTTGCTTTTGCGGTCAGGCATTTGGATATTGATTATAAAGCCCCGGCTGTTTTGGATGATGTTTTGATCGTTACTTGCGAGATTAAGGAATTTAGGGGTGCAACGGCGATGATGTTTCAGCAGATTTGGCGCGGTAAGGAGCTTTTGGCTGAACTGAATGTGAAAGTTGCGCATTTGAGCTTGGCCAGAAAACGTCCGGTCAGAATTCCCGAAAGTCTGATTGAGGCTGTTGAAAAACTTTGAAAAAATCGTTTTAGTTAATTGAATCTTTAATAATTTGTGCTAAGTTGCCTGCAAGAATCAGGCAACTTTTTTTGTAATGGATTGAAAATTATGGAAACACAGGCTTTAACAGATGTTGTAAATACGGCCAACCAGATGTCTATGTGGGACTTGGTTTGGGCCTCGGATATGGTTACCAAAGTGGTTATGATTGGTTTGATTGCTGCTTCGGTTTGGTCTTGGGCAATTATTATTGAAAAGTTCGGGACACTTCGCCAGGTTAAGCAACTTTCCAAAAAATTTGAAGAGACTTTTTGGTCCGGCGGCTCTCTTGACCGTTTGTATGATTCTATCGGCAATCGTCCGAGAGATCCGATGTCGGCAATGTTTGTGGCGGCTATGAAAGAATGGAAGCGCACAAATATTATGAAGTCTAAAACCGACCGTGGTTTGCGCGGTGTTTCTCTGCAACAGCGTATTGAAAAAGCGATGATGGTTTCTATGGATAAGGAACTTGATGAGCTAGATACGCGTATGGGCTTTTTGGCATCAACAGGTTCGGTTGCACCGCTGGTTGGGTTGTTTGGTACGGTTTGGGGTATTATCAATAGCTTTAATGCTATTGCCGCAACGCAAAGTAACTCTTTGTCGGCTATGGCACCGGGTATTGCCGAGGCTTTGTTTACAACAGCTTTTGGCTTGATTGCGGCTATTCCGGCCGTGGTGGCTTATAACAAAATCTCATCAGATATTGATCGCTATGCCAAAAAGTTGGAGAATTTTCAGGCCGAATTTTCAAGCATTTTGTCTCGCGAGATTGATGATACCGCCATTAAGGCTGATATGGCAGGAGAATAAATATGTATATTATGCAACAGCCTTCACGGCGCTCGCCCAGAGTTTATCGCCGCAATGCAGATATTAATATGACCAACCTGATGGATGTGATGATGGTGTTGTTGGTGGTGTTTATGGTTGCCGCGCCGCTGATGACCTCCGGTATTGCGCTTGATTTGCCGAAGGTCGGCGGCAAAGCCCTAAACGGGGAAGAAACTTCTATCAATATCAGCGTGGATAAAGACGGATATTATTATATCGGCAAGACAGAAGTTCCTGCGGATGAAATTGTGGCCAAAGTTAAAGCTATTCGCGATACGAATACCGAGCTTTCGGTTACAATCTCCGGTGATACGGGGGCGGAATATGGGCGCGTTATCGGGTTGATGGCATTACTCAAAGAGGCCGGTTTTGATAAAGTCGGGCTAAAAACGGAAGCTAAACCTTTGGGAAAAAAGAAATAGCAACTGATGAAAAAAGCACTGTACAAATCTATCGCTTTGCATTTGGTCGTCCTGATTTTGTTTCTGGTTGACATTCCCGTCTTTTGGCGGCGCGACTTGACCATTAATCAGGTGCCGATTATCGTGGATTTGAACAATGTTAAGCTCTCGGATATGACGAATCTGCCGCCTAAGGCAAAGCGTGGGGCTGAGGAAAAGCAAGCCAGCAAAATCAAACGCAAGATTGAGAAAAATTATACCAAAGATGAACCTTCAGCAGAGCCGGAAGTTAAGTCTAAGCCGGAAGAGGCTAAAGAGGAAACACCTCCGGCCAAACAGGAAAAAGTAGAAAAGCCAAAGCAGGATTTCTTAGTTGCGCCGCAGCCCAAAAAACCGAAAGTTCCGGTGAAAAAGCCGGAACCTAAGCCTGCTCCAAAACCAAAACCGAAACCTAAAACACCAGAAAAGCCAAAACCAGAGGCTAAGAAAGAAGAGCCCAAATTGGCAAATCCGCTCAAGAGTTTGTTAGCCTCGGTAGATGCTTTGGAAAAAGAGGGCGAGAAAGACCAAACCGCAACCATCAAAGAAGATGCCGAAGTTAATAATATGGGTATAGAAGGCGGTGTCGGTGGTTCATATTTCAGCGAGCTTTCTATCTCTGAAACAGATGCGATTGCCGGACGTTTGCGGGCTTGTTGGAACTTAGACCCCGGCGCTATGGGAATCCAAGATATGATTATTGAAATACGTGCTTATTTGAACAAGGACGGAACCGTGCGTGAGGTTAAGATTTTAGACACTTCTCGTTACAACAGCGACCGTTATTTTCGCTCGGTTGCAGATTCTGCACGGCGCGCGGTTTATATTTGCCAGGACGCTTATGCTATTTTGGCGCAGAAATATCCTGAAAAATATGATTTATGGAATACGATGTTGTTGCGGTTTAATCCGTTGGATGCTTCCGTTAACTAAAAGTTTGTATAACGGGTAACTAATACAGATTTTGCGAGCTGAAAAAATGCTCATGTACTTCTATGTACACTCCGCTTTTTTCACTCTTAAATCTTATTATTTACCTCGTTCTCCAAACTTTTCCAAAAGTTTGCAAGCTGTAGCCAGCTTGACCGCGGCAATGGTTGCTTTGAGAACCTTTGTTGAACCGCGATGCTTCCAATGTGCATATCTCTCTTTCGTGCCCTGTATCTTTATGGATTCTTCGGAGCAAAGCCCCTCAGAATGACGGAAATAAATGGAGCTTCAATTATAGTTGACTCTTTCAATAAATTAGCGT
>CASFUZ010000020.1 GCA_949298065.1 uncultured Pseudomonadota bacterium | reverse complement strand
AGCAATTACCGGAACAACTGAGCGCGGTTGTTACAACAGAGACTCCCCCGCACATGCTCTTTGCATTCGCACCTTCAGCTCCGGCGGAGCGGGAAATGACCCAGCACGAACAACTTATGCTGTCGGGGATACTTATATTGATAAAGATGGTATAGCTTTGGGTACGGTGTTTGAAGTTGATGGTGGAGGACAACACGGTAGGATTATAACCAGAATATCTCGCAGCGGAACACAAAGTCAGGCTATTGAATATTGTGACAGCCTTAATACTTCTACCGGCCTCATTTGGGGATTACCGACATGGAATCAAATGGTTACGGTCTGTGAGAACAATCTCAGCGGATATCATAGGGGCTCTACTTATTGGACCGCCGATGGAAATAGAGGGCACGTCTTCTATTTAGGAGATTGCTCCGGTTACTCTTATAACAGTCCAACACTTTCACCAAGTAGCAATTATTCATACTTCTGTGCTGCAGCTTTTTAAGCTGGAAACAATGACAAAGCCCCTCTTCTCCGAGGGGCTTTCGTTTATAAAGACATAACAAAAAAATCCTCGCTGACAGCGAGGATTTTTTAACTTTAAGCTTTCAAAGTCAACTTACCGTTTTTAAGGCTTGCCGTTCCGCCAACCGGAATAGTCAACAATGGTGTACTGTGCCCAAAGTCAACATTCGCCAAAATCGGCAAATTTTTAAGTTCACGTTTGTTGTTTAAAATAAATTCTAATTGTTCACGACTGATTTGGGAACCTTTTTGAAAACGCCCGATAACCAAAGCCTTAACATTTTCAAAATCCGGCTGATATAAAAGCGCTTGCAAATTGCGCTCAAACTCAACCAAATTAGAACCTTCCGTATCCTCAACAAACAAGATTGTATCTTTTACAAAAGCCGGACGATATTTTGTGCCGAGCAATAAGTCAAAAGTTCCAAGATTACCACCGACAATCACGCCTTCTGCCGAACCGTTATGAATATTCCAATATCCTTCGTTTTTGACAAATTCACGCTTTTCTTGGTCAATAAACCACATATCATCGCTCCACTCAGCAGAGGGTTCAACTTCGTTAACTCCGTCAAGCATCAGCATCTTGCGCATATTTTCCAAAGTATAATCAAAACCCAACTTCATCCCAAAAGAGCTATAATGCGGACCGGAATAAGTTTCTAAGCCGGTCATGGCATAAATACCGTTTAACAAAGCCGTAATATCCGAAAAACCGCAAAAGATTTTTGGGTTAGCCTTAATCAAGTCATAATCCAAATAAGGCAAAAGCTGGTTGGAGTTCGCCCCGCCGATAATCGTAAAAATAGCCTTCACATTTTTGTCTGCAAAAGCCTCATGAATATCCGCCACTCTATCTTCAATCGGCGAAGATCCTGTCATATCCCAGTTATCATCGGTCATATGCTTGCTAAAACTGACTTTTAAGCCCAGCTCGGCAAAACGCTTGGCCGCAATCTCACGAGAATCTTGTCCGATAATCTTAATCCCGCGCGCCGGCGCAATAACTCTGATTTCGTCACCTTTGGCTAACTTTGCCGGAATAATTTTTTGCATCTCAAAATCTCCTTTTTTCAAAACACTGCACTCAATATAATGCAAAAAAACTCTTTTGCTAACAAATTTTTGTTGCAATCTGCAAACAAACTTATAATATAAGAACAAAATAAGAACATTTATAAGGAGTCTGCAATGTCATTTGGTTCCCCCGCTTGTGATTATGTTGAAAACAGCCTTGACCTCAACCGCTTTTTGGTCAGCCACCCCATCGCCACCTATTTTATGAAAATGCAGGGAGATGCCCTCAAAAACGCCGGCATTTTCAACGGCGATATCTTGGTTGTTGACCGCTCTCTACCGGCTTCTGACAGAAAACTCATCGTGGCCGAACTCAACGGCGAATTGACCGCACGTCGTTTCCGCTCTCATGAAGGCAAATCATTCTTGCTCGGCGAAGACGGCCGCACCCCGCCCTACTGCCTCAGCCGCAAAGACCGCTTTTCCGTTTGGGGAGTCATAACTTCGGTGATTCGGAAAATCTGACAATGTATTTTCTCATAGATTGCGACAACTTTTTTGTTTCCTGCGAAAAAGTTTTTCAGCCACGGCTGAAAAATCGTCCGGTTGTCGTTCTCTCCAACAATGATGGTTGTGTCGTTTCCCGCTCTTACGAGGCCAAAGCCTTAGGCATTCCGATGTGCGCCCCTTGGTTTAAGATAGAACAAATGTTCAAAGCCGCCGGCGGTGTTGCTTTATCCTCAAACTATGAACTCTATGCAGATATGTCCAAACGCGTTATGCAACTGATTGAAAACTACTTTGGCAAAATAGAAATTTATTCCATAGACGAAGCCTTTGCGCAAACCGGCGATAATCAAGACTTGCTTCATGCAGCACTCACCATCCGCAATCAGATTCTAACCCAAACCGGAATTTCTGTTTCCGTCGGTGTCGCTCCAAGCAAAACGCTTTGCAAAGTTGCTTCCGAACAAGCTAAAAAGCTCTCCTTCGCCAAAGTTTGCCTTTTGACCGAACAACCGGCAATTTCACAAGCCCTTCAAACGCTAGATGTCGGAGATGTCTGGGGCATTGGGCGAAAACTCGTTAAAAAGCTTAATTTTATGGGGATTTTCACCGCCGCCGAACTCGCCACCGCCCCTCAAGCTCAAATCCGCCAATCTTTTGGTATCACAACAGCCAAAACTCAACAAGAATTAAACGGCATTTCTTGCCTCAAAACCGAGGACAATCTGGCTCAAAAAAGCATTATCTGCTCCCGCACATTTGAAACCGAAATCAAAGACTTTGCCAAACTTGTTCAGGTCATATCCGAATTTGTGGACAACGCTTGTTTGCGTCTAAGAGAGCAAAACAGCCTTGCCGGCGGCATAATTGTTTTCATCGCCACCAACCGCTTTCATGAACAAACCTACAACAACTCCAAACTTATATCTTTATCTGAAGCTTCTTGCCATACGGCAAAATTCATCAAAGCCATGATAGAGGGACTGAAAAGCATCTATAATCCTCATTTCAGCTATAAAAGAGCCGGTGTAATGTTAACAGATATTTCGGATGTTAATACGCCGCAAGCCGACTTTTTAATTTCTAAGCAATCTCAAAATAAAGACACTTCCTTAATGCAAACCATAGATGACCTAAACCGCAAACTCGGCCGCAAAACGCTTTACTTCGGCACTCAGGCCCAAGGCACCAAACATTACATCAAAAGAGAGTTCAAAAGCCGCTCTTATACCACATCTTGGAATGAACTTCCAATCGTTAATTAATTGTTAAAATCACTTGATTTTTCGTAAAAAACAGGCTATATTACAGGCATTCCACATCAACAATTCCGGGGATAAAAAATGCTAAAAAATTTTTACATTTTTCGTCACGGGCAGAGTTCTTACAACTTGGAGGGCCGTATTCAAGGGCATTCCAATAATTCTGTTCTGACTAACCAGGGGATTGACGAGGCGCACAATGCCGCCAGTCTTCTTCAAGATAAAGAAATTGAAGTTGTTGTTTCCTCACCACTCCGAAGAGCCAAACAAACCGGCTCCATCGTCTCCAAAATAATAAAAGTACCCATGCAATATGACGACCGCTTTACGGAAGTTAATGTCGGTGTCGCTGAAGGCCTGCATTATACGGAAGCACAACAACAATTCGGCGATTTATACCGCCAATGGCGCAGTGCCGACCCCAAATATATTGACGCTCGTTTTAAGGACGGAGAAAGCAAAAGAGATGTTCAAAAACGTGTTTTTAACGCCTTAAATGAATATGCTCAAAATTCCAAATATCAAAACATTGCCGTTTCAGGACATGGTATTACCTTGTCGCAAACTCTTATGGCTTTAGACATTGAGCAACCGGATATTCCGAACGGCGCCGTCATTCACTTACAATATGACAACAGCAATAATCATTGGAAATTTTTGGGCTTTGTAAATTAAAAAAAACCTCGGCTTTATAAAGCCGAGGTTTTTTCTATTGCAGTTCAAAAAAACTCTTATCAACGCCGCATAATGGGCAAACCCAATCTTCCGGCAATTTTTCAAACGGAATTTCTCCGTCATAAACATAACCGCAAACCGTGCAAACCCATTTTTTACCTTCATTTTTATCTTCAGCCATTTTTTTCTCCTTTGCTTGTTTAACCTCATTAAATTTCTTAATGACTTCGTCTTTAAAGTAACTGCGATAATCTAAATATGTCAACGGTTCGCAGTCCTTCCCGTTCACACAATCCTCAACCTCTGCCAAGAATAATGTATTGCTTTCATAATGAATTGTTTGCAAAACCTTGCAACGCACCGTTGCAATATTATCCTTCAAATACGGCAGATTATCTTTCATAACATAATCCATAGCTTGCCATTTATCAACATTCCGACTGGACTGAAAACCAAAATTAGCAATCACATATGGATCAATATCCTTGCACAGAACCGACAAGCTAAACTTTCCGTTGCGAGCAATACATTCCTTGGTATAGCTCTGATTATTACAAGACAAAGCCAAGACCACCGGTTTATTTGCCACCTGCATCACGGCATCAACCACCGAGCCGACCGGTCTTTCGCCATCCATCGCCCCCAAAACATAAAGTCCGTGTGTTAATTTATATAAGGCCTCAAGCTCCATACTTCTTATCTCCGATTAATAATGCGGCGGCGGGGTTTCTTCACTCAGTGGTTTAACCGTCTCTTCATCCAAACGCGACAACAAATATTGATTTTGTTTCTGCAACAAATCAATCACTTTGCCTTGCTCAATCACCACTTGGTTTAAGTCTTCCACCACGCGTTCTTGGTTAGCCAAAGCCATCTCAATATTCATTAATCTTTCATCTAAGTCGTTCATAGTCCCTCCGATTATGTTTTTTAGATATAACACGCTCGCTCAAAAATACAACCGACATCAAACTTATCAAGAGCAAAAAAAATCCGCTCTTTACAAGCGGATTTTTTTAGTAATTATGTTCACCTTGTTTCAGCATTCGCATTTTATTTATTTTAGAAGCCTCATATTGCCTCAAAACATCATTCATCTGCTTAGCCAACTCCGGCACATCCAAACTTCCGTCCAACTCAAACACCGGAGACTTAATTTTTTTCAAAACATTATCACCATACATCATCTCGTCCAAGCGGCGTTTGGCCCGAATATCATCTAAGTTTTCGCCACGGTCAATCATTCTCTGAATAACCACGCGAGACGGAGCCGCAATCATCATCACCCGAATATTTTTGGGAGAAACACTTTGCTCCAACTGCAATATTCCGTCCGTATCAAGCGTAACAAAAGAGCGTCCTTTATGTTCGGTTAATGCTTTTTGATTGATTCCGTATAAGCTATAACCAATCCTTGATGTAACCACCATTGTCGGATCAGCGATAAACTCATCCAAGGTAACAAACTTATAATCACGCCCGTCAACCTCGCCTTCATGCGGCGCGCGTGTTGTCATTTTCAAAATTTTATGTTCACCTTGCTCAACCAGATAATCGCTCAGCGAAGACTTACCGACAGCTTCCTTACCGGTCAAGACAATAATTTCTTTGTCATCAATCATCTTGGGAAATTCCTTTTGTCTAGATTGTAACATAAAAATTCAAAAATTCAATAAGATATTCACGAAACCTAAATTATTAATAACTTTTTTAACGCTTTGGCATAATATAAAGCTAATTTTTAGCTCAAAGGAAATATCTTATGTTGAAGATTCTTTTTTCATTCATTTGTACGTTTTTGCCCGCAAACGCTTTTGCCGCACAAAACTCTGGTTTTTGGTCTTGGTTTGAAGGGATGAATGCCTTAACCGTTGTTTTTGCCAGTCTTTGCGTTTTTGCCATCGCTTATCGGTTTTACGGTATTTTTGTTGCCAACAAGGTTTTGCGTCTGCAAGCAGACCGAACCACCCCCGCCGTCAAATATGCCGATGGTCATGACTATGTCAAAACCAACAAATATGTCTTGTTCGGCCACCACTTTGCCGCCATCGCCGCCGCAGGTCCGTTGGTTGGACCTGTTTTGGCCGCACAATTTGGTTTTATGCCGGGAGCTTTGTTGATTCTCATTGGCTGTGTTTTGGGCGGAGCCGTTCATGATATGGTTGTAGTCTTTGCCTCTGTCCGTCACAAAGGCGAGAGTTTAGCCACCATTGCCGAACGCGAGATTAACCCCTTTATTGGTACCGTTGCAGGCTTTGCCGTTTTATTTATTCTGATTTTAACTCTTGCCGGTTTATCTTTGGCCTGCGTCAGCGCTATGCATAATGCGCCTTGGTCATTATTTATCGTTGCCATTACCATGCCCATTGCTGTTTTAATGGGCCTGATTATGCGTTACAAAGAAAACGGCGTAATGCTTGCCAGCATTTTGGGAATATTTTTATTGGCCTTAGGCATCATCTCCGGACATGACCTGATGCAAGAAAATATTTTGGGCTGGATGTTTAATTGGGATAAAGACACCGTCTCAATCGCCATTCCCTTATATGGTTTTGTGGCTTCCGTTCTTCCGGTTTGGCTGTTGCTCGTTCCCAGAGACTATCTGTCCACTTACTTAAAAATCGGCACGATTTTAATGCTGACTTTGGGCATTGTCTTTGTTCAGCCAAACATTATGATGCACATGTTCACACCTTTTGACAACGGCGGCGGTCCGGTTATCAACGGCCCTGTTCTGCCCTTTATCTTCATCACTATCGCTTGCGGTGCAATTTCAGGCTTTCACGCCATCATCGGTACGGGAACAACGCCCAAGATGATTGGTAATGAAAAAGAAATTCTGTTTGTCGGCTATGGCGCAATGCTGACAGAAGGCTTTGTCGCGATGATGGCCTTAATCGCCGCCTGCACCATGATGCCGGGAGACTACTTTGCCATCAACGCCGCACCTGATGCCTATCAGGCTTTGCTGGCGGCATATCCGAACTTTGCCGTAACCGACCTTCCTTATTATGAGGAACATATTGGTATAAATCTGCATGGACGTACCGGCGGCGCTGTTTCTTTAGCTGTCGGAATGGCGCATATTTTCCGCAATCTGCCTTTTATGGACCATCTGGTTGCTTATTGGTATAATTTTGCCGTAATGTTTGAGGCGGTCTTTATCTTAACCGCCGTAGATGCGGGAACCCGTGTCGGACGCTTTTTCTTGCAAGAAATGCTCGGAAAAATTATGCCTCGCTTTAATAACAAGGACTGGAAACCGGGAGTTATAATCACTAGCGCAGTCTTCACTTTTTTGTGGGGCTATTTGGTCTATACAGGCAACATCAGCAGCATCTGGCCGCTGTTTGGCTTAAGCAACCAGCTGTTGGCCGCTTGCGCCTTAATCGTCTGCACCACTATGCTCTTGCGCCTAAACCGCGGCAAATATGCTCTGGCCGCAGCCATCCCCGGAATCTTTATGGTTATCGTAACTTTCTGGGCTGGCTATTTGCAGGTATTTGAACAATATCTGCCTCAAAACCAAACCTTGCTGGCTGTTTTGGGTATTATTGTTATGGTTTTAATGATTATCGTGTTGGCCGGAGCTTTGCGTAAATGGCTTGCGCTGATGCGAATCAAACATTGCGTTAAAGACGAATACGGCGAAGAAGTTAAAGCTCTCGTGATTGAATAAAAATTTATACTCAACCACTTGAAAACAAATAATTAGCAATTAAATAGCAAAACCAAGGAAATTAAATTTAATCAAAATCCCCAATCTCCCCATAATAAAAAAGCTGCTCTAAAGCAGCTTTTTTTATTTTATAAGTGGTTTTGTTTATAATTCTTAACCGCATTAACAAGCCCAAACAACCTTGAAGAACATTTGGGTTTAGATTGTTTCTCAATTCGCAAATCTTTACAATCAATCGCAGCCTGAAAATCTGCCTCCCAGTTTTGTTTATTATAACCTTTCAAATCTCCTGACTGATTTTTCTTATCAACAATATTGCCAATAACCATATATTTAACTTCCAAAAACTTATTTATATACTTATCAGCACCATCAATAAATTGAGACTTATTATCCGTAACCATCTTCTGCAATGCTTTTAAGAACCCCAAACGAACAACCTTGAAATCCTCGGGCACAACTTGCGCTGTTGATGATTGTTTATGCTTATAATAATCATACATATTTTCAGACAATCCCGTAACTTTGCTATCCTTAAATAACAACATTGCCAAACTCGGAAAATCTTCACAAACCTTCATTTCCTTAGAAACTTTCGGATACATATCCATATATTTCTTAAATATGCTTCCTTTCACAATCTTAGTCCAACCGATACTATCCGCATGAGAAGCAATTTCGGGCATCTGCTCAACGGAAGAACTTCCAACCTCTGCCAACTTTTTAGATAAATTATTATGAGGCGTACCTGCATTCCAATTCAAAACCAAATCCATATCACCTGATAAGTCAAAACCGGCAATACAAACATTCGCATCATTTTTTTCCATCTGATTTACACATTTGCTGATTGCATCTGCTGAGGTAAATTTATCATCGCTGTCCAACATGACAAAAATATCTTCTTTGCCCATTTTTTCAGCAACCTTACGTCCCAGATTTTCAAAAGACTTACCACAACCGCTGTGTTCATCATTTTGATAAATGTCAAAAGCAATTCCCTTTTTAGCAAAAACATCTTTCCATTCTTGCAACTTATCCATAGTCTTATCAGAAGACTTATCATCCAAAACCACCAAGTGCAAATCCGGATATGTTTGTTCCAAGACAGAATTAAAGCAACCATCCATATATTTTTCTTGATTATACGTTCTAATACCGAGAAATACTTTTGTCATATTGTTCTAAAACCTTTCATAAATTCAAAAGCAGAAGACACAAGTTCTGCTCAACAAATATGCCAAACAATACCATAAACAATGAAAGATGTAAATACTTTTTGACAAGAAAACAAAAATTTGTCAATTCGCCTATTCCAAATATATACTATCAATTCTCAAAACATTTAAACTTGAATCAAAATCAAAATCAGAATTATAATATAAGCCAACTTATCAATGATTATTATGCCATTATTTTACAATCATTTTTTATGATTATCGGCTAATAATCTTTCAGAATTTTTAATCTTCTAAAAGCGACGGGCCGATGCTTTATAACAGTGCATAAGAAAATGAAACTAAAAACTTTTTTTGGCATTCATGTAATAACTGCTATTTTCGCAGTATTATGTGCATTAATTTTTCCGAGCGGACCAGAACCTCTGGCAAAAGTAAAATTCTCACAAACTATGTATGTTTCTTCGGAAGATTCAATCTTTCCTATAAGGCACAAGGTAGCATGCGTTGAAATCATCCACATATTCAATGAAGCAAAATTCCTTAAATATGCCGATACAATTAATTGGGCCAACAAAACAGCCAATATTTATTTGTATGCTTCTATGTATGATTCTGACCTCAAAAGCGGAGAAGAATATTATTTTTACCAAGATGAGCCGTTTCATACAGAACTTGTTGCCCACAAAAGATTATATCTTGGCAAAAATTTCACCCAATTTGTTAATTTTTGGTGGATATCAGCTTTTATCTTGCTGATGATAGCATACTACATTTCTGAAAACAAAAAGAAAACAGAGGCTAAAAATTAACTCTGTTCTCACCCACAAAAAAGCCACCTTTAATAGGTGGCTTTTTAACACTTTGGTCGGATTGACTGGGGTGGAACTCTCTCTTGGTAAGTTTGTGCTCCGCACTATCTCAAAAAAACTTCGGTTTATATTCCAACAAACAAGTTGCAATTTACACACAACTAATATACCTTTACTTGAACAATAAGGAAGTAAAAATGTTATGGAACAAAATATATAATAAGGATTGTATTGAGGGGATGAAAGAAATACCTTCAAATTCTACAGACATCATTATTGCAGATCCTCCTTATAATATAGGAAAAGACTTCGGCATTAACAAAGACAATCTACCTCTACAAAATTATTTATCTTGGTCAGAATTATGGCTTAAAGAAGCCTTCAGAATATTAAAAGATACTGGTACTCTATATATTTATGGTTTTAGTGAAATTTTAGCCCACATTTCCACAAAAATAGATATAGATAAACAACATTGGCTTGTTTGGTACTACACTAATAAGAATGTTCCAACCTTAAATTTTTGGCAACGAAGTCATGAATCCATCATTGTTGCATGGAAAAATAAACCATTATTTAACCGTGATGATGTTCGAGAACCATACACTGAATCTTTTTTAAAAAATTCTGCAGGAAAAATCCGTAACGGAACTCTCAGTCGTTTTGGAAAAAGCGGTAAAGAAACAATTTATAATGCTCACGAGAACGGAGCATTACCTAGAGATGTCCTATCGATCTCAACACTAGCTGGCGGTGCAGCTCTAAAAGAACGGGCTATGTTCTGCAAAACCTGCAATCAGTATATAGATCCCAAAAAACGAAAAAATCACCTAAACCACAACCTTATAATACACCCCACTCAAAAACCAATAAGCTTATGCGACAAACTAATAAAAGCAGCTCGTCCACAAAACACCACCTTCAAAGTTGTTATTCCATTTGCTGGAAGTGGATCTGAGTGCGTATCAGCAAAAGAAAATGGAGGTGATTTTATCGGCTTTGAAATAAATCCGGACTATATTTTATTAGCCGAAAAACGTTTGGAATATATTTTTAGCTCCAGCACATCTTTAAATCTTCAAAAACTTTCGGAATAAATACCACAAAGCCATTATCGTACCTATTCAAAATACCGCTTTTTGAAAACTTACAAAAATCAAGCATTTGAGGCTTTATTTTTCCTGTTCTTTTATATGTTGGATTTTCAAAATCACTACGAGATGGCACACAATATCTTATCGTAATTGTATTTTTATCTGTATTACGTTGAATACGTGCTTCTGGACGTTTAGATACCTTTTTAACCTGAATTCCTTTTGTTATCCCCTTATAAGTAATAATAAAATCCTTTCCCTTGTGATCCAATTCATCATTCATATCAACAGAACCTAAACCAAAAACATCTTCCGCAACATATCCCGCATGAATCTGAGTAATAATACTTGCCCAGGTTCTATAAATTCTTGCTTTTAAGCCTTTATAATAGCAATCCTTACACATTTCAGTCTTTATTCTAAACTTCTCAATATCATCACTATGTTCTTTATAATACAAATCATAATACTCTTCAAATTGAGGAATTTTCTTCAAATTCACATCACTCCAATAATATTTATAAAGAGTCTTCAAGGCCTGAATATTTCTAGGCAAATCCATCTCAACAATTTTGATGTGAGCATATTTTAATCTATATGCCTCCAAATCAACTTTTTTTACAAAATCATCAAATTTTTTTAATCTACTATTCATAACAATTTCCCATCGCTAAAAATCAAAAAAATCTTTAAGAGATATTCCAAAAGCTATTGCTATTTTTTCTATATTAACAATAGAAATATTACGCTTTCCATTTTCAACACTATTAATATATGTCCTATCTAATCCTGCAATATCAGCCAATTCTTCTTGAGAAATAGACCGTTCTTTTCTTAAAGATTTAATCCTTTGTCCTAACTTTTTTCTAATCATCACCTTACCCCTTCAAAAAAAATTATATAAAAGTTGACAATAAGACAACGGACTATAAGTAACATATGATAAAATTCTAACAAGATAACACAAAAAAGCCGCCCAAACGGACGGCTTTTTATTACTTTGGTCGGATTGACTAGACTCGAACCTTCTCTCGCTTGGTAAGTTTGCGCTTCGCGCACACTAACCACGCTTTGGTCACTCGTTTTTTAAGTTTTTTAGCGACTGTTTACACCGCCTCAAAAAACTAACAAAACTTCGCCGCTTGCGGTAAAATCAGCCGGAGCAACGGCTGTTTTTATCCTCGCGCCTCTCCCGAGGTCGCTGGTTCGTATAACAAAAAAGCCACCTTTAATAGGTGGCTTTTTATTACTTTGGTCGGATTGACTGGACTCGAACCTTCTCTCGCTTGGTAAGTTTGTGCTTCGCACTCACTAACCGCGCTTCGGTCACTCGTTTTCTAAGTTTTTTTAGAGGCGGCTCACACCACCTCAAAAAAACAAACAAAACTTCGCCGCTTGCGGTAAAATCTGCCGGAGCAACGGCTGATTTTATCCTCGCGCCTCTCCCGAGGTCGCTGGTTCACATAACAAAAAAAAGCCACCCTCAAAAGGTGGCTTTTTATCTCTTTGGTCGGATTGACTGGACTCGAACCAGCGACCTCTTCGTCCCGAACGAAGCGTTCTACCAGGCTGAACTACAATCCGATAACGAAGCCTATATTTACCATAAAAAATAAAATAAACAAGACTTTTTTTATGAAAAAATAACTTCATCCCAAACTGAAAGCACACAATAAAAATAATTATGATTTTATAATATGTTAACCATTAACCATTAAAATAAAGTCACAACATTTTGGAGAAAAGAATGACAATCAAAGCAGCTATTTTTGATTGGGATGGCACCATTACCGATTCTAACTTAATTAAGACCGAGGCTTTCATAGAGCTTTTTAAAGACTCTTGCCCCGAAGCAGCCGAATACATCCGTGCATACCAACAAAACAAAGGCGGCATTTCAAGATTTGAAAAATATCGCCATTACATACGCCATTTTTTTCATCATGAAGTTTCTGAAAATGAATTATCTCGCTTTGGCCAAAGATATACCGAACTTTGCCGAAACAAACTTTTACAAGCGCCATTCATATCTGGCGCACTTGAAACCCTGCAAGACTTAAAACAGAAAAATATTCCGGCTTTTATTGTTACAGGCTCACCTGCAGATGAAATTCATTTTTTAGCTAATGCCAGAGGAATAAGCAGTCTTATAAAAGACATTTATGGCTCTCCGGGCAGTAAAGACATTTTACTAGCGACACTCATGCAAGAACATAAGCTTTTACCACAAGAAGTCCTTTTTTTCGGAGATGCCCTAACAGATTACAATGCTGCAAAAATAAATAAAATACCCTTTATAGGTATAATCCAAGACCCCCAACATTCACCATTCCCGCCAGACACAATGGTCGTTAAGCGAATTAGCATCCTATTTTGAGCTCCGAATCGGAAAATTTTGCGAAACAAATTATTAAATAAATTATTAAAAAAACGTAAAAAAAACAAAAAAAATAAAAAAATATCAACAAAAAATTGACAAATTAGAAAAATTGATTATATTTAAGACAAAATAAACTAAAAATAATTTTATCAACTTTTTGAAAGAGAAACATTATGAAAAAAGCTCTTATTGCATTTGTCGCTCTTTTGGCGGCAGCTTGCTCTTCAAACCGCGAACAAGAACCCACCGTTGTTTATCGCGGTTATGATAACTCTGGTTGCAACTATTACAATGGTGTTTGCCACCGCGCAGCTAAAAAATATGTTGTAGAATCTGCTGACGGCTCTGAATATCGTCCGACTACAACCATTGTTAAAACCGGTGAATACAAACATTGCTCTGACACTCTCTTTGGTGATCCCGTACCGGCTCCAAAATTTGTTGCTAACGGACCCAAAGTTGTTACAGAACAACAGCCCGTTCAGGTTCGTCGCGTTCAATATATTCGCCGTATTCCTGCTGTAGAATATGTCCAACAGCCTGTTCAATATGTTCAACCTGTTGCTCAGCCTGTAGCTGTTCAACAGCCCTGCAATGGTTGCCAACCGACCATAACCCAAACTCGTGAACCGGTTGAAGTTTTGTTCAAAAAGACCACCACCAAAACCGTTTATGAGCCCAAGACCACACAGGAAGTAAGCTATGAGAAAGAACCCTACACAGGTCAGCTCCCCTGCACCAATTGTGTCATTCCGACTCCGGCTCCGACAGTAGCTCCTGCTCCGGCCCCAGCTCCTGTACCGGCTCCGGTTCAAGTTCAGGCACAAGTTGTTGAAGCTCCGACTTTAACGGTTCCTACCTCAACGGTTGTAACGGTCCAAGCTCCGGCTCCCATGCCTGAAGCTCCGCTCTATACCGAAATCACGATGGATGCGGACGAAATTAAATAATTAAAATCAAATATCCTTAATTAGTAAAACCTCAACAGGCGCTTTTCCCCAAAGCGCCTGTTATTTTTATTTCAGAAAATCTTTAATCTTGTCCAGTTTATCTAAGGCATCTTGCCGTCCAAGCTCATACATTTCTTTAACAATATCCAAGTTAGGCTCCATTTTCTTAATCTTTATCAAGCGACTTGGCCGAATAACCAAAATTTCTCCTTTTCGCGAAGCCTGCTCAATATCATCCAGCTCTTGATTATACATCAAATGCCTGTTTTTAATCGCCTCAACAAACTTCGGATATTTTCTATAAACCAGCTTTGCCAACCAAGCCATATGTGTTGGCTTTTTGCGATACCCCAAGGGCCGTGTTTGTACCACAATATTTTTTTCAAAACCGAGTTTATAAGCTGCTTTGAGCGGTATGCTATCCGCAATTCCGCCGTCCAAGAGCTTCATCCCGCCAACTTCAACAATCTGCGATACCAAAGGCATAGAAGCGGAAGCCCGCAAAAAATCAATATCCTTAAACATATCCTTGCACCAAACATATTCCGGCGCACCTGTTTCCACATTGGTGCAAACGGCATAAAATTTGGTGGCAGATTTTTTAAAAGTTTCATTATCAAAAGGGTCTAAAAATTCCGGCAAATCATGATAACAAAACTTTGTGTCCACCATATTCCCCGATAACAATAGCGACCGAAAACTCATAAACCGATAATCATTGCCATATTTCAGATTATAGCGAATGCTTCGTCCCGCTTGCTTGGCAACATAAGAGCAACCGTGGATCGCTCCGGCAGAAACACCAAGAACACCATCGGTCATAATACCGTTTTCCAACAAAACATCCAGCACGCCGGCAGTATAAATTCCACGCTTTGCCCCGCCTTCCAACACCAAACTTGTTTTCATCATCTCCGCTCCTTATATCAAGCTCCCGATTGAATATACGCCAAAGGCCACAAGCCAAGCCACCACACATTGTAACGCCACAATCATAAAGGCATAAGCCGTGCCCAGCTCTTTTTTAACCGTCGCAATCGCAGCCACGCAAGGCGTATAAAGAAGCGAAAAGACCAGAAAAGCAAAGGCACTCAAAGGCGTTAGGATACTCGGTAAAAGCTCAATCTGCCCGCCGAGCAACACGCTTATGGTACTGACCACGCTTTCCTTTGCGGCAAATCCGGTCAAAAATGCGGTAGACAAGCGCCAATCGCCGACACCCAAAGGCTCAAAAACCGGCACCAATAAGCTGCCGATACCGCACAAAATGCTGTTTGCCGAATTTTCTACCACATTCAACCTACTGTCAAAAGTCTGCAAAAACCAAATAATGATTGTCGCTACAAAGATTATTGTAAAAGCTTTGGTGATAAAATATTTAGCCTTATAATAAATCAGCCGCCACACATTTTTAAGCCCCGGCATTCTGTAGTTCGGCAGCTCCATCACAAAAGGCACCGCCTCACCGCGAAAAGCCGTCAATTTGAGCAACAGCGCCAATGCCAACCCCACCAAGATTCCCAAGACATAAAGACTGATAATAACCAAAGTCTGATGTTGGTTGAAGAATGCCGCCGTCAACAAAACATAAATCGGTAGCTTGGCCGAACAACTCATAAACGGTATGAGCATAATCGTAAGTTTTCTGTCTCTTTCTGAAGGAAGCGTGCGCGCTGCCATAATCGCCGGCACCGAGCAGCCGAAACCAAGCAGCATCGGCACAAAGCTCCGACCAGATAATCCGGCCTTGCGCAAAAGCTTATCCATCACAAACGCCACTCTGGCCATATAACCGCTGTCTTCCAGCATAGAGAGAAAGAAAAATAATACGACAATGATGGGCAAAAAACTCAAAACACTCCCCACACCGGCAATCACCCCGTCAACCAACAAAGAGATAACAACTGGGTTCATTTGATAATTGATAAGCCCCTGCTCCACCCAAGAACTGAAATAAGCTATGCCTGCTTCCGTCAGCTCAGAGAGCCAAGTTCCGAAAGGACCGAAAGAAACATAAAAAACCAAAGCCATAATCAGCAAGAACACCGGCAAAGCCGTAAATTTTCCGGTCAAGACTTTGTCCAAGGCAAGGCTGCGTAGGCGCTCTCGGCTTTCCACCGGTTTGCGCACACATTCTGCACAAAGTTTTTCAATAAAAGCAAAACGCATATCCGCCATTGCGGCTTCGCGGTCAGACTTGCTTTCATCTTCCATCTGCCAAACCAAATGCTCCAAAGCATCAACTTCATTGGTGGTTAGGTTTAACAAATTTAATACCGGCTGGTCGCCTTCAGCAAGCTTGGCGGCGGCAAAACGCACCGGCACACCGGCAGCTTTCGCATGGTCCTCAATCAAATGCGCAATCGCGTGAATACAACGATGTACAGCACCCTCATCACGCCCTTCATAATTACAAAAATCAACCTTCTCCGGCAGTTCACGATATCTTGCCACATTAACCGCATGCTCCGCCAACTCGTCAATACCCTCATTTTTAATTGCGGATATCGGAATAACCGGCACCCCAAGCAAATGCTCCATACGGTTAATATCAATCGCTCCGCCGTTGAGCTTCACCTCATCCATCATATTAAGCGCAATCACCATCGGAATATTCAAATCCAGCAGTTGCAAAGTCAAAAACAAATTGCGCTCAATATTAGAGGCATCAATAATATTAATAATGGCATCCGGCTTTTCATTAAGCAAAAAATCTCTGGTAACCATTTCTTCGTTAGAATAAGGCGACAAGGAATAAATCCCCGGCAAATCGGTAACAAACACGCGTGAAAACTTCCGCACTTCACCATCCGTACGGTCAACCGTAACCCCCGGAAAATTTCCTACATGCTGGTTTGAGCCTGTTAACTGATTAAACAAAGTCGTCTTGCCGCAATTTTGGTTACCGATTAAGGCTAACCGAATTTTCTGGTTAGCGGGAATAACCTCTCCGCAACGCCTCATTTTCAAATCCTGAGCTTCACCTTTGCGCGGTGAGAGCGGTGCTTTCAGGTTTGGCAAATCAACGGGGCAGCTTTCTGCTTTGTGCACATCCATAATCTCAATCTCAGCCGCATCTTTCTTACGCAAAGTCAGCTCATAACCACGAACCTTAATCTCCAACGGGTCGCCCAAAGGCGCGGCCTTAACCATCAAAACTTCGGTTTTAGGAGTCAAACCCATTTCTAAAATATGCCGCCTAAGCTTTGCATCTTTACCGCGCACAGCAGCAATAACGGCGGTCATCCCCGGCTTCAACTTGTTTAATGTAAGCATTTTCACCAACCTCAATTTGACCAACTTTTTTCTATAGTTATGCAAACTTTTGCTAAGATTCAATTAAAAAAAATTATAAAAATTGGCAAATTTTATCTTCACTAATTTCCATTAAAGCCACACAAACCACCATTTTCAAGCCAAAATTAGACAAATTTTACAAAATCTCTTGTGGCTTCACCAAAAATATGGTATATTAAAAACACTACAAATATTATTCTGGGCCTTTTTTTTACTGCTTCGGCGGTTTTTTTATTATTTTGCCCACAATATATGTTGCGTTGTCAATAATCCACTGCTTCGGCGGTAATGGGATGTTTCAGAGCAGTTTTCGGCGAACGCCGACAAATCATCTGAAGCGCTTTCTGACAACAAGTAGTTTTGCAACAATAACAAGTTTAAAGATAAACATCATCAGGACAGGGCTGTTGCTTTTATGCCCCACAGTTGAAGAATAGTAGATTGTGATTAAAACCCGAAATGATTACTTTATCGGAGAGCTTACTAAAATGCAGAATAAACGTTGTTGGAAAATTTAATTTTTTTATTTATGGAAAAATTAAATAAGAGCAACAACAACGCAACTGTAGTATCTAATTTTGTATTCTGCGGTTTGGTCGCAGGATACCAAGGAGAAAACAATCAGGCCACCCCGACCAACGCGGCTGAAGCTGTTTCCGCAGCTCTGGGTCGCAAGGTTCTCCCCGGTGTGTGTGTTTACCACACCGAATGGGGTTGTCCTCGCGGAGGAGAACCTGTCGGCGCATACCGTGCTGAGGGAACTCCGTCCGAAATCCTTAACGAAGCTGAGAAGCTGAGAAAGGACTTGAAGCAATCTACGCTGAGCGTAGCGCTTCCGGGAACAGGTACCCAGACCGTAGGCTTCACCGCCATTGCACATGGTTCTCTTCTTGAGACTGGTGCCGCATGGCAAGAGGCTGCAGCCCGTTACATGACCGCAACAGGGACATACGTCTCCTGCGGCATGGCGGAACAGGGTGGTGAGATTTATATCTCTGCGGAGGCGAATCCCGCCTTCGTTCCAAACCGTGAGGCTTGGAAAGAGATAGTTAAGAACATCTGTGCCGAAATCGGTGCTGATGAACCCACCTTCTCGGAGGTAGGTTTTAACTATCTCAAAGACGCGGAATAATCCTCTGCGTCAGGATAGGTGGAGGGGTGCTCAGCGCCCCTTTACTTCTCTAAAAGGTAAACGGTGGCAGCCTTTATAAAATGTACCGAAATTAAATTGTTATTATTATGAGCCTCAAATTTTTTCTCGGAGGACATGACCTTGAGATGTTGGAAATAAAAAAAGTCTTGTCCGAGAACGGCATACCGTTTGAAGACAAGAACCTCCGCTGGGATAACGCGTTTGCATCCGCCTATTTGGAGGAGATAAAAAAATCCCTTGCAGACGGTCTTACGCCGGTGTTAGTGGAACTAAAGAATGACATTGCCAAAGACCTCTTTGCACAGTGTCAAGTAGTTGACCACCATGACAAGTTTGTCGGCCGACAGGCTTGCCTTCTGCAGGTGCTGGAAATACTAAAGCTGCGACCGACACGTCAGCAACAGCTCATAGCTGCCAATGACAGTGGTTATATTCCAGCTATGTTGGCTTTGGGAGCAAGCCGTTCTGAGGTGGAGGAAATACGCTGCATGGACTGGCAAGCGCAAAACATCTCAGTGGAACTTGTGGAGGAATCCATGAGAGCCTACGAGAATAAAAAGATTAAAAATGGCGTTTTTGTCATAGAGATGGAGCATTTTTGCTTTGCTCCTGTGACAGATACCGCTTACTGGGACCAGCCCAGCCAAAATATCCTGTTCCGCTTCCGCGAGGGTCGGACTTTGTATTTTGGAAAATCTGAGCTTGTCGGCAAGGTTTACGACAAGTTTTCAGGTTGTGGCTGCTGGCGAGGTGGCAACTTCGTCGGTTGTCCCCAAATTGAATTTCAGGATGAAATAACCAAATTCATTCTGGAAAATCAATAAAAAGCAGGTCAGTCGGCTGATACCTGTCAAGAAACTCAGTCTTATTATAATAGGTAAAAAATAAATCCTCCAAACCAGCCTGAACAAATTGGTGCGGAGGTAATGATATGGCAACATTAGTTTGTCCGAAATGTGGTTCAACCGATGTTTACTGCGGCGGGATAAACCCGGTGCAGTGCAATGCAGTTTGTAACCGCTGTGGCTTTGAAGTCCGCGGTTCCTTGAATATAGACCGCTTCTTCAGAGGACGAGCTTCCTACTCAACCTATCAGGTAGAGAAAGAGGCTCAAAGACGCGAGCAAGAAGCAGCTCGCCGCGAGAGTGAGGAATTTTCTCGCCGCCTCGCAGAAAAACAAGCCTCCTGCCACCACGAGTGGCACCCCCGCATTCAGGACGGTGTCGGCTATATGCACTGTTCAAAATGCGGAAAGACCCAACAATAAATTGGGTAGGAAAGCTCAAAACTTTCCGCGAAAGGCACCAACCACAGTGCCTTTTTTTTATTGTTAAATAAATAAAACTCTGCTATGCATAGACATCTAAATCTTATAAGGAACAAACTATGCAACAATTTTTTCAACCCAAAAATTCCGATACACTGATTATCTTCTTCGCCGGCTGGGGCTGCGATGAAAATCAATTCACCAACTTGCATGACAACGAAGATGTACTCATCTTGTATGATTACCAAAATCTTGATTTGAACTTTGATTTTTCCAAATATCGCCACATAGACTTAATAGCCTATTCCGCCGGCGTGTTCATCGCATCCATAATGCAAGACAAAATTCCAAATTTGCGGCAAAAAATCGCCGTCTGCGGCAACCCTTATCTAATGGATGAAAAACTTGGTCTCTCGGCTGTTACCATAGAAGTTCTTAAGACCATAGATTTAGACAACTTTCTTGAATTTCGCCGCCAATATATGGTTGACAACGAGGGAGAATTTCAAAAATACAACAATCTGCAATCTCTTCGCAGCCTTGAAAGCTGCCAAAACGAGCTCTCCTGCCTGCAAAAAATATATCAGGAGCACAAAGACGAAATCAATCCCAATTTTGACCTTGCCTTAATGGCTGAAAAAGATGTTTTATTTAAGCTCAAAAGACAAAAGGAGTTTTATCAGGACAAATTACGCATCATCCCGCATGCCCGCCACCATGTCTTTTTCAACTTCAACAGCTTCCGCGAAATCTTAAACACTAAGTAAGGAACGACAATGCACAAAATTATCATTCTACTTCTTTTCCTCTTACCCGCTTGCTCCTCCTTAGAGGGTAGCAAAGAAGTCTCCGGAACTCTGCGTATGGGACACGAAGTCCGCTCTTTTACGGATAATGCGGATAATAAAGAATATTGGCTTATAGATAAATCAGACCACCTGATGAAGGCGTATAACGAGGCTATAAAACCTCAAATTGCCAAATACCAACCCCTTAAGGCACGATTAAAAGTAAAAGACCTCGGCAAACTTCAGGAAGGTTTCGGAGCCGAATATGACGGCACCTACGAAGTCCAAGAAATCATCTCAATCCATCAATAACATAGAAAATTCTATAAGAAATAAAGTGGCTTTGGATGGACGGTGCTTCTCATCATCGGCACATGAATACGTCATGCTTCGCAGCTCACCGATTTTCTGCATTTCAAAGCCACTCTTTTTATATAAGATTTGTCCTCATATAAAAACATATCAGATTGACAAATAACCTTAATGATATGTCTTATACAATTATCACAACCTTTTATAAACGTCAATAGAAAGTATTTAGCCCTTTAAATTCCATTTCATTAACAAATTAAGAAAAAACAATTTCTAATTTAGGATTATCTATATCTTGTCTTATAATTATACTATAATTATTATCCAAATCCAAAACGATAGCAGAAAGATATAAGTTATCTTCAGATAATATTGGATAAATATTTTTAATTTCACAACCTATTACATCTTTATATAAAAAAGATATATTCATATAATCATCTTTTAATTTAGAAAATTTCTTTATTGGTAAATTTTGAATGTCTATACAAGAAGAAACATCACGATTGTTCAGTCCTATCTCGTAGCAATAATAAGCTGAAAAATCGATGGTTAAAGAATTCTCACCAATCTCAAAAATAAAAGCCTTTTCCCAATTATACTCTTCTCTTTTCTCTGGTATGAGAACATCATTTTCATTAAAGTCTGCTATATCTAAATCAAACTTTGAATTAAAAATAGCCGTAAGCTTTTGCCCAATCAACAAAGGTTTTATGCTTTTTAGAATAAACTCGGCTCCTGCAACAGGAAATTTACTTTTAAGCTTCTGTTCTTTGGCATAGGCTGTTTGGATTGAAATCTTTTGCATAAAATCCCTCATAAAAAAATGAAGTGGCTTTGGATGGACGGTGCTTCTCATCATCGGCACATGAATACGTCATGCTTCGCAGCTCACCGATTTTCTGCATTTCAAAGCCACTCCTTTTTATATAAGATTTGTCCTCATATAAAAACATATCAGATTGACAAATAACCTTAATGATATGTCTTATAAGAAACTAACCCAACTATTTCTAAAGGTCAATAAGACATTACCTATAATTTTTCCCCATTAAGACTTTAAAATGATTAACAACAAAAAAGCCGCCCAAACGGACGGCTTTTTATATGTTGGTTGCGGGGGCAGGATTTGAACCTACGACCTTCAGGTCCCCGCGATAAAAAATATCTCTTAAAGACAGTGCATACATACGCCTTTTCAAAGACATTGTCAAGCTAAAAATCAAAAAAATAATGATATTGCGACAGCAAATACAAAAACCGCCACAATCACCCAATGCCACCAAGCCATTTTGCCATTCTCCTAATTAAATAAAACCAGTGCCGCAAATATCGCCACAAACACCACAAAAGCAATAATCTTATGTCTTGTTTCCCATTCCATAGAAGCACCTCCGCTTATTTAAATAGGCATCTTTTAGCGTAATTCAACAATATCTCTCAAATGTGCAAAATCTTCTTCGCGGCAGACAATCTGAATATTCTTAACTTTCAGGTTTTCATCAAAATCTTCCGGTGAACATTCCGTTAACAACTTTCCGGTAACATAATTTCTGAAACCAAAACCCATTGCCTGCAACATTGGCCAAGAACCGGCCATATCCCATATAAATGAGCCGAAATAATACCCTCTGCCGCGCGCCGTAACCATATAAAAGAAATGTACAACACAAGAATAAAAACTGATAAATGTATCCTTGGAAAGATTGGCTCGCTCACTTATCTTAACAAACCACGAATTATCAAATATGACAGATAAAGGAGATAATTCTTTTTTATGCACGATAATATCTTTTTCTGCCCCTGTACCGAAATTCTCAATCCAATGCACGTTGTTGCCATCAAAATAAATCAGTTGATGTGTTGCCGGCAGACAAATTGCACCTAAAAAAGGCTTCATATTTTTCAAAACGCCGACAGATATGGCATAACAAGGCATCTGCAACGCATACATCAGCGTCCCGTCTATCGGATCAATAACAAACTGATATTCTGCTTCCTTTAGCCTTGCAAATTTATCTTTTCCAAGCTTTACCGTTGTTTCCTCATCAACTATAACATAATTAAGCTCCGAAAATTCTTTCTCAACAAACTGATAAAATTCTTCACTGAGTTCTTTATCCGTCTTAGTAACAACAGAAGAAACCGCCTCATCCTTAAAATCAGCATTAAAACCATCCATTCCTTGCGCATTATTTAAGGAAATTTTGCTCGCTATCCGCATAAATTCAAGAATTTTATCAATCATACTTGCATATCCTTGTTAAGTTAAAAACATAACAAGTAAAGCATAGACAACTAGAAAAGTAAAATGGAAAACAACCGGTTTAAACGCAAAAGAAGAGCCCCTTACAAAGGAGTAAGGGGTTCTAAAAAAAACTAAAATAAACAAGAAGAAGTTTGTACGATGATTAGAAGACCTGGCAGCGACCTACTCTCCCGTGTCTTAAGACAAAGTACCATGGGCGCGAAAGGGTTTAACGTCC
>CASFUZ010000019.1 GCA_949298065.1 uncultured Pseudomonadota bacterium | reverse complement strand
AGTAAAGACACAGTAGATAAGAGCAAGTATCGCATAGTCATTCTCCCAATAATTTAGAATTAAAGTCCATATCTAAATATCAGGATACATCGCTTTCACGCAAAAGTCAACTATAATTGAAACCCTATTTATTTCCGTCATTCTGAGGAGCTTTGCTCCGAAGAATCCATAAAGACATAGGACACGAAAGATAGATATGCACAAAGGAAGCATCGCGGTTCAATAATGGTCGCCAAAGCAGCCAGTGCCGCGGTCAAGCTGGCAACAGCTTGTCATTCTGAGGAGCTCTGCTCCGAAGAATCCATAAAGACACAGAGCACGAAAGAGAGATATGCACATCGGAAGCATCGCAATTCAACAATGGTTCTCGCCGCAGCCATTGATGCGGTCAAACTGGCTACAGTTTGTTATTCGTAACGCAGTGCATTAATCGGATTAAGCAAAGATGCTTTATAAGCGGGGAAGAAGCCGAAAAACAACCCCACAATACCTGAGAAACTGAAAGGCAACAAGACATAAAGCAAAGAAACAACCGGTGTGAAGGATGTAAACATTTTTATGATTGCGATTCCCAAAAAACCGAGCACAATTCCGATAACTCCGCCGATTAGGGATAAGACCAAAGCCTCGGTCAAAAACTGCCAACGAATATCCCAAGTTTTAGCGCCTATGGCCATACGAATACCAATCTCGCGCGTTCTTTCCGTAACTGATACGAGCATAATATTCATAATACCGATACCGCCGACCAAAAGCGAAACAGAGGCAATAGAACCAAGTAAGATAGTCATAATGCGTGTGGAACTTTCCATCATCTCCATCATCTGCGTTAAGTTACGGATAACAAAGTCATCTTCTTTGTTGGCACCGAGATTGTGCCTTTGGCGCAAAAGTTGTTTGATTTCTTCTTGTGCGGTATAAGTGCTTGCCGCATCTACGGCTTGCAACATAACAAGCTTAACCTGATCAGGGATTCGCATACCCATCACTTTTTTCTGAGCGGTAGAAATCGGAATAAAGACAATATCATCTTGGTCCATACCCATACTATTTTGCCCGCGCTCCTCCAAGACACCGATAACCTGGAAAGGAATACCTTTTATGCGAATAACCTTGTTAATCGGGTCAACATCGCCAAAAAGCTCACGCACCACGGTTTCGCCAAGGATAGCAACTTTTGCGGCATTTTTAACATCCATATTGCTAAACAACCGTCCATATTCCAAATTCCATTCTTTAATAAGGAAATAACGATTATCTGTTCCCGTAATCCCAGTTGACCAGTTGGCGTTGCCATAGACGATTTGGGTTGTTTCTTCCATCACCGGCGCAGCATAAACAATGGCATCAATTTTTTCTTGCAAAGCATTACCATCGCCGAGCGTCATTGAGGGTTGCGAGCCATGCCCGCCGCGCGCACCGCTGGAAGTAGCCACGCCCGAGCGTACAATAATCAGATTAGAGCCCATCGCCTGCATATCTTGTTGAATAGAGATTTGCGCACCGTTACCGACCGCAAGCATAATGATAACCGCAGCCACACCGATAATAATACCCAAGCTGGTGAGCGTTGAGCGCATTTTGTTGGCTTTGACCGCACGTAAGGCAATACTTCCAATCGTCTTAAAATCAATCATTTCTGCACCTTTTCATCACTCACGATTTGCCCGTCCACAATCTTGATAACTCTATCGCTCCACAAAGCAATATCTTCTTCATGCGTAACCAAAATAATGGTGCGGTTGAGCTCTTTGTTAAACTTGGTAAACAGCTTCATAATCTCAATACTGGTTTTGGTGTCCAAATTACCTGTCGGCTCATCGGCAAAAATAATCGGCGCTTCGTTCACCAAAGCCCGAGCAATGGCCACACGTTGTTGTTGGCCACCTGAAAGCTGGTTGGGCTGGTGGTGCATTCTGGACTTAAGCCCCACCTCTTCCAGAGCTTTTTCGGCTTTTTTACGCCGAATATCTTCCGGCACATTAGCATAGACCATCGGGAGTTCCACATTTTCTACTGCCGAAGTTCTGGACAACAGATTAAAGCCCTGAAACACAAAACCGATTTTGCGGTTGCGAATATCGGCCAAACCATCACGATCAAGTTTGCTGATATCTTCGCCGTCTAAAAAATATTTGCCGGAACTTGGCTTATCCAAACATCCCAAAATATTCATCAACGTAGATTTTCCTGAGCCAGAAGGCCCCATAATCGCCACAAACTCGCCTTGTTCCACATTCAAGGACAAGCCTTTGAGAATCTCAAGCTTCATCTCACCGACATCATAGTGTTTTTTAAGATTTTTAATCTCAATTAAGGGCATTATCTCGGCATCCTCATTCTCATAGCTCTGGCACGAGCGGCTGTTGAATCTTTCTCTTCCAGAATAATCTCCTCACCTTCATCCAAGCTAGCATTGGTAACTTCGGTAAAGTCATCATCATAAACACCTGTTGTGATACTAACGCGTACGGGCTTGTCTTTTTCCAAAATCCACAAGCCTTTGTCCTTATAGCGTTTTTTGGTCAAAGATGTGCCGTCATCATAAGTAAAGCGCAAAGCCTTGTTCGGCACGAGCAAAACATTCTCTTTCTGCGCCGTAATCACTTCCACATTTGCGGTCATACCGGGCTTAAGGCGCAAATCGCGGTTATCAATCTCAATAATCACCTCATAAGTAACCACATTTGAAGTTGTGATTGCCTCATTGCGCACTTGCGTAACCATACCGTAAAAAATCTCATCGGGAAAACTATCTACGCTAAACTCCACGACTTGACCTTCCTTAACTTTGGCGATATCCGCCTCAACGACAGAAGCCTCAATCTGCATTTTGGTCAAGTCTTCCGCCACGTTAAACAAAGTCGGAGTCTGGAAGCTGGCGGCCACGGTCTGCCCAACCTCCACAGCCTTAGAAACGACAATGCCGTCCACCGGCGAAATAATCTTTGTATAGCGGAGCTCTGTTTCCGCAGATTGCAAAGAGGCTTCCGCCTGCTCTACCTGCGCTTTGTTCAAAGCCAGTTGTGCGACCGAAGTATCATAATCTTTTTCAGCCAAATCCAGCTCTTTGTCGGCAGAATATTTTTGGTTATGCAGTTTGCGAATACGTTGCAGATTTTTTTCATTATACTTAACAGTGCTTTCTTGCAACAAGACTTGTGCTTTGGCGATGTCTAAAGCGGCGCGTTGTTGAGCAACTTTGGCTTCAAACAAATCAGGGTCAATCAGTGCCAACATCTGGTTTTTCTTAACCTCGGAGTTATAATCCACATAGATTTCTTTGATTGTACCGGAAACCTGCGTACCGACGTTGATTGTAGATATTGGGTTGATAATACCCGTTGCGGTAACTTTTTCGGTAATATTTCCGCGTGCGAGCTTATGAGTCGTAAACTCCGGCATATCAGACTTATTACCGCGCCAATAATATCCGACTCCGCAAACAACCAACAAAACCAAAACCCATTTGACTGATTTTTTCATCTTAAACCTGCTTTCAACATCAAATTTTGCTACTTTTTTATCAATATAATCCCAAAAATTTAAAATACCTTAAATAAAACTTGAAAAAAATCGTTTTTTTGTCTATAGTAACAAAAGTGAATTGTATAATTATGGAAGTCTAACCCCGGGTTCTCCGGATAAATTATAATTAAAAATGGAAGAAAATAAAGAAAGAGCAGAAAGACACGCAAGAAAAGAAGCAAACTTGCGTAAGTCCTTCAAGGGCAATTCAACAGCCCGTATTGAAGCATTAAAACAAATTATTCGTTCAATAACGGTTGATAAAAGACCGCTGGACGAATTAAAAACAGAAATTGACCGTTTAATTGCATATCCCAGCAATTATATCGGCTGTGAGAAAGAGTACAATGCACTTTTCCTCATCGCCGACACCTCGGAAATAAGATGCTTCAAGAATGCTCTGAAAAAAACAAATCTGCCACAGGCCAGCCGCAGATTTTTAAAAGATTAATGGCCGTAAAAATTAAGCTAACTTTCCGAAAAGCGTTTACGCTTTCGGGTAAATATTATTATCAATCATGAATGCAACAGAAAGAAAAGAAGCAGCATTCCAGAGAATGACTGCCGAAGAGAAAAAAGTAGCCGAAGCTAAGCAAAGACTTCGTGCAGAGAAGAAAGCAAAAGCCGCAGCAGAAGCAGCAAAGAAAGCCGCAGCCGCCGCTCAATACGAGCCAAGCGAAACCGAAAGACTGCTGGCAAAGAAAAAATTCTTGAAAGAGCTCGCGCTCTATTTCAAGGCTGTCCAATTAAACAAAGCCGAATACAAACCGGCAATTTTGGAGGGCATGAAAAAAGAATTAACCGTTGATGACTTCCAACAACTGCACGACGAATACGTGGATGTCATCCGCACCGCATTCTTCTTTCGCACACCCGTCTACACGCATCCCGTTAAGACGGAAGCTGCAAACTTCTTGGACAAAGTAATGACGCGCTACCAAGAAGCAGAATGGGGGCTCATTCTCGGATTGCTAACCGAAGGCTATGTGTCCAAGACACTGGCCGGCATATTGGTTAAGCACGCTGAGTTAATCATTAAGACCGGCCTCGGCAACTTCGTAGCCCGTTTCATTAACGATATTAAAGAAAGAAACGGCAACTTGGAGGAAGACGGCTCTGTCAGCCCGTTCACTCCGGCGCAAAGGAAACGCATTGAAGAACTTTATTCTATCTACTGTGAAGTAGAAAAATAAAGTTCTGTACAAAAAAAAGCAAAACCCTCTGATGTTTTTTAACATCAAAGGGTTTTTCTTTTTTCTATTTCAAAATCGTTCCTGTGGGGAAGCAAAAACCTCGCAAAAACTCGCCAATCTCCATCGGCTTTTTGCCTTGTCTCTGAATCTTGGTCGGCAAGATTATCCCCTGCCCGCAGCCAATAGCCAAAACGCCCGCCGTTGCGCTATCCTCAACCTCACCGCTTTGAGCTTTTGCCTGCATATCAAAGTCAGCTTCCAAAATCTTAAATCTTTCACCGTTAAACTCAAAATATGCCCCCGGAAAAGGATTAAAAGCCCGAATCTTGCGTTCAATAACCTCAGCGGATTCGCCAAAGTCAATTCTGGCTTCGTTCTTATCAAGCTTTGCGGCATAAGGCGTGGTCATTTCACCTTGCTTGCGCGGCGGATAAGCCTTGGGGTTGCGCAAATAAGTAACAATCATCTCTGCCCCGTGTTCCGAGAGTTTGTCATGCAAAGCACCGCCGCTGATTTTTGCCAAAGCAACGGGATTTTCATCTTCCAACAAAATATCTCCGGTGTCCAAACCCTCATCCATCTGCATAATCGTAACACCGCTAAATTCATCTCCACCCAAGATTGCGCGCTGAATCGGCGCTGCTCCGCGCCACCTTGGCAACATAGAGGCATGCACATTGATACATCCCATCGGAAAAGCTTTCAAAATCTCTTTTGGCAAAATCAGGCCATAAGCGGCGACTACGGCAACATCTGCACCCAAAGCCTTAAATTTTTCTTGTTCTTCCGCATTACGCAAAGTCTTGGGCGTTCTAACCTCAATCCCCAATTTTTCGGCCAACAAATGCACCGGCGTTTTAGTTTCTTTCTGTCCTCTGCCGGCTTCCTTCGGCGCACGCGTATAAACACAAACAACTTCGTGTTCTTTAGCCAAAGCGTCCAAAATCGGTGCCGAAAAATCCGGCGTTCCCATAAATACGACTTTCATTTTAATCTCTTTCGTGTTTTTCTTCTTCGCGATATTTCTCAAGCTTTTTCAAAAGCATATTGCGTTTCAAACGGCTCAAGTGGTCAATGTATAAAATACCGTCCAAATGGTCCATTTCGTGTTGTAACACAATCGCTAAAAAATCATCAGCCAAAATCTCACGCTCTTTGCCGTTATAGTCCAAATAACGCACCCTGATTTTTTCAAAACGCTCCACCTCAGCTCTCTGTCCCGGAACAGACAAACAGCCCTCCTCACCGCAAACTTTCTCGTCCGAATGCCAAATAATTTCGGGATTCACAAAATAACGCGGATTTCCCTTAATCCGGTTGCCGTTTTCGTCTTCTTCTTGCTCATAGTCAATAACCAACACCCGAATGGACTGCCCGATTTGCGGCGCAGCCAAACCCACACCGACAGCCGCATACATTGTTTCCAACATATCATCCATCAGCTTGCGCAAATCATCATCAACTTTCTCAACCGGCAGAGCTTTTTTCTTCAAAACCGGATGCGGATATTCATAAACTTCCAAAACAGCCATCTTAACTCACCAAAATCAAACAGACACATTCTGCATTAGTTTCCCACAACTTTGTCAGGAAACGTGTTATATGCGGAAAATAATAAGAAATAAAGGCAAAAGTACCGCAGCGTACAAAGAAGTACGTGAGGACACTTTTGTCCTGCAATTTCTGTATTAGTTTCCCATAGAACGCGTTTCCTTCGCAATTTGATCAAGCAACGCATTCACCATCTTCGGCTCTTTTTTGGTGAAAAAAGCGTATGCAAGGTCAACATATTCTTGAATTAACACTTTAACATCAACGTCTAAGGTGTTGGTAATTTCATAAATTGCGCAAAGAAGCAAAGCTTGCAAAGTGCCATCCATCCGCTCAAAAGACCAGCCCTCGTTCAAATATGCGTTCAAAGACTTTTCCAAGTCTTCTTTCTTGGTATGCACACCGCGCACCAAGTTAGAAAAATAAGTGGTATCAATATCAGAAACGGCAATCATCTCTTCCGTAATCCCGTTATCTTCAATCACATAGCGGCCGACTTCACCATTCACAAAGTCTTTAACAACCTCATCAACCGGCAAATCACCGTAAGCAATCATATAAGTTGCTTGCACGGCGGCCAAACGCGCACCGGACTTCATCTTAATTTTTTCAGAAATAAACTTTGCCATTTTTTATTCTTCCTCATTCTGCGGCAAAGTCTCGGGCTTTGCCATTCTGTCAATCGTTTCAACAAAATCTTCAAAATCTTTAACTTCACGAAAATCCTTATATACCGAAGCAAAACGGATATAAGCGATATGGTCTAATCTGGACAAAGCATCCATCACATATTCGCCGATAACTCTTGAAGGAATTTCGGTTTCACCGGAACTTTCCAACCGCCGTTGGATAGAGTTAACCACCTTCTCCACCCTTTCTTGCTCAATCGGACGCTTGCGAACCGCAAGCTCAATGGAGCGAGCCAGTTTATCGCGGTCAAACATTGTCTTATCACCGTTTTTCTTAACCACAACAAGTTCTCGCAACTGCACCCGTTCAAAGGTCGTAAAGCGAGAGCCGCATTCCGGACACTCGCGCCGCCGCCGAATACAAGTATTATCGTCCGTTGTACGAGAATCTTTGACTTGCGTATCGGCAAAACCGCAAAAAGGACATTTCATTGTTGTTTTTCCTTATCCGTGTTTAATCAGACTTTCGGTAACTTTATACAATTCTGAAGAATATCTTGCCCCTTTTATAAGGACAATATCATTATTTTGCAACAACTTATTCAACAAAAATTCATCCAAACCTTCTTTATTTTCAAAATAATGCTGTTCAATTCTCTCCGGCAATTGAGCCAACATATCTTGCATTTCGGGCTTAACCCCGACCACGATATTAATATCGCTTTCGGCTATTGCCTTGCCGATTTCAATATGTTTTTCCTTGGAGTGTTCGCCAAGCTCAGCCATTTTGCCCAAAACAGCGATTTTCCGCCCTTCGCATTTCATTGCCGACAAAGCCTTGATTGCCAGCTTCATAGCTTCCGGCTGACCAGAATAGCTATCATCAATCAGCACATATTCGGCACCGCTTGTCGTATGGAGCTTGTGTTTTTTGCCCCTACCGTCCAATGCGCCAAAGTCCTTAAGCGCCGCGGCGGTTTGCGCAACATCAAGCCCGAGCTCCTTAACCACACTCAGCACGCACCAAGCGTTATAAAGATGATGCTCGCCCTCTTCCGCCAGCTCAAGCGGCACATCGGGATGAATATTTTTACCAAATTTTACGATTCTTGCGCCATGTTCAGCCGCGCGTTTTTCCAAGATATCGGCAAAGTTTGTGTCGGCATTAATCACCGCCACGCCGCCGTTTTTGGGCAAGCCCTCAAATATCTCGGCTTTAGCTTCGGCAATACCCTCAAAATTTTTGAAAAACTCAATATGCATCGGATAAACATTTGTAACCACGGCAATATCAGGTTCGGTAAAGGAAACCAGACGCGAGATTTCGCCTTTAGCACTCATTCCCATTTCCACAATGGCATAAGTTGCGTTCATATCCAGCTTGCATAAAGTTTCCGGCACACCGACAAAATTGTTATGATTACCGCTTGTGGCATAAGTCGGTGCAAATTTTGACAAAGCAAAACGCAACTCTTCCTTAGTTGTGGTTTTTCCGGCACTTCCGGTCAGAGCAATAACTTTTCCCTTAAACTGCCGCCGCACATAACGCCCGATTTTGCCATAAGCAATCAACGTATCCGGCACCACGATTTGTCGCACGGCCGGCACATCCGGCACCAATTTTTGCACAATAACAAGTTCAACTCCGCGGTCAATAACCTCTTTGACAAAGTCATGCCCATCAAACTTTTCTCCCTTAATGGCAATAAACAAATCGCCTCTTTTGGCAACACGGCTGTCAGTTACAACCTCATCAATATCCGCATCTACCAAAACCGAAGCCGAACCGACAATCTCGGCAATTTTCTTAGAATTAAGCTTAATCATAATTTCCCGTCATCAAAAAATTTTCTCATACTGACGGAATATAACAAAAGCCCCGCCCCTTGGCAAGGACTAAAACTTTTTATTATTTGCCAAAATAATTTGCATTTTGTCTATTGCATAATCAAAAAAACTATGTTAGCTTGCCTCTCATCAGCATATTAGTATAGATTTATTAGCAATGAAAAACATCTTTTTTCATATCTGTACTTTTGTGCTTTTAAATTTATTGTTTAATTTTTTTAATTTTAACGCCTTATGAAAAAGATGTTTTTTATCATCGCTACGGTGATGATGGTTGCCTTTTTGGCAACAAGTTGCGGCCCAAAAACTCCTGAACCAATTTTGCTCGGTAATGGTGATTTAACGGCTTATGCCACTTTGCAAGACAAGGCTTCAGAAACTTTCCTGTGGGGTGTGCGTGAAACCAAATCCGGTATGGCCAAAATCAAGTGTGTATTCACTGCGCCGCCCAAGGCTCTGGAGGAATTCTTTATTGGCGAAACCTCGGATAAGAAGATTGTCTTTGACAATACCGGAAAGATTCTGATTTCCGGCACTTATTGCTTCATAGACAACCTTATTGGTGGTGAAAGATTCATAGTCAGTCGGTCTCCCGAAGGTGAAGGTGAAAAGGTTTATGTTCTGGACAATGGTAAAACAGTCGGTCCCAAAGAAAAACTTTTTATCAGCACCAATCGGATTTATTATCGACACGCCGGCAAGCTCGGTATCCTTTCCTATGACAACAATGAGCTTCTTCAAAATTTAGAGGAGATTTACATTGTAAACGGAAAGGCCAAAGAAGGTGAAAAAAAACCAATTTACCACTTGTGTAAAGATGATTCCGGCTACAAGCTCTATGATGAAGCAGGAAAATTAGTCCGCAAAATGAATAAAGTTCAGGCATCCAAATACACCAAAGATGTTCTGAAATATATGGACGGTCTTTATTCCAGCAGAGTCGCTTATTAACGACTATGAAATACCCAAACAAAAAAACATCTCCCGCATACTGCCGGAGATGTTTTTTTTATGCTTTCATATAAGTTTTAGAAAATCGGAAATTGACGGCAAAGCGCAATAACCTTTTCTCTCGTTTCGGCAATCACTTTTTCCGCATCACCTTTGGCAAGAGCATCAATCACATCACCCATCCAATCCGCAACTTGCTCAAACTCTTTTTCTTTGAAACCACGGGTCGTTCCGGCAGGAGTGCCGACTCTGACACCGGAGGTAACTCTCGGCGGTTGCGGGTCAAAAGGAATAGCGTTTTTATTGCAGGTCATATGCGCGCGCTCCATCGCTTCTGAGACCACATCGCCGGTCAAACCTTTAGGACGCAAATCCACCAACAACAAATGCGTATCAGTACCATCAGATACCAAATCAAGCCCGCGCTTTTTCAGTCTTTCTCCCATTGCCTTAGCATTCTTGACCACTTGCGCGGCATATTCCTTAAACTGCGGGGTCAAGTCTTCGGCAAAGCAAACAGCTTTGGCCGCAATCACGTGTTCCAACGGACCACCTTGTGTTCCCGGAAAGATGGCAGAGTTAATTTTCTTGGCGATTTCCTCGTTATTAGTCAGAATCATACCCCCGCGCGGACCACGCAGAGTCTTATGTGTGGTGGTTGTAACCACATCGGCATATTCCAACGGATTCGGATGCACCCTACCGGCAACGAGTCCGGCAAAATGCGCCATATCCACCATCAAATAAGCCCCTACCTTGTCGGCAATTTCCCTAAAACGCTTAAAATCAATCTGGCGCGGATAAGCCGAACCACCGGCAATAATTAGTTTTGGCTTGTTTTCTAAGGCCAAACGCTCAACCTCGTCATAATCAATCAAGCCCGTGTCTTTGCAAACACCATATTGAACCGAGTTCAACCATTTGCCAGAGAAAGAAACTTTTGCACCATGTGTTAAATGTCCACCGGCATCCAACGACATTCCCATAATTGTATCACAAGGTTTGAGCAAGGCAACATAAACGCCCGTGTTTGCCTGACTTCCCGAATGAGGCTGCACATTAACAAACTTGGCATTAAACAATTTTTTTGCACGTTCAATTGCGAGATTCTCAACAACATCCACAAACTCACAACCACGATAATAACGCTTTGCCGGATAACCTTCGGCATATTTATTAGTCAAGATAGAGCCTTGAGCCTCCAACACGGCTTTTGATACAATATTTTCAGAAGCAATCAGCTCAATTTGGTTTTGTTGACGATCCCACTCGGCCTCAATGGCATCAAAAATTTCTTTATCTTCGGTTTTCAAATCTTTTACAAAATCCATCTGTTTTTTCTCCTAATCCAAATCAAGCTTACAGAGTCTGCGATCATGCCGCCCGCCCTCATATTTTGCTTTCAAGAAGATGTCGATTCTGCGCATAACATCCTCAATCTTCATTGTTCGCCCACCAAAACACAAGATATTGGCGTTGTTGTGCTCACGGGCAACTTGGGCAACATAATCATCATAAAGCAAAGCGGCGCGAATACCTTTGTGGCGGTTAGCCGCAATAGAGATACCGATTCCTGTTCCACAAACCAAGATTCCAAGTTCAGCCTTTTGCCTCAAAATCTCCTGCACAACACGTTGTGCAAAATCGGGATAATCCACCGATTCTTCTGAGTCTGTCCCCAAATCTTCTATTTCAAAGCCTTGATTTCTAAGATTTTGAGCAATCAGATTTTTCATCTGATAGCCACCATGGTCAGCGGCAAGAGCAATTTTCATTAACTAAAACTCCCAAATTAAAGCATCAAAAATTTTGAGATATGATAGCCCAAGAACAGCATAAAAAAAGAGTTTTTTAGTGCTTATGCAAAAAAATATAAAATTTTTAAAAAAAGTTATTGACGACGGATAAAAAGTTTGTATATATAGAGGACGTTGAGTGAATGAGGAACTCAGTTAGGTATTCCGAATGGCCGGTTGGCAGAGTGGCTCATGCAGAGGACTGCAAATCCTTGTACATCGGTTCAATTCCGGTACCGGCCTCCAAAGTTCATTCTTACCGCATATTATTCCGGCTTAGCTCAGCGGTAGAGCAATCGGCTGTTAACCGATTGGTCGCCTGTTCGAATCAGGCAGCCGGAGCCATAAAAAAAACCTCCCCTCGTGGGAGGTTTTTTTATGGCTCCTTGCTGTTCTGTTGAACGGGCGAAGCCTGTTCGTATCAGGCTCAAGGATAAAATCAACCGTTGCTCCGGTTGATTTTACCGCAAGAGGCGAAGTTTTGTTAGTTTTTTGAGGTTGTGTAAACGACCGATAAAAAACTTAAAAACGAGTGACCGACGCGCGGTTAGTGAGTGCATTGCACGAACTTACCAAGCTAGAGCCGGAGCCTTCTGCTAATTTTCTCCCCTCGTGGGAGGTTTTTTTTATGGCTCCGGTTATCTGAGCGAGCGGCGACCAACGGGAGCCTGTTCGGAGCGGGTAGTTGGTTCAAACGAGCCTGCGAAGTTTGAACCCTACGGCGCGAGGAGGACCCGCTTGCGGGAGTACCCAATCTGGCAGCCTCGCTTTCTGTTAAACGGGTAAAAACAGTAATAACAGTAATAACAAAAAAAATCGCTGTGTTATTTACAATAACACAGCGATAAAGAAGTAACTAAAAAGCTAACGCTACGCGGTCATTGCCGTTGGTATCGTCCTTACTGCCCCAACCAGTGTAGCCATTTTCCAGATTGAAACAATAGGCACCGCCTGGACCATATTCCTCAGAGCACCAAATGCATCCCCGGTAACCATCAGCTTCAATTTCATTCTCTTTCAAAACTTCAACCGTTGCCAAAAACTTTCCTCTTTCCGTGTTGCCGGAATGCCCTCTCAAAACATCTTTGGACGGAAGAAAGCCCAGCTTGCCGTTGAAAGTCATTTTTTCAGCAAACTCTTTGACTTTTTCCCATGTGGTCTCCAAAACATTATTTCCGGCACCGCACATTAGAGCAACCATCACGCCTGAAAGAAGTTGTATTCCCCACAATTCTTCTTTGCGTTTCAGATTCAATCCGTTCTCAACAAAAAACTCATTACCCTTGCAATACACTAAAGGTAAATCCGTCGGAATAAAATTACCTCTTTTTCTGGCCTTAAACCAATCTTCCAAATCGCTGTTGCTGATTTTCATAGCAGAAATAACTGCTTCCAAAACCCTAATTTGTTCTGCTTTCATAATAGTAAATTTTTAGTTCATAATATATCTTAAGTGCTGAACACTTTAGCACCGATTAGACAAAAATCAAGTTTTTTTATCACAATTTGGCCAAGAGTTTTGCCACCACATCCAAAGATTTTTTCGGAGCTTCATCCCAAAAATTTTCATATTGTTTTTGGTGGTCTTTACCCCCCGGCGTATCGCTGATAATACGCAAGCTCAAAAACGGCACTTTATACATATAACAAACCTGCGCCATAGCAGCAGATTCCATATCCACCGCCAAACCTTGCGGAAACTTTGCCTTAATCTCATCAAGCTCTTTGCGCTCGGTAATAAACTTGTCTCCGCTGCAAATCTGTCCGGCATAAATATTGGCTTCCGCCTCAAGCGAAGTAACCGCATCCAAAATCTTGCGCTCTCCGGCATAGCTTGCCGGCATTCCTTGCACCTGCCCATACATATTCGGCTCTCCGCACCAAACATCATGATAAACCACATTCTCACCCGCGACCACATCCATCACTTGTGTTTTAACATCAATTCCGCCGGCCACGCCGCTGTTAATAATCGCATCCGGCGCAAAGTTCTTAATCATCTCCAACACACCGACCGCCGCGCAAACCTTACCTATACCGCTATGTGCCAAAATAACATCCTTGCCGCCGATATTTCCTTCCACAATTTCCAGATTACCGCATTGAACTTCTTTGGGCTCTGTCATTAATCCTTTTAACAGATTAAACTCCTTGTCCATTGCCACGATTAAACCGATTTTTTTCATTTCTTATTTCCTTATCTGCAAAATATAAACCGATTTTAGTTTTTTATTTAAAAATTGCAAAAGAAAACTATACTATATCCGACTTTTCGGAGAACTAAAATGACCAAAGAATATAAAAATATCGTTATCTTAACCGGCGCGGGCATATCCGCGGAATCAGGTCTTGCCACCTTTCGCAGCTCCAATGGCTTATGGAACAATCATCGGGTTGAGGATGTTGCCTCAATAGAGGGTTTTCAGCGCAACCCCGAGCTTGTCCACGATTTTTATAATGAACTGAAATTAGAGATTCAAAAAGCCAAACCCAATCCGGCGCATTTAGCCATTACAAAATTGCAGAAAGAATATCCGGCAGAAATTTCGGTCATCACCCAAAATGTGGATACCTTGCATGAAAAAGCCGGCAACCAAGATATCTACCACATTCACGGACAAATCAACCAAGCCGTCTGCTTAAACTGCGGACATATTTTGGAAACCTTCGGCGATGTAACAACCGAAACCACCTGCCCTCAATGCTCTATTGCCGGTATGATGAAACCAAACATTGTCTTTTTCGGCGAAAATCTGCTCTGTATGGACAAAGTTGAAGAGCTGTTAAGGCGGTGTGATTTGTTTATCTCTATCGGAACTTCCGGCGTTGTTTTTCCGGCGGCCGCTTTTGTGCAAACTGCCAAACATTATGGCGCGGATACTATAGAGTTTACCCTAGAGCCGACATCAAATAATTTTTACTTTGATAAACATATTTATGGTCCGGCCGGCAAAACCCTACCCGCTTTTGTAGATGAGATGATAAAATCACAAAAACAAAACCAATAACTTTCAAACTAAAACCCCGCCCTGATTTCTCAGGACGGGGTTTTTACAAAAGCGGCGAAGAACTAATCTTTTTTGTCTTCTTTTTCAGCTTCTTTTTCTGCTTTTTTAGCTTTTTTCTCAGCTTTCTTTTCAGCCTTCAGTTCTTTTTTATGATGTTTTTTATCAGCCTTCCATTTTTTATCATGTTTGGGCTTCATTTCATCCATTTGTTTTTTCTGCTCCGGAGTCAAGATTTTTTCAAACTCTTCCATATTTTCGCGGCGCACCTCATTCATCTTCTCACGAAGTTCTTTCATCTCCTTCATCAAAGGCTCCATCTTTTTGCGGCCATCTTCTCTTATTTTCTTAGCCTGAGCTCTTTGTTCTTTGGTCAAATCAAGTTTATCGGCAAATTTATCAGCCATTTTCTCATGTTTTTTCTTATCAAACTTCGGACCATGAGCACGCGGACTTTTATGTTCCGGACCGAAATCATGCGGCGGAGGCGGCAACATTTCATCATGCGGCGGCGGAGGTGGCGGCAACATTTCTTCCTGAGCATTTACCGAAGCTGAACCCAGCATAACTGCCGTTGCGCAAAGAGCCGTTAACATCAATTTTTTCATTATCTGTCTCCTCTCAAATGTTGTAATTTTTCACTCAATATTTTTCGGGCATTAAACAATCTTGATTTAATGGTTCCCTCCGGCAAGCCGGTTTTTTTAGCAATCTGTTCATAAGTCATTTCCTCAAACTCATACCAAATCACCACTTGCCGCATCTTGCGGGGAAGACTGTCCACCGCCTTCAAAATCTGTTTCTGGCGGGCTTTGGCGTCCAAAATCTCCTCTTGCCTACCACCAACCCGCACATTATCCAGAATTTCGTCACCGTTAACCTGAGAAGCCTCAATCTTATATTGCCTAGACTTAAAATAGTCGCGGCAAACATTAGCGGTCAAAGCTCCTATCCACTGGCTGAACTTTCCTTGTTCTTTATAATTATCCATATTTTTCCAGGTCTTAATATAAACTTCTTGTTCAATATCTTCATTATAAGAACCGGTCAGTTTTTTGATGATAGCTTTCACCAAAGACTTATTTTGCTCAATAATTTCTTTCATCAGCCTACCATCAACAAACCATATTCATCCACGGGAAAACCCATTTCCTCAATAACGGACGACGTTTCGCTCACCGAAAATTCCGTACCGAAAAGATAATAATCATAACTGAAATTATAGCTACTCTCTCTCGGATAAAAACTTCCGATACCAATCAGCAACACCAGCGAGCACAACGCAGCCTTAATTCGGTTATTGCGTTTTTTGCGTGCAAAGTACAAAGGCTTTGCTTCTTTAATCAATGCGGAAATATCATCCATTGTTTTTCTCCTTACACAACTTATAACGAAGCTGTTTTCAGAAAAGTTCATTTTTTTATAAAATAAATTATCAAATATTTACATACCGTTTAAAAAAAAAATAGCTCTTTACAAAAATTTTTTTGAGTTTTATAGAAGACGACGAACAAAAAAAAATCACATAGTTTCAGAAAGAAGCATAATCCATGATACAAGATTTAACCAGAGGAAATCCTTTTTCCTTAATCATCAAATTTGCGTTTCCGTTACTCATCGGCAACCTCTTTCAACAGCTCTATCAAATATCTGATATCATCATTGTCGGACGCTTGATTAGTGTTGAAGCTTTGGCTGCTCTGGGCGCATCCGCGCCGATATTTTTTGTAATGTTACTGGTAACCTTGGGCTTCACAGGTGGTCTAACCGTTATCACGGCACAAAGATTCGGCGCCAAAGATGAAGAAGGTGTTCGTAGCTCCGTAACTCATTCTCTAAGAGCCTGCCTTGTTTTAAGCCTAACATTTACGGCAATTTTACTCATCTTTTTGCACCCGATTCTACGTTGGATGAATGTGCCGGAAAACATTATGACCGATGCCTATAATTTTATGTTTGTGTTAGGATTGGCTCTTCCGGTTATCGTGGCTTATAACTTGCTGTCAGGCTTCATCAGAGCTTTGGGCGACAGCAAAACCCCGTTATATTTCTTAATAGCCACTACCATAGTCAACATTTTGCTCAATTTGTTTTTGATTTCGGTCTGCAAATTAGGCGTTATCGGTTCGGCTCTCGGAACCCTTATTTCCATCACCGCCTCAGGCATTTGTTGCGTCTTATATATTGGTAAAAGATTCCCCATTCTGCGTCTTCATCGCGAAGACTGGAAATACAGCCGCAGTTTTATGAAAGAACATATGAATATCGCTGTTCCGATGGCCATTCAGTTTTCTGTCTTGTCTTTGGGATTACTGATTATGCAAAAAGTCTGCAACTCTTTCGGCTCAGACACCATCGCCGCTTTCACGGCCGCACTGCGTATTGAGCAGCTTGCTACCCAGCCTCTGGTTGCTTTAGGTATTGCTATGGCGACTTTTGCCGCTCAAAATTTCGGTGCCGGAATGATAAAACGGATTCGCACCGGCGTATTTTATAGCTCCATAATGTCAACAAGCTTCAGCATTTTTGTTGCACTTCTGGTACGTTTTATCGGCGAGAATATGATAACCATTTTCTCTGATGACGTAACCGAACAAATTGTAGATACGGGCCGCCAATACCTAAACATCAGCACCTTATTCTACATCTTTTTGGGGCAAATTTTCATCTTCCGCAATACCTTGCAAGGAATGGGCCAATCCATCATTCCGCTGATAGCAGGTTTCACGGAATTATTTATGCGTTCTTTTGCAGCCATTTGGCTAGCCAAACATATCGGCTATCTTGGCATTTGCTGGGCAAGCCCGATTGCTTGGTTTGGAGCGGGAACAGTTGTAACCATCGGTTATATAGTTACCATCCGCAAAATGAACCGCCACTTTTTGCAAAATAACTTAAAAGTAGCCGCACATAAAATGCGAATTATCAAAAACAAAGACAATAATGTCCTCCCCATCGGAGAATAAAAAAAGCCCCTCTTTTATGAGGGGCTTTTTTTATAACAACGCCGGCTTATTGATATTTGCTTTGGCACAATCCGCCACATCTTCAAACTTCCGAACTTTTGCCCAAATCTTTGTGGCTTTTTCCGGCGTATAAGAACGATAACAAAAATCCACCCGATAAGCCGCCGCCTTAATCTCTTTGGCTTCTGCGGCAAAACACAAAGGTCTTGTATCAAACAACATAATCTGACAATCACGAGACAAGGCTTCATAAGAGATTCCGTCTCGCTTCAGCTTCAACCATTTTTCTCCGCGCGGACAATCTTTGCAGGCATTGGAACGAATACAATCCGCACTGATAAATAACGGCACATCGCTATACACGGGCAAAACCATCGGCAAAGGCGAAACTTCTGCCAAGTTTTTCATATTCTGCAACACATCTTCAGGTGAAAAAGTAACTCTTTTTGCGCCCATTTCTTTTGCCTGAGAGCTGGACTGAGAGTTCATCACATACAACGGATAATCAAAGCTCAAATCAATCCCTTTTTTCGGCAAAACACTCAATGCCCAATAATTACCGATTTCCCACTTCTTATAGCCCTCACTCAAAAGCTGTTCAACCAAAGGCTCAAACAACTTCGTATGGCGGCAAACCGTAGACAAAGCCAAGCGCAATTTGTTTTTTGGCAAGTTACGCAACGCTTCGGGCTTTGTATCAACTGAGAGCAAAAAGATAACTTCATCAACTTCTTGCAAATCAATTTTGCTCAAACTATCAATTCTGTCTGTTTTAATAATCCATTTTGGCTCTTTAGCATTAAACGGTTGAGGCATCTCTGGCAATAGGCGAGGCTTATCATCAAATTTAATACTTTCATACAAACTGCGCCGCAGTTCGTTAAACATAGAGGCCGGCACAAACAACCCTTGAGGATTCAAAAGCTCCAAATTTTGCAAAACAAAATTCGTTTCTCCCGTCTTGGCAAAGGCCTTTTGTGCAGCATCTAAAGTCTTTGCCGGATTCTCAGCTTTTTCAAAATTTCCGCTCACCTCATAATAAAAGCTTTCCGTTTCTGCCGAAATTTTATCTTTTTCTATCCTCACCGAAACATCAATCGGATATCGCTGCTTATATGCCCCCGGCTTCGGCTTTTCATAACCATAAGCACCTTTAACCTCGCTGGCGGAAGCCAAATAAATATCCAATCCTTTAACCAGATTCGGCGCAAAAGGCGGAAGTTTAATCTCCACATTTTCACCGGCCTTGGCTTCAAACACGTTTTTAGCATTAACTCTCAAATTCTGCAGCGAAAAACCAAACGGCTTTTCCTCTCCGGGAACATCAATCTGAATCCCGTCAAACCGCGCAATTTTATGATTCGTCTTAAAAGATAACGCATTTTTGCCAACATTACCAATTTTGCCGATTTTCAAGCCTCTATGCCCGACAAAATCCCTATCAATCACATCTTTGTTTTTGCCATGCAAATGAAACTTTGTCCACGGACGAGAAAAAATCTGCCGAATATGCTCGGCTTTGGTTGCATCATCACCTTTGCCATCCAAAATATGCCGATAATAATCAACCACCGCAGCCACATATAAAGCCGTCTTTTTGCGTCCCTCAATTTTTAGAGATGTTACAGGCATTTTCAAAACATCACTTTGCAAAGCCATATCTTTCATGGAAAAATAGTGCTTTGCCCCCTGCTCTCCTTCAAACACAGCCCGACAAGGATATAAACATTTGCCTCTGTTGGCGCTTTTTCCCGTTTCCAGAGAGGAGAACATACACAATCCGCTATATGAATAACACAAAGCACCATGTATAAATGCTTCTGTTTCCAGATTAGGGATAGCAGCGATTTCCTTAATTTCGCCAAGTGTCAATTCTCGCGCCAAAACCACACGGCTAAAGCCCAATTTTTGCAAAGCCAACGCACCTTCTTTATTGTGCACCGCCATTTGCGTACTGGCATGCAGCTCAAGCTCCGGATATTTTTCCCGCACCACGCGAGCCACACCCAAATCTTGCACAATAAGCGCATCAACCTGATACTTCACACAAACATCAAGCGTTTTTAGGAGCTCAGGCAACTCATCTTCCTGAACCAAAGTATTTATGGCCACATAAACCTTGCGGTTGAGCGAATGCGCATAAGCCACAAAAGCGTTCAAATCATCTTCGCTGAAATTTGCCGCCGTTGCTCGCGCCGAAAAATGTTTCAATCCCAAATAAACCGCATCCGCGCCATAATACAACGCGGCATATCCGGCCTCAATATCACCGGCCGGAGCCAAAAGTTCCTGCTTCATTTTGCTTTCTTTTTCCATCCCAAGAGCTTATAAATATCTTTCTCAATTTTTTCTTCATCAAACAACAAAGCGTTTATTCCCAAAGACTTCGCCGCAGCCACATTTGCCGGCTTATCATCAACAAACAAAATCTCCTCATATGCGCAACCGAGCTTTTCCTTAACCGCCTCAAAGATTCTGACATCAGGCTTAAGCATTCCCAAATCAAAAGAACAAAAGACATAGTCTTGGTTAATCAAACCGAACATATCCGCCGTATCTTTCAGGTTCGGAAGAGCATTGGACAACAAACCGTTTTCAATTCCTGCATCTTTCATTTTTTCCATCAGCTGATGCGTAACTTCCTTAAACTCACCGATTCCGTCTCTGAAAGCCAAATTAATCTGTGTATCAATCCCAGACTGATACTTAACCCCACAATATTTGCAAAGCTGCTTGCACAAAGTTTCAAAACTGACCTTACCACGCATAAAGCCATCATAATCAAATCCGATTGCTCCGTTGTTTTCATTAAACAACGCCATATCTTCGGTACGGCTTTTCATAAACTCGTTCAAGAACTTCAGGCTATATGAATAAATCACACCGCCGACATCCCAAATGCAGAATTTTATTTTAGACTTTCCGGCCATCATACCCTCGCTCGCTGTTTTTTATATGATACAAGATTCTAAACAGATTGCAATCACATAAAAACAAAGCCCCGTCATTCAAACGGGGCTTTGTTGTCAGAAACGAAAATCTCTTTCGCCTTCCTCAATTTTTTCAATATAATCGGCACACATCCTGCGAACTTTTTCTTTCGGAATATTGGCAAGTTCTTTCTTAATCAATGCCTCACCTACTTTGCGTGTTTCGGGGCTTGCGTAGTCAATCAGATATTCTTTTAGAGTCATCAAGGCATTCGGCAAACAACAGTTATGAATTTGCATATTTTTGCACAAAGCCATAAACCTGTCGCCCGTACGCCCTTCCCGATAACAAGCGGTGCAGAAGCTTGGGATATACCCAATTTCCATCAACCACTTAACCACATCATCAAGCGTGCGGGTGTCGCTGACTTCAAATTGCGCTGAGCTTTCATCTTCCGGCTCCGGTGTATCATAACCGCCGACACTGGTTTTAGAGCCGCCGCTTATTTGCGAGATTCCGTAATGAATGACTCTTTCGCGGCAAGCTTTGCTCTCACGCGTAGACATAATCATTCCCGTATAAGGCACAGCGATTCTGATACAAGCTACAATCTTGGCAAAAGTATCATCATCAATTCCGTTGTCAAAAACATCAGGGTCAATATCATCGGCTCGGCGGATTCTCGGCACCGAAATCGTATGCGGACCAACGCCGTGTACAGCTTCCAAATGCTCCGCATGCATCAAGAGCCCAGCAAACTCATACCGATACAATTCCAGTCCAAACAAAACGCCCAAACCCACATCATCAATACCGCCTTCCATAGCTCTATCCATAGCTTCGGTATGGTAGGCATAATTATGCTTTGGTCCTGTCGGGTGAAGTTTTTCGTAGCTTTCTTTGTGATAAGTTTCTTGGAACAAAATATAAGTTCCGATTCCGGCTTCCTTGAGCTTACGATAATTTTCAACCGTTGTGGCCGCAATATTCACATTAACACGGCGAATTGCTCCGTTTTTGTGCTTAATGCTGTAAATGGTTTTGATACAATCCAAAATATATTCTATCGGATTATTAACGGGATCTTCGCCGGATTCTATTGCCAAACGTTTATGCCCCATATCCTGCAAAGCAATCACTTCTTTGGCAACTTCTTCTTGCGTAAGCTTGCGGCGCGGAATATGCTTATTTTTGGCATGATACGGACAATAAACGCAACCATTGACACAATAGTTTGAAAGATAAAGCGGCGCAAACATCACAATTCTGTTGCCGTAATAATCTTTCTTGATTTGCTCGGCGAGTTCAAAAATCTCTTTGTTTTTTTCAGGCACTTCACAATCAAGCAAAATCATCGCTTCGCGGTGCGAAAGACCTTTGCGTTCGCGAGCTTTGTTTAAGACTTCATCAATGAGTTTAACATTATTTTTGTTGGCATCGGCATAAGCCAGAGTATCCAACACTTCTTGGTGGCAGATAAACTCCTCTGCCTTCAACGATTTTGGATTATACATATATCACTCACTTTCTTTCGGGTCAGAATAAGCTTCCCCGTCAGGTTAACACTGCTTAACGTTATAATATTTTGCTCATCTCTTGGCAAGCAAATTTAACAATTAGAATAAGCTGCTTTTGTGCTCACACCGTCTAAGCGTCCGATTTTTCCGGCCATTGCACTGATAACATCTTCCGGCGCATCAACCGCAACCGAAATAATGCTGATTTTTTTCTCACGATACGGGATTCCCATACGACCGATAATATAAGCTGAATACTCATGCAAAATAGCATTCAAAGCCTCAGCTGAAGCCAAATTTTCAACAATAACACCAATAATTGCCACTCTGTTTTCCATATTCTTTCTCCTAAAAAATTTTTTATAACAAATACAATTTGATAAAACTTTTTTAACAATTTTTGATTAGGGTAACCTAATAAGAAAAACAAGTAAACAAATTTTAACAACCCTCTGGAGATAAACAATGACCAAATTGAACGATAAAGCAATTGCCGAAGCCGCATATTACATTTGGAAAAACAACGGTTGTCCGGCCAACACACAAGCTCAAGATTGGGCCGCTGCTATCAAACAGCTTACAGCCGCTAATAAGGCTACTCCGCGTAAGTCTGCTGCTTGCTCTTCAGTTTTGACCAAAATCAGCAAAACCGACATCAATGCTTTGAATCGTTTAGCTGCTGCCAAAGGCAAAAAAATCAGCCCTGTAAGTGCAGCCAGCAAACTTTTGGCAATCAACTTGGCTTCTGCAACCAATGCTGCTTTGAAGACCAAAACCAAAACTCCTTTGAGAAAAATTTAAGCAAATAGATATCCCCGGGTAAACCCGGGGTTCTTGGAAAGGCACCATTAAGGTGCCTTTCTTTACAACTCCAAATGGAGTTGACCTAAATCCCTTTGTCC
>CASFUZ010000018.1 GCA_949298065.1 uncultured Pseudomonadota bacterium | reverse complement strand
CTATGAGGTTGACGGCGATGCCTGCAATAGCTGCGGGGTGATGAAATACAAACGCAAGGTTAAGGAATGTTTGGGCTTCTCGGTTTGCGACTGCGGCGGCGAAATCGGCACGACCGAATGTTGGAGCGGACAACAACAGATGTTTCTAAACTGCAAGGCTTGTGTAGAAGAATGTGATTCCGGAGAGATTGACTTAAATAATTATTGGTGCAACGGCGACCTGAAATGTATTTTCGGCGGGCGCTAGAAACAAGGACTAAGATATAAGGAGAAAGACAATGAAGAAGTCAAATATAATATCACAAATAGCGTTTGCTTGGGGTTTGGGGGTAATAAGTGTTGCACCGGTTTGGGCGCAGACTTGTATCAAGACACCTTCTTGCGCTGACCTCGGTTATACAAAAACAACAACGGCTTGCGCCGGCAAAACCATCCTTAAATGTCCGTTGGATACAACAAAGGTTTATTGCCCAAGCTATGAAGAAGCATCTAAGGTGTATAAGGTTGGCGATACTTATATTGATTCCAATGGTATGGGTATTGGGACTGTGATTGAAATAGATGAAACAGGAAGGCATGGCGTGGTGGTAACGGCAAGAGGTGGTGCACTAGCTGATAATGCTTCAGAGGCCTGTTTATCTTTAAATGCGGGAGGCTTAGCATGGTTTTTGGCTGAAGGAAAATATGCGTGTGCCGTAAAAGGTTATGATGATGGTGATGAAACTGATAGAGGATATTATACTGAGGGATGCAAAATCTGTTATGTTCGTACAGCAAGTGGCCCTGGATGTTGCTCTAGACATAAAAATGGCTTTCGCCCACCTTTGTCCACATCTTTAACAACTTATTGTGCGCCGTCTCAATCATTAGCTATTTATTGCCAAGCGGCTTTTTAAAATTTTAAGCCCCGCTAAAGAGCGGGGCTTTTGTTTACAACTTCAGTTTTTTATCTAAGGCTTCAAGTTGGTCTATGTAACCCGAAATCAGGCTTAGGCCCTTGTTCCAAAAATCAGCATCATTCGGATTTAGACCGAAAGGTTTGAGCAATTTGTCATAATCCGTGATTGCTGTTTTGCTCAACATATCCAGATATTTATTAGCAAAATCTTTGACCTTGCCTTCCTGACTAACCTGATACAGCGAATTGACCAGACAATCCGCAAAGGAATAAGCATAGACATAAAACGGCAAGAAGAAGAAATGTCCAACCTGCATCCAGATATAGGCGCTGTTTTCATCAACATTTACATAACGTCCCAGACTATTGCGCATTTCTTCCAGCCAGATTTGGCAGATGCGGTCTTCCGAAAGCTCGCCGTCTTTTCTTTCCTCGTGGCAGCGGGTTTCAAAAAAGTGAAAAGCTATCTGGCGAATCGCCGTATTTATCATATCATTCACCTTGCCGGCAATTAGGCACAACTTGGCTTTATCATCATCCAAATTGCGCAGTAAGGACTGGAAGGTTATCATCTCGCCGAAAACGGATGCGACTTCTTCTGAGGTCATACGGCTGTATTCGTTCAAATCGCCGTTTTTGGTACGGAGCTGATGATGGCAACCGTGGCCTAACTCATGCGCCAAGGTTAAAACATCATTCTGTTTGCTGGCAAAGTTGAGCAGCAAATAAGGATGGTGTTTGGAAGTTGCGGAAGCGCAGAAAGCACCGCTTCTCTTACCATCGCGTGGCGGAACATCTATCCAATTATTATCAAAAAAGTCCTTGGCTACATTATACAACTTCGGTGAAAATTCTTTATAAGCATCCAAGACAATCTTTACGCTTTGCTTCCAAGAATATTCGGCATCATCACTGAAAGGCAGAGGCGCATTACGATCCCAATACTGAATTTTCTCAACGCCCAGCCATTTGGCTTTCAGTTTATAAAAGCGGTGCGCGATATCCTTATATTTTTCTCTTACCGTCTGAGCCAGAACATCAACCGTGGAATCCTTGACATTCTCGGCCAAGTTGCGTTCCGAAACCGGACGAGCGAATCCGCGCTTGTCATCTTCTATCGCTTTATCCTTAATCACCATATTGTAAATCATGGTAAACAGCGGGGCATTTTCCTTGCAAACACGATTTAATTCCTTGCCCGCTTTTTCGCGAATCTTGGGGTCTTTGTTTAACAGCAATTTGCTGATTTCGGCATCGTTATATTGTTTGCCGTCTACCGTAAACACCAATCTTGATGAAGTTTCTTCATACAAGCGTACCCAAGCCGAACCCGAAGTTACGGATTTTTCGTGCAAAATCTCTTCAACCGCTTCAGACAGCTCATATTTCTTAAAGCGTCTGACTTTATCTAACCAAGGTTTATAAAAAGCAACTTTTTCGTTCTTCAGCCATTCCTTGATTTTGGCTTCCGGTAAACGGTTTATCTCTAAGCTGAAAAAAATGGTCGGCTTGCTGTAATCGGTTAGTTTCTCACTAATGTTTTGATAAAAAGCCATCGCTTCTTTATTCTTCATCTGCGTTACCATATTAAGATAAGCAAACTCGCCCAAAACACCGCCCATAACAGACATTTTTTCTTCTGTCTTTAAGGCTTCCAAAAATTCTTCGGCCTTCAGTTTTTCCAGTTTGCCTTTATATTTTTTGGCAAATGAGATGGCTGTTTTTTTCAGTTTTTCCAAATCGGCATTGATTTTTGGGTCATCCATGCCTTTGTACATATCCGACAAATCCCAAGCGGGAAGATTATTGTTGTTGCTCATATTCTGACTTTTCCTTTTCTTCCTGATTTTTAATTTTCTCTTCAAGCTCACGGTTTAGTTTGCGCAAGTTTTGCATGGAGGCTTCAATATCCGGCGTTTGTGCATAAAACTCTTGCAGGCTCTCTTCCTCCTCCACTTCCGTTTCTGCATTTTGTTGTGGTAATTGGGGTTCAAAAATATAATTTGCCCAAGGTGTTTTTTGCTCGCCTTTCATCCATTGGCCGAAGCCTTTGGCGACAACTTTTGTGTCGCACCAGGTGTTCTTGCCTACGGTCTTGAGCATACACCAAACACCATCATCACAGATTATGAGCTCCTCGGCCATTATTTCCGTGCAGGGAATAAAGCCTCTTTTCTGTTCATCATATCTTGGCGCAAACAGAACCAAAACAAACACCAGCAAATAGGCCAGCATAAACAAAGAAATTATTAAACCAAACCAATGATGCTTGATAAAACGCATTATTTTCCTTTTCTTTTATTCAAAAAACTTTCAAGTAAAGCCAGCTCTTCTCTGGTGTTGGCTCCGGCTACTTCTTCTGGCGAGCATTCAACAACCGTGCATTTTAAGCCTTTGTTCCTGGCAATCGCTATCGCATCTGTTAAATAATACTCGCCGGCGGCATTTTCATTGCCTATGGCTTCCAAAAGTTCAAACATGGTCTTGCCGTCAAAGCACATACAGCCCGAATTGCACAAGTCTATGGCTTTTTCTTCATCCGTTGCATCCTTGAACTCAACAATTTTTTTCAGTTCACCGTTTTCCATTACCAGACGTCCATAACGTGCTGCATCTTTCGGACGAAAGCCCAAAACAACAACGGCATAGCCTTCTTTAACCTTGTCTGCCGCCATTTTGTAAGTTTCCTTCGTGATAATCGGATTATCGCCAAAGATAACCAAAACCGAGCCTTCAAAGCCTTTCATTTGTTCTTTGGCTGACAAGACGGCATGCCCCGTACCAAGCTGCTGCTCTTGAATGCAGCTCTGGTATGGAGCTACTTCTTTACGAACCATATCTCCATCAGGCGCGGTTACAACCACAATCTTTTTAACTCCCATTTCCTCCAACGTGTCTATCGGGTGGCGTATCATCGGTTTGCCGCACAGAGGCATCATAACTTTGGGTAAGTCTGACTTCATTCGGGTTCCTTTGCCTGCCCCTAAAATTATTGCGGCGATTTGGTCGTTCATCTTAAAACTCCTTATAAAATTTATTCTTTTCTTAATAACTGCATTTTATACTAGCAGATATGTTTTATTTGTTAACAAAGGTTTTTAAGTTATGAAAAAACTTTTTCTTGCCGTTTGTTTCTCTCTTGCCTTTTTGAGTTCCAATCTTTGGGCGGAAACCACCGAAATAAATAATGCCGAAGAACTTCGTGCCAGAGAAGCTCAAGCTTTGCTCAATGCTGAGGAGATTGTTGACCCGAGAATACCTACCGGCGAAAATCCTGAAGAAATGAATGCTTTTATTAAGGAACGACTTAAAACCGTTGTCATAACAAAACTTGATGAAGATGAAGATTTAAATAATTTAAAATCTATTGATGTTCAGCATAGTGCCGAATATATCAATATGCTCAAAGAAAACAATAAATCTACCTTTGAAAAAATTTATGATAACGCAATGAAGCGTATATCCGGCACGGATACAGCGGCTAACCCTGACCAGCCTTATGACGATGTTTATTACTATATTAATGACCAGTCTTCCGTTGATGAACAAAAAAAACAATGGGAAGGGCCTGATTTTCCGGTCGTTAATGTAGAACTACCCAACGGCACTCAAACTTTGGTGCCGGCAAGAGAACATATCCCTTATTTGTTCAGCAAAATTGAAATTATGCCCAACGGTCTGATTGGTATCAATGAAACTATTACGGTTATTGCAAATGGCGAAAAACTTAAAAACGGCTTATCTCGCGTGCTTCCGAAATATTCGGTTTCACGCTTAAATGAACGCCATAAGATTGATTTTTCTCTTCTCTCCGTTACCATTAATGGGCAGGAAATTCCTTATATGGCTCAAGAAATCGGTGATAAAATTATCTTAAAGCCCAAAGATGAATATACTCTCCAACCCGGAATTTATACTTATAATTTTGCTTACCTGATAGACAGGCAGCTTTGGACTTATGATGATTTTAATGAATTTTATTGGGATGTTACGGGAAGCTCTTGGAACTTGGTGATTACAAATGCCGGCGCATCTGTCAGTCTGCCCGGAACACAAGCTCCCATCAGCCAAAATATTTTTATCGGCTATCCCGGTCAGTTGACCTCTGAAAATGCTTTTGTAACCAAAGGTGCGGATAATACTTTGGGCTTTGTTTCAGAAGTACCGCTCTTCATCGGCGAAGGAATGCACCTCATCGTAGCTTTGCCAAAAAATGAACTGCTTGTTCCTGATTTCGGCAAGCGCTTTTCTTGGTTTATAAGCGATTATGGCGATATCTTATTCGCCTTGTTCGGTCTGGCTGCTATCTTAATCTCTTATATTATCTCTTGGCGGTATATCAGCGCCGGACGCTCCAAACTTAAAACCGGAATGCGCCGTACGGCTCCGATGTTGCGATACCTGATTAAAGGCGTGTTTGATAAAGTTTCCTTTACGGCTTATTTGTTGGAGCTCTTCCGCAAAAATATTATTGATATTCAGGAAAGCGAAAATGAGATTATGCTGATTAAAAAAACAGACAATCTCAATACTTTGAGCCGAACCGAACGCAAGGCTCTTGGCAATTTGTTTCCGGGGAAAGAATCGGTTATCAAAGTTAATAAGCAAACTCAGCTTAATTTTAAGCGCGCCTTTAGGCTGATTGAGAAGAACACTCTTCAAAACTTCAAAAGTGTTTCGCTCAAGCTCAGCGCCGGTTATTTGTTTTTCAGTATCGGCATGCTTTTGCTCTCCGAAGCCGCGATTGCCCTCCTCACCGTTAATTTCTGGCAAATCTTTTCCATTGAGCTGGCTTGCAGTGTTACGATGGCTTTTTATGTCTGGATTTTGCAACTTAAATTTAAATCTCCTCTATGGGGGTGGATGGCCAAAATCTTTGCCACCTTAATCATCCTTTTCTCGCTTATGATGCTCAGCGTCTATATCAGTCCCTTTGCCGCCCTTGTTCTGCTGGCGATGATTTATGTTATCTTTGCTTATACGGGGATTTTTGCCAAAAGAAGCGGCTTGATGAAAAACAATATTAAAGATGCTCTCGCTTTTCGTGATTATCTGATTGATAATGCCGCAACTTTGAGCTTAGGCAGAGATTTTTATGCGCAACAAGCCAATATCTTTGCTTTGGATATCTCCACGAAATATCCGCTAAACCCGAATATTAAGGATAATTATCGCTTGATTGAGGCAGAAAAACTTGCTCTCAAGCTGTTGTCAGCTTGACCGCGACAATGGCTGTGGCGCGAACCATTGTTGAACCGCGATGCTTCCGGCGTGCATATCTTGCTTTCGTGCCCTGTGACTTTTATGGATTCTTCGGGACAAAGTCCCTCAGAATGACGGTAGAAGTTTTTTTAATCCTTGCTTAGCTGCTCTTGGTGATGCAAGAAATATGTGAAATATTGGTACACGTGGCTATAAAAAGAAGCCTTCAGCGCTGCGTCAAAATATGATAGCCCGATTAAAAGTGCAGACATAATAAACTTAGATACAAGCCCTTCAAACTCCATCATCTCATACATGGTTGTTAATATTAGTACCGCGATTACCAAAGGCACTCTTAATAAAACTTGTCCCCAAAATATTTTATTGGCATTCCCTTTGGTGAGCTTAAACGCTTTTTCCATCGTTAAATCTTTATCATCTACAGCTATTGCCGGAAGAATTATAAAGCACCGCGCAAAGTTTATGGCAAAAAACAAAGAAACAACGCCTGTAGATAAAAGTAGCATACCTCCTTTAACGCCAAATGACTTTAACATACCGACTATAATTCCCGCCGGGATTGCTACCAACAAAAATAATAATAAATTGTACCCCAAGTATTTAATTTCTCTCCAACCAAAAGAGAAGCTAAAATACTTTCTCTCTTCTTTCAAAATGATTTGGCGGCTAAAACCTACAGCTATGGAAATAGAGGCTAAATACATAATTACAACAGAAAGATTTTGATAACCTTTGGATGGGCATATTTCTCCTTCCAACCCACAAAGAGACGGAAAGCCCACAGCAACCTCATAAATAAGGATTAAAAACCAAACAGATGCGAGTTTTGTAAACGCATTGAAATTGGTAAAAATATATAAAAAGCTACGGCGAGCACATTCCCCAAAAGGAAGTTTAATTTCCGGCATCTGTTCTTGTTCCATCATCATCTCCTAATAAAAATTCTTTTTGAAGCCAACAATGATTCATTATTAAACTGTAGATCATCAACATAATTAAATTATACGCATAATCCAGAACCGTGCCGCTCCAGTTGACATATTCCGGCTCTATCTCTGAAACAGCTCTTTGATAATAAAGTGCCAAAAACGACATAACAACTATAACTAAAAAAAGCGATAATATGATTGCCAGATTATTTCCTTTGGTGCGTTGCCACAAGTATGAAAAGCTCGGAAGCTTTTGACCGGACAAAAAGGCTGCCGGAAGAGCATAAAAACGCATCAAAACAAAAGGAACCAGAAAACCTACGGATACACAAGCAAAATAAAAAACTTCAACTACCCAATCCGGATTGGGTACTCTCATATATAACAGATAAAAAGATAAAATCGGCGTCAAATTCAGCAACAAAAACAAGACCACGCCACAAGTTAGAGCACAATCTCTCTTGCTAGGTAAAAAGATGTTCTTTAGGTCATAGCTCTTTTTTAGAAATGCAATATCAGACCAGCGGGCTAAGAACATTGAAACCAAAAAGATTTTTACAAGCAATGCTATTATATACAAAAAATTAGAGTTTGAGCAGAAGAAATAGGCTTCACGATACTGCGTAAAACATATACCGGCAAAACCTAAAATTATGCTAACAAGACTCAGTACTAAGGCAAAAAGCGCACTTAGTCTGAACAGACTACCGAACTGGTTTGTTAATATACCAAAAGGGCTAAAAATCAATTTGCTGAAAGGAATTTTTACTTTTATCTCGCCGGTATTATTTATTTTATCCTGTACACTCATCTCCGAAAACTTTTGCTTAAACTGATTTATCTTTGCAAAAAAATCTTTCATGGCTATATTTCCTTTATGGTGGTTACGCCCGGAAGCGCGCGAATCTTACTCAAAAATTCGGGGTCTGCAAAGGCAAAGCCGCCGGCTAACTCTATGCGGACATCCCATTCCTTATTATCCGGCTTAATATATATTTTGTTGCGGCCGTTGTGGTCTTTTTTCAAAATCTCGTGCAGCCCCGAAACCGCCGTTACATCATTAACGCAAATCTCCAAACCATTGGCAACTTCCGAAATGGCTTTGTCTAAGGTTTCTATCACATTGAACATTACTCTCGGATTGGCATCTTCCGTTTGCTTGTCTATGGTTATGCTGGCAAATAAAGGTAAACCTGTAGAAATAATATCCTCATATCTGGACAAACCTTCCGAAAACAATATGCCCTCAAAACTGCCGCTGGCATCCGATAATTCCAGAAAAGCATACTTGTTGCCGGTTTTGCTGACACGCTTTTGAAAACCGTTTACACAACCCGCAACTTTGGCTCTGATGCTATCTCCGACACGGATGTTGCGGAAAATCTCGCTGCAATTCTTGACACCTAAGCGCTCTATCCCTCGGCCATAACTATCCAAGGGGTGGGCTGAAAGGTAAAATCCTATTGCTTCCGCCTCAAGTCTTAATTTCTCAAGCTCCGGCCAATCCGGCTTTTCCGCCAACTTGACCTTCGCATGCAACTCCTCATTGCCAAACAAAGAGGCTTGCTCACTGGTCTTGAGTTCCGAAGACGAGGCAATATGACGCAAAATGGTTTCAACATTGGCAAACAAACGTCCGCGGTTCTTCTCCAAGCAGTCAAAAGCTCCGGCTTTTATCAGTTGCTCCAGCTGGCGGCGGTTAATCTGCTTGATATCCGTACGGTGAATGAAGTCTGAAATATCTTTATACGGACCATGGGCTTCTCTTTCGGCAACAATCGCCCGCATATTGGCTTCACCCACGCCTTTGACCGCACCGAGTGCATAGCGGATGTTGCCGTCTTCTACCACAAAATCTGAACCAGAATGGTTAATATCCGGCTTTAGGACCTTGAAACCAAGCTTTTTGCATTCGTCCTTAAAGAAAAGCAATTTTTCCGTGTTGGTAATATCCAAAGACATTACCGCGCACATAAATTCTACCGGATAATGCGCCTTCAAATATGCCGTCTGGTACGAAATCAGCGAATAGGCCGCAGCGTGCGACTTGTTGAAACCATAAGACGCAAATTTTTCCATCTGGTCAAAAATCGCTCCGGCCGTTCCTTCTTCAATGCCGTTTTTAATCGCGCCTTCCATAAACATCTTGCGTTGTTTCGGAATTTCATCGCGCATTTTTTTACCCATGACCTTACGCAGCTTATCCGCACCGCCCATGGTATAGCCCCCCAAGGCACGCGCAATATTCATAACCTGCTCTTGGTAAATCATAATACCGTAGGTTTCTTTCAAAATCGGTTCCAGCATCGGATGCAGGTAAGTAATCTCTTCTTCGCCGTGCTTACGTTTAATATAACTCGGGATGTTATCCATCGGGCCGGGGCGATACAAGGAAACGATAGCGATTAAATCCTCAAAACGGTCGGGCTTGATTTGTTTGTGAACATCCTGCATACCGGCAGATTCAAACTGGAATACCGCCGCGGTATTACCGCTTTGCAACAGTTCATAAGTCGGCTTGTCATCTAATGGCACATTGTCCATATCCAGCTCAATGCCCTTTATCTTCTTAATCCAGTCAACCGCGCGCTGAATGACGGTTAGGGTCTTTAAGCCCAAAAAGTCGAACTTAATTAAGCCGGTTTCTTCCACATATTTCATATCATATTGAGTTACCGGCATATCTGCCCGCGGGTCTTTATACAATGGCACGAGCTGGTCCAAAGGACGGTCGCCGATTACCACGCCGGCAGCGTGCACACCTGACTGACGATACAAGCCTTCCAACTTCATACCGATATCAAACAGCTTGTTGACTTGCGGGTCGTTCTGGCGCATCTCCTCCAACTCGGGAACTTGGTCCAAAGATTCCTGCAAGGTGGGGTTCTTACCCTGAACGCCGGGAGGAATCATCTTACTTAATTTATCTGCCTGAGAATAAGGCATTTGCAAAACACGGGCGACATCGCGGATGACGTTTTTGGCTTGGAGTTTGCCATAGGTGATGATTTGCGCCACATGGTCAAAACCATATTTGTTTTGCACATATTCAATCGTCTTGCCGCGGTTTTCCTGACAGAAGTCAACGTCAAAGTCCGGCATGTTTACGCGTTCGGGGTTCAAAAAACGTTCAAACAGCAAATCCAACTTAATCGGGTCAAGGTCAGTTACCTTTAGTGACCAAGCCGTAATAGAACCCGCACCCGAACCACGCCCCGGACCAACCGGCACACCATGCCCCTTAGACCAACGGATGAAATCCGACACGATTAAGAAATAGCCGGGGAAGCCCATCTTTTTAATGACGCTTAATTCATAATCTAATCTGGCATAATATTTTTCATCAATCTCTTTTTTCTGCTCGGCGGTCATTCCTTCAAAGTAAACTTGCGCTTCCATACGCTCTTTTAAGCCTTTATAGGCTTCTTCGGTGATAAACTCATCTTGGGTTTTGCCATCGGGACACTCAAATATCGGCAACAAAGGCTGAACTTTTTCCGACAAAAAGCTGCAACGCTCGGCTATGACTACCGTATTGTTAACCGCCTCCGGCAAGTCTTTAAAAAGCTCTATCATCTCCTCCGGGGAGCGCAAGCGGTTGTTGGGCGAGAACTTTTTGCGGTTCTCATTAGCGACATATTCTCCAGATGCAATACAAACCAAAGCATCATGCGCCTCATACATATCCGCCGTCAGGAAAAAAGCTTCATTGGTGGCAACCAGAGGCAGATTGTGCTTATATGCCAAATTGATAAAATCTTCTTCCGTCTTGTGTTCTGCTTCTAAGCCGATGCGCATAATCTCAACATAAAGAGAATCGGGAAAATATTCTTTCAATTTGAGCAAAAATTCTTCCGCTTCAGCTTTGCGGTTTTCTAACAACAAACGTCCGACCGTACCCTCAACGCCGCCGGTCAAGGCTATCAGCCCCGCGCTTCTTCCCTCTAAGTCCGAAAGCTTGAGCTGCGGTTTTTCATTATATTCGGGGTTGTCCAGATATGAGAGCTTCATCAGCTTCATAATGTTATGATAGCCCTCTTCATTTTTGACCAGCAAGACAATCTTGTCCGGCTCTATTGTACGGCCCTTAGACTTTAAGACATCATCCGCATCGCTGTTGCGGATATAAAACTGGCAACCAAGAATCGGCTTAATGCCGCAATCGGCGGCAAAATGGGACAAAGCCTTAGCGCCAAACATATTTGCCGTATCGGTTAAGGCTATGGCAGGAAAGCCCATATCTTTGAGTTTGGGCACAAGGGACGGAACCTTAATCGCGCCTTCAGACAACGAATAAGCGGTATGCACGCGCAAATGTACAAATTTTGGCTCCGGCATTTATTTCCCTTACAGATTAATCTGGAGCTGATTATAAAAACTTTGTCTTTTAGACTCAATCAAAAAATGTCATCCATAGACAAATAAAGACAAGAAGGCCCCGAAAAAAATCGGGGCTTTTGTTTTTTTAATCCAGCTCAGATAATCTTTGTGCCTGATCTTCCGTGACCAAAGCGTCTATAATCTCACCTAAGGCATCGCCGGAAACAACCTCGTCCAACTTATACAAAGTCAGATTAATCCTGTGGTCGGTTACGCGGCCTTGCGGATAGTTATAGGTTCTGATACGTTCCGAACGGTCGCCCGAACCAACCTGCAACTTACGGCGTTCAGAATATTCCTTATCTATGGTCGTTTTTTGCAAATCATATAATTTGGCGCGCAGGTGATTCATCGCTTTTTCTTTGTTCTTGTATTGTGAACGGTCATCCTGACATTGTACGACAACACCGGTCGGAATATGCGTAATGCGCACAGCTGATTCCGTACGGTTTACGTGTTGTCCGCCCGCGCCTGATGCTCTGTAAACATCAATCTTTAAATCTGCCGGATTGATATACATATCAACCTCTTCAATCTCCGGCAAAACTGCTACGGTTGCCGCGGAAGTGTGAACACGCCCCTGAGATTCGGTTACGGGAACACGTTGAACACGATGTGCGCCTGATTCAAACTTCAATTTGGCAAAAACATCTTTACCCGTAATCTTTGCCGATGCTTCCTTATAACCGCCGAGTGAGTTTTCGTCGGCATCCAAAATCTCAAACTTCCAACCCATTTTTTGCGAATAGCGTTGATACATCTCAAACAAAACTGCGGCAAACAAAGCGGCTTCATCACCGCCCGTGCCGGCTCTGACTTCCAGAATGGCGTTTTTCTCATCATCTTGCTCTTTGGGCAGGAGCAAAATTTTTATCTCTTTTTCCATTTCGGGAAGTTTTTCTTTGAGCTCATAATATTCCGCCTCTGCCATATCGCGCATTTCTTTATCCAAAGAATCGTCTTCCATCATTGCTTTGGCATCGTTCATATTGCTTTCAGCATGATTATAATTCTGGATTGCCTCAACAACAGGTGTCAACTCCGACATTTCTTTATTCATACGCACCAGATCTTCCGCACTCACATCCGGCGAAGACAATAGCGACTGAATCTCATCATGTCGGTTGACAACATTGGCTAATTTTTCTGCAAAACTCATTATCTTAATTCCTCAACAATTTTATCTAAGGCAACATTTTTCTGTGCGCCGCTATCCAAATCCTTCACGGTTACTTCGCCTTTGGCCAACTCATCCGTGCCGATGATTACCGCTTTAATGGCATTAACCTTGTTGGCTTTCATCATGCGTTTTTTTAGATTGCCATTATAGCTGTGTTCTACCCTAAAGCCGGCACAACGAAGCTTGTAGGCTATCTCTATTGCCTTATCATTAACATCTTCGCCAACGGGAATAACAGCTATCGGGCGTGGCAAGGAAACATCTGCCTCCAAGAGCATACTCAAACGCTCTACGCCGCAAGCCCAGCCGATACCGGCAACTTTGCCACCACCCATCTGCTCAACCAAGCCATCATAACGGCCGCCGGCCAAAACCGTGCCTTGCGCACCTAGTTTGTCGGTTACGAGCTCAAAAACCGTGTGTGAATAATAGTCCAAACCTCTGACCAAACGGTCATTTACCTTATATTTGATGCCCAGATTATCCAAGCCTTTCAGAACAGCATTGAAAAATGCGGCAGATGCTTCATTCAAGCTATCTTTATACAAAGGCGCACCCTCAACAACGGCTTTATCACATTCTTCTTTAGAATCCAATACACGCAGCGGATTTCTTTCCAATCTGGCTTTGCTGTCTTCAGACAACTCATCATAATGTTTGCGGAGATACGCCACCAATTTTTCACGATAAGCATCGCGGCTTTCCTTGTCGCCCAAAGAGTTAATCTCTACCGTTACGGAACCAGACAAGCCAAGCTTTTCCAAAAACTCATAGGCCATTGAAATAACCTCAATATCGGCTTGCGGTGTTTCAACACCCAAAAGCTCGCAACCAAACTGCGTGAACTGACGCTGGCGACCTTTTTGCGGACGCTCATATCTGAACATCGGGCCGCTGTAATATAACTTAACCGGCAGATTTTGCTGCATTCCCTCCGAGATGAAGGAGCGAACAACGCCCGCTGTTCCCTCAGGACGCAAGGTTAGGCTCTCTCCCCCCCTATCCTCAAAGCAATACATCTCTTTGGTTACGACATCCGATGTTTCGCCCAAATTTCTTGAGAACACTTCCGTAAACTCAAAAATCGGAGTTTCAATCTCTTCAAAACCATATTTTTCTACAACTTCAGAACCTACAGACGTAACCTTTTTCATTTTGCGTTTGGCTTCGCCGTATAAGTCGTATGTTCCTCTAACATTTTGTAACTTTGCCATTTTTACCTCTATTAAAAAAATTCCCTTATAAACAAAAAAGAAAACAGCAGGCGCAATCTACCTGCTATTTTCTGTTCTATGAAATTTGCGCTAATGGTTAGCGGAATCTAAAAACGGGTCTAAGGCGATACCTGTTTTTTTGTTGGGTTTGACAACTTCGGTCAACTTGCCGTCAACATAAACTTCCGCACCTTCATATCTGCCGACAGATAAAATCATACCTTCTCCTGCCGGAACCTCATATACATCTCCATCCTTCAGAACTTTGCTGATGTAAAGCTTGTTGGCATCTTTAACTTCTAACCAGTTTTCGCCGCCTTTGATTTTTACCATAACACGAGAACCGGGCTTTTTACTTGAAGTAACTGTTTTGGTTTCCTTTTTTACCTCTTCCTTTACTTCTTGTTTTTCGGCTTTGGGTTCCTCTGCCTTAACTTCCGGCTCTTTTTTTTCTTCAACAGCTTCTTCGGTTTTATTTTCTTCCGGAACAAAACTTTCTTCACTTACGGTAACATTTCCGCTCTCGCCATCTTCAACAGGCGCTACATCAACAACGGGAATCTGTTCTTTTGCTTCTTCGTTTTTTTCCTCTACGGGTAATTCAACCCCACTTTCTTCAACCGAAACAAAATCCTCAACTTGTAGAGGGTAATTTTCCGCAGGTTCAGACATCTCTGCACTATATTCCTGAGATTGGGCAATGTTTTCTGTTTTTGCTTGGTTTTGATTGTAAATATACCAACCAATATAAACCAAAATGATTGCCAGCAAACTTATCATCAAAGATTTTTTGTTGGGAGCATTGGCCTCTGTCTGCGGTTCCATAACATAGTAATCGCTGTTTTTGGCCGCAGCATCGGTTTCCTCCTTAAATAGCTGAACCATACGGGAGGCGTTTAAACCCAGATAATCTGCATAAGAACGGATAAAACCAATACCATAAGGCGGCTCGGGAATCTCGTCATAATTACCATCCTCTATCGCTTCCAGATAAGTGGAACGAATGCACAAGTCCTTAGAAGCATCTGCAATCTTTAGGCCTTTTTTGAGGCGAGCTTCGTGCATCAGGAAGCCAACCTTGTCTTGGTTGACCTGTATTTCTTTTTCCTCTTTCTCAACTTCAGCAATCGGCTCTGCAGCTTTTGCCTTTTCTTCGGATTTGGTTTTATTTTCTTTTTTCACGTCTGTGCCCTTTGTTTAAAAATTTAATTTTGGTTATTCAATCATATTTTTTAGTAAATTTCAATACCATGGTCATAAGCATAAGCTAATAATTGCGGACGTAAAGTCCTTTTTTGTGATTTTAAGAGGGTTTTTACATAATCTGTAACCTCTTCTATATTCACCGAACGTATCATAGATTTTACCCGACCATAGGATGCACCGGAAGATGACAAATTGCGATAGCCTAAGCCTAAAAGCACCATTGCCTCAACCGGATTACTCGCCATCTCGCCGCAGACCGAGCAATAGACTCCGGCTGCGTTTGCTTTGGCGACAATATCTCCCATCATCTTCAAAAACGGCGCGGACAAAACATCATAACGCTCTGTCAGCCTTGGATTGCCTCTATCACAAGCAAAGGTAAATTGCGCTAGGTCATTGGTGCCGATGGAAATGAAATCTGCTTGTTTTAAGACATCTTCTAGCTGAAAAACGATGGAAGGAACTTCTATCATTAAGCCGACATTGACTTTTGAGGGGATAGGTTGGTTGCGGCGCTTCTCTTTATCCAGCTCTATCATCAGAGTTTCTTTGGCTTCCTCAAACTCCGAAACATCGGATATCATCGGAAACATTACATTCAGCTCTTTGCCCGCAGCGGCTCTTAAAAAAGCTCTGACCTGCTTACGCAAAATAGCGCGTCTATCCAAAGATATGCGAATGGAGCGCCAGCCGATTGCCGGATTTTCCTCGCTCATATTGCTCCAATAGGGCAATAATTTGTCCGAGCCGACATCTAAGCTCCGGAAAATAACCTTACGTTTGCCAGCCCTGTCCATCAGTTCCTTATAAAAACCGACTTGGCGCTCAACATCGGGCATAACGTCTGAGGTCATAAAAGGAATCTCGGTACGATATAAGCCGACACCGTCGCAATTTGTGCTTTCAATATAGTCCAAGTCAAAGGCTAAACCGACATTGATGTAGTGCCCGATACGCACACCATCCAGAGTTTTGGACGGCAGCTTGCTTAGCTCCGCCAAACGCGCCAAGAGTTTTTCTTTTTCGGCAATCTTGGCCTTGAATTTTTCTTGTGTAGCCGGTAAGGGGTTAATATAGACATAGCCTTCATTACCATCAATAGCTATAAGCTCGCCGGTTTTGACCTCATCAAACAAGCCTTTGATTTTGGCAATAACCGGAATGTTTAAGGCCTTGGCCACAATGGCGACATGCATGGTCGGCGTGCCTTCCTCTATGATAAGGCCGCGAATCTTATGGTAATCATAATCCATTAAGTCAGCCGGACCCATTGTCTGGGCGACAACAATTATATCACTCCAGTTGCTGATTTCGCTGACTTCCTTGAAATCTCCGCTCAAATATGATTGCAGACGATCAGCTACATCTCTTAAGTCATGCAGACGCTCTTTTAAGTATTGGTCATTGGTGCCGGACAGGCGGTTCCACATATCTTCATAAGCGCGCTCAACCGCAGCTTCCGCCGTCAAACCGCTTTTGACATTGTCTTCTATCTTTTTATACCAGCCTTTGTCTTTGGCAAACATTCGGTAGGTGTCAAGAATATCTACATGTTCGCCGATACCTAGCTGTGTAGAGGCAAACTTCTTGTCCAAGTCCTCGTTCATCTGCTTATAAGCAGTTTCCAAGCGGTGCAGTTCACCGTCCTTGTCTTCGGCAAAGATTTTGCCAACCATTTGACGGCGGCGATGCACAACTGCTTTGCCCAAGCCATAACCTTTGCTTAAGCTCAGCCCCTTAACGCGCTCTCTTGTCGTTAGACCTCTGGCTTTAATCAGGTCTTTTTTATATTCCGTCATCTCCTCTGAAGCAACGGTTTCAGACAAGACCATTGCCACGGTTTCAAGAATTTCTATCTCCAGACGAGAATATTCATGGACTTGCTTGTTTTGCAGCGTAATCACACCGATTGAGCGGTTCCACCGTACCAGCGGGACTCCCAAAAACGACTTATATTCTTCTTCGCCCAACTCCGGCTTGTATGAAAATTTTGGGTGCGCCCAAGCATCTGCTACCGCCAAAGAGCGGTTGGTTTTGGCTACCTCTCCGACCAGACCTTCGCCATAACGAATGGTTACTTTATGCGCAACATCATCATTAAAACCAAAGGAAGAAAACAACTCCAGATAGCTATCATCCACCGCAACATAGCAAGCTGCGGCATCTGCCTCCATCTTTTCGGCTATTATTCGGGTGATTTTAGCCAGCTTGATTGGAACTTCGTCCTGACCTTCGGTAACCTGACGAAGAAGCTTTAAGATATCCATTGCCTGATTTATGGCCGGTGATTGCATCAGAGTTGTTCCATCTTAAAAAAATTATTTCTTGCGCTTTTAGTTATATTGCCTATATTCGTTTTCATCAAGTATAAACTTTGTTTTAGGAGTAAAAAAATGGCCAATAACTACAAAAAAGGCGACCATGACAACCGCCCTTGGGGCACTTGGGAAGTTTTGGATTCCGGCGAAGGTTTTTGCGTTAAGAGAATCTGCGTAACTCCGGGAAATATCCTTTCTTTGCAATCACACAACTTCCGTAACGAGCATTGGATTATTGTCTCAGGCGAAGCCGTTGTTACTTTGGGTGAAGAAAAAATTATTAAAAAAGCCGGCGAAAATGTCTTTATTCCCGTTAAGATGAAGCACCGTATTCAAAACAATACAGACAAAAATATGGAGTTTATTGAGGTTCAGACCGGCGAAACTCTGGATGAAAATGACATCATCCGTTATGAAGACAGTTACGGCCGCGTTGGCTAAGTTTTATGAAAAAAGGCTTCCTTATCGGAAGCCTTTTTGATTATTTGACATATTGGCTGACGATTTGTTTGAACTCGTCCGTGCCGGCTTTTTCCAACCACTCAAAAATAACCATCTCCGAGGTTACAATATCTATATTGTTATGAGCCAGACGCTGCAAGGCCATCATATTTTGCGTAGCATCTCTTGAAGAACAAGCATTGGAAACCACAAAAACCTCATAACCTTGTTTTTGCAAGTCCATTGCGGTTTGGAGCAGGCAAATATGCGTTTCGGCTCCGGCCAAGATGATTTGTTTTTTGCCGCTTGCTTTGATGGCAGACATAATTTTTTCCTCTTTGGCGCAAGAAAAATGTATTTTGGCATAATAAGCCGCACCCTCACCCGCTTCTTGGCGAATATCCACCATAGTCTGTCCCAGACCTTGCGGATATTGCTCGGTTATGATGAATGGGACATTCATGGCTTTGGCCACGCCAATCAGTTTTGCACCATTGCTTATAACTTGTCTGGGATTATCCATTGCCGGAGCCAAGCGTTCCTGCACATCTATGACTAATAAAAGAGAATCTTGTCTGTTCATCAACATCTTATCATTCCTTATTTTCTTTTGGGGTTGACTAGCCTTTATAAAATACATAGTATCTAGAAAAATAATATAAACCAATATTTAAAGAGAAAAAGTACAATGAATTTTGCAGATTTGGGTTTGAGCGAAAAAACTATTCAGGCAATTGAGGAGTTCGGCATCAAGGAGCCAACTACAGTTCAAAGCGATGTTATTCCCTCCATTTTGCAAGGGAAAGACGTGTTTACAATCGCACCGGCAGGTTGCGGCAAGACAATGTCTTATGTTTTTCCTCTAATTGACATTATTAGCACAAATAATGCCAACACTGAAAGTCTGGGTAAAAATATACTCATCATTACGCCGGATTCCACGCAATCGGTTAAAGTATCCGACAGTTTGGCCGTGTTTAACAAATATCACGAAATCAACGAAGCAACGATTAAAGACCGCGATGAAAATGTTGATAATGAAGCCAATGTGATTATCGGCTCACCGGATTTGCTTTTGGATGTGGCAGCAGAAGGCAGAGTTGACTTGTCTAACACCAATATTTTGGTTGTAGATGATATTAACCTGATTAAGAAACAAAAACAGCTGGCGAATCTGGAAAAAATCTTAGAAATGTTGCCTGCCGACAAGCAAAATATTGTTTATACCAATCGCCGTTCTCGCGAAACGCAAGATGTGCTGGATAAGATCTTGAAAGCACCACAAGAGATTAAGGTAGACAAAGCCAAAGAACAAGAAGCTGCCAAAAGCGCACCGGTTGCTGAAAAGCAAACTGAAGCACAATCTGAGGCACAACCGGCTAAGACAAAAAGCGTTAATCATCATATGGCACAGCCCAAACGCGACCATGAGGCAGAAGCTTTGATGAAGAAATATAACTCCTTTAACGGCAAGACACCGGAGTTTATTCTTAATCAAGGAATAATTGTTAATATTGATTAATGTGAGATTTCTCTTTTTATAAAAGAAAACGCCTGATATTCTATCAGGCGTTTTCCTTATTAGGGCAGATATCACTCTTGAATTCTTCTATTTTTAATATAACACAAAATTTGCCAAAAAATTATAAAACTTTTGTTACATTTATCGTCATAATTGTCATTTTGAAGTTGCCAAATATATCTGTTCGGCTATGCTGTGCTTATTCTGTTTTCTTAAAACAAAGGAGATGCTTATGCCTTTTATTACCATTGATACTAACGCTAAGAAGCAAGTTGAAGATTTGGATTTGGTGGAATTGACCGATTTAGTCTCTATTGAGCTCGGCAAACCTAAAGATTATATCGTTGCCAAGATAAATTCTAATGTTAATCTTTGTTGTGGCGGAACACCCAGCGTCTGTGGCGCGTTGATTGAGATGAAATCTATCGGCTTTGGCGGCAAAATTTCTCGTTTGGCTCAAGTCTTGACAGATTTTTGCGCGGCAAAATTTAGTTGTGAAGCTTCTGCCGTTAATATCAACTTTGTTGATATGTCTGCCGCAAATGTGGCTAAAGGCGGACGTACTTTTGGCTAAGCTTGTGCGTTTTTGAGATATCTGCATTGCCAAAAACGCTTTTTTGCGTTACAGATGTCTTATTCTTATTTTAATATTCAAAAGGACTTTTTATGAAAAAAATTTCATTAATCGGATGTGGTCGCTGGGGAACTTTCTTGGGGTGGTATGCCGGAAATTATTGCAATTTTGATCAGGTTGATATGTATGACATTCCAACCTCCCCGAATTTTATTGAACTTCGCGACACACGCAAAAATCCCTATTTGAGCTTATCTGACAATATGGTTTTGCACGACAATATTGAAGCCGTGCTTGGTAATGATATCATCATTGTTTCTATCGGCTGCCAACATTTCCGCTCTTTATGCAAACAGCTTAATGGTTATAATGTGGCAGGCAAAACTTTCTTATTGGCCATGAAAGGGCTTGAAACACCCAGCGCAAAAATTATGCATGACATTATGAAAGAAGAAGTCAAGCAAGATATTCATATTGCGGTTTTGGCTGGTCCGGGGCATGTACAGGATTATATGCAGAAGGTTCCGTCTTGCGCCGTGATAGACTCTTATGATGAGCCAACCAAAGATATGCTGATTAAAAATCTGCAAAGTGAACTTATTCGCTTTTATTATGGTTCTGACCTTATCGGAAACCAAATCGGCGCCGCTCTCAAGAATGTTATCGGTTTAGCGGCCGGAATTTTGGATGGCTTGGAATGGTATGGCCTAAAAGGTGCCTTGATGGCCAGAGCTCCGATTGAGGTTGGTCGTTTTATTGGGCATTTTGGCGGTAACCCACATACAGCTTATGGTTTGGCTCATTTAGGTGATTATGAAGCAACTCTCTTCTCCAAACATAGCCATAACCGCAGCTTTGGCGAGAGCTTTGCCAGAGGCGAAAACTTCGGAAAACTTGCCGAAGGTGTGCCTACACTTGAAGCGGTTAAGCTTATTGCCGACAAGGAAGGTATTGATATGCCCATCTGTCAGGCTCTGTACAAGGTTATTTATGAAAAGGCTGACATTAAAAATACTATTCGGGAAATATTTAACCGAGATCTTAAACAAGAGTTTGCTCAGATTTGCTAAAATGAAAGCTCCGCTAAAAACGGAGCTTTTTCTTTAATGCTCGTGAATATCAATCCCCGGAAACAACATATTCGCCAGCAGCTGGTAATGTTTGTTGATTTTGCTGACATAAAAATTATGTGTCCCGTTTTGGCTCAGCCGGCAGTTTATCTCCCTGTGGCGGTGCAGATAATCCGCAAGTTTTGCGCCCATCAGCTCATCTTGCGAAACGACACGCACGGACGGCAAGCTTTTACGGAAATATTCCTTGACCAAAGGATAATGCGTGCAACCCAGAATCAGGCTATCTATGTTGGAAAAAGCAGCGGCATATTCCTTGGACAAAGCTTCGGCCAAAGCAAAATCATTATCCTCAATAGCGGGGACAAGCTTTGGTGCGGCGATTTCTTCAACCTCAAGCTCGGGGCGAATCTTGTGAAGTTCGGTTTGGTAAATATGTGAGCGCACCGTTGCATTGGTTGCAACAACACCGACTTTTGCCGTATGTGCTTCCAGCGCTTCCTCCACGGTGGGAATAACTACGCCCAAAACTTTTACATCAGGCGCATATTCGGGAATAAAACGCTGTTGGATATAGCGCAACGCAATTGATGTGGCTGTATTACAAGCTATAATGATTATGGCGCAATCCTGCGATATTAAAAATTTTACGGCTTCCAAGGTATAGTTCAGAATACGCCCCGAGGTTTTTTCACCATAAGGCAGGTGTTTGGTGTCACCATAATATACGTAATCATATTCAGGCAAAGCTTTGATAAAAGCTCTGGTTATAACCAAACCGCCTAAGCCGGAATCGAAAACACCTATTTTCATTGTTTTTTCCTCATATAATAATGCCTGACCTCTTCCGGTAATCTCTCAAGGGCATAGCGCAAGGTTGTTCGCGGCAAAGATGCGGCATAGGAATCTAAAAAAGCTAATAGCTCTTTCTCATTGCGTTTTCCCATTTCGCGCAACATCCAACCGACTGATTTATGAATTAAGTCATGTTTATGACCTAAAAATTTAACAGCCAAATTTTTTATATCCGCAAAATTATCCTGCTTTATAAGGCACCAACAGGAAACAACGGCAATCCGCTGAGCCCAAAGATTATCTTCATCTGCCAAAGCATAGAGTATGCCGTTATCTTGGGTCTGAGCAACATAATCTCCAAGGATTTTGTGAGCAGAAATATCTACCAAATCCCAGTTATTGATTAAGTGCCGATTATTGAGATAAAAATCTGTGATTTGCTTTTTTTCTGCTTGTTCTTTGGCTAGATGTTCATATTGCCAAACCAAGCAACAAACCGCAAAACTTCTCGCCTCATGGCATGGTTGGTGCAAAAGTTTTTCTATATCCTCAAAATCAAGTTTAGAAGCATATTGATGTGCTAATTTTTTTATCTCGGGTAATTTTATTCCCCAAAAAACATCGCCTTCGGCATATTCTCCTTTGCCGGTTTTGAAAAAACTTTGTAATCTTTCAGCTTGCTTCTTATCTGCCTTTTGGGTCAGTATGCGCATTATGTCTGCGGCCTTAGTCATTATTTGCGCCTTTCAAGAAAGGGCTCAAGCAAATAATCCGGAATAGATAAGTTCCCCTTGCCTTTCCCGAGCTCAATATCCGGATGAATTGAGCCATGATAATCGGACCCTCCGGTGGAAAACAGCCCCAAATATTTTGCCATTTGCAAATATTTTTGCGTATCGGCCGCGGTTTGGTCAGAATGGTAACATTCCATCGCCTGCAGACCGTAATTCTTCATTTTTTTCAAAAGCTCAAACAAATCATCATCGCTTAGGCGTGTGTGTATGGGGTGGGCTAAGGATGGGATTGCGTTATGTTCCACAATAAATTCTATGGTTTCTCTTAAAGGCGGGTTCTTTTTTTGAACATAAGCCGGTGCGCCGCGTCTTAAATATTTATCAAAAGCTTCCTGAATGGATGAAACATAACCTTTTTTCAGCATTAAGGCCGCGATATGCGGACGGCCGACAACCGTGCGCTTTGAGCCATCGTCTTTTAGATAAAGTTCTTCCGTTGTTATCTCAAGCCCTAATTTATTGAGCAAAGAAACCCTCTCTTTTAAGACCTCATCCCTAAAGTTTAAGAGCTTCTTTTGGCGTTGATGAAAGGGCTCGGTGTCTTTAATGTCTAAAGCCAAAATCTCAATACTGGCTCCGGGACATTCTACTGCCAATTCCGTTCCCGAAATTGCCAATAAATCCGGATGGTTTGCCGCGGCCGTTTGAAACTCCGCCAAACCGTCAACAACATCATGGTCGGTTAGGGCTATGGCATTTAAACCTATTTTGCGAGCTTTTTCTATTATCTTTGTTGGCGAATCCGTGCCGTCAGATGCCGTGGAATGGCAGTGCAAATCTATCATCTATCAGTCTCTTTCTCATATATTGAGGGCAGATTAGCACATCTCTTAAAACTTGCCAACAGAGCAGATGAAAAATCCGCATAAATTTTTTGAAACAGACTACATCTTTTACATCCCCCCCCCCAAAGCCTTAAGCGCTTAAATACTTGACAAAGCGACACGAAACAACATATACTCTTTTGACAAAACATTATTTTTGTGTCTAACATCTAAATTTTAACTTTATGGAGAAAAAAACAGTACTATTGCTTAGCGGTCTTGCCGCTTGTTTCTGTGTAGCTGCTGCAAAGGCATTAAACCAAGACAGCAGAGAAGCGAACTTGCAGGATATGATACTTCGGTATGGGCGCATTAAGCCCCAATATGAGGGAATGGTTTTTAGTGTGACTTCCAAGGCATTTCAAAATTGGTATGCCGACTCATATGGTTTTAGTTTGGGCGAACTTGTTGCGGCTCTGTTTTATACAAGCTCAGAGCATAAAAAGCTTATTGACAAAGACCCTACGCGTACATGGGCTCTTCTAAACACTATGGCTGTAGAGTGGAATGGGAATTATCCGGATTTAGAAACGGGTTTTCTTGTCTATAATGCAGCTGATGCATTATACCGAAGTTGGGCCGATTACAGAAGCGGCTATCAAAAGTATCTCCGAGCACTTCGTGTTATGTATTATAATGAACATCGGATACAAATTGAAGGAAGTTTGATATCTCGTAATTCAACCTTATTCATATGGGATTATAATCGGAAGCAAGATTTGTGCAATATGGAGGTAGATATTAACAAACCCTCCCTGAGCCAGATAAAAGATTTTGTCCGTAAGCAGGTTGAACAAAATATCCGTTGGATTTGGCCGACTTTGCAGAAAGAAGCCCAACGCTGTCAGAAAGAAAACCCCCAGTGGGTAGATTCTGTATATGAGAAGATTGATGAAATTGGTAGCAAACTGTTTGTATCGCTATAATGTTGATAAAAAAAAGAACCTCCGCATTTTTGCCGAGGTTCTTTTTTTAACTCTTCTTATTTCGTAAGGCTTGGCACTTTCATGTGCCGCGCCAACTCCGTTTCGGTCACTTGTTTTGTATGCTCGCTTCGTTTGCTTACGCTTTGCTTGCTCGCCAACAAA
>CASFUZ010000017.1 GCA_949298065.1 uncultured Pseudomonadota bacterium | reverse complement strand
GAGAATGACAGAGGAAGGTAAAAGCACGAGAATCTTTTTAAGAGATTGCCGGATCAAGTCCGGCAATGACAGAGAGGGAAGAGGAAGTTCGGCAATGACGGAGGAAGGTAAAAGCACGAGGATGACAGAGGAATATAAAAGCACGAGGATGACGAAGAAGAAAACGCACGAGGATGACGGGGGATGGGGAAGGGTAAAAAAGATAAGAGTCGGGATAACTTTGAATTTTTAATATTTTTCTTGAAGAATCTGGAGAGATGTTATAGATTCCCAAACAGTTCTAGGAATCGGTCTGCCCCGTCTGCGGGTGTGGGCCTTGTTTTAACATTATAGCTTAAGGAGCTGAAACAACAATGACTAAATGGGTTTATACATTTGGTAACGGCAAAGCCGAAGGCGATGCCTCTATGCGAAATCTCCTCGGCGGTAAAGGTGCCAACCTGGCTGAAATGAATGTGGTTGGTTTGCCCGTACCTCCCGGATTTACTGTTACAACCGAAGTTTGTACTTATTATTACAACAATAATCACACCTATCCGGCTGACCTCAAAGAGCAGGTTAAAGAAGCTGTTGCCGGTGTTGAAAAAATTATGGGCAAAAAGTTTGCCGACGCTAACAACCCGTTGTTGTTCTCGGTTCGTTCCGGCGCTCGCGTTTCTATGCCGGGTATGATGGACACCGTTCTTAACCTCGGTTTGAACGATGAAACTGTTAAGGCTTTGGCTAAGGCTTCCGGTTCTGAGAGATTTGCTTACGACTCTTATCGTCGTTTCTTGCAGATGTTCTCTGACGTGGTTTTGGGTGCTGACCTTGACCTCTATGAAGAAGCTTTGGATAATATGAAGAAGTCTAAAGGCTACAAGTCTGATACGGATTTGACTGCTGAAGACCTCAAAGAATTGGTTAAAGAATATAAAGAAATCGGCCAGAAGTTGGGCAAAGTTGTTCCGCAAGATCCTTGGGATCAGTTGTGGGCAGGTATCGGTGCCGTATTCGGTTCTTGGATGGTAGACCGCGCTATTACTTATCGTAAGCTCAACAATATTCCGGGTGACTGGGGTACTGCCGTTAACGTTCAGACCATGGTATTCGGTAATGCCGGCGATGACTGCGCTACCGGTGTTTGCTTCTCTCGCGACCCGGCTACAGGTGAAAATGTTTACTATGGCGAATATTTGATTAATGCTCAAGGTGAAGACGTTGTGGCCGGTATTCGTACACCGCAACCGATGGCTTCTAAGGGTGATGGCACTTCTTTGGAAGAAAAATGGCCTCACCTCTACAAAGAGTTGGTTGATGTTCGTAACAACCTTGAAGCTCACTACAAAGATATGCAGGATATGGAGTTCACCATTGAGCACGGCAAACTTTGGATGTTGCAATGCCGTAACGGTAAACGTACCGCTCAGGCTGCCGTTCGTATGGCTGTTGAAATGGTTGAAGAAGGCCTGTTGAACAAAGAAGAAGCTATTATGCGCGTTGGTGCTGACCAACTTGACCAGTTGTTGCACCCGATGCTTGACCCGAAAGCTCCGAAGAAAGTTATTGCTACCGGTTTGCCGGCTTCTCCGGGTGCTGCCGTTGGTCGTGCCGTATTTAATGCCGAAGACGCTGAAGTTTGGGCTGCTAAGGGCGAAAAAGTTATTCTTATCCGTAACGAAACCAGCCCTGAAGATATTGGTGGTATGCACGCTTCTCAGGGTGTTATTACTGCTCGCGGCGGTATGACATCTCACGCAGCCGTTGTTGCTCGCGGTATGGGTACTCCTTGCGTTTCCGGTTCTCATGACATTGTCATCAGCTACAAAGACAAGACAATGACAACTAAGTCCGGCGTTGTTGTTAAAGAAGGCGATTGGGTATCCTTGGATGGCGGTAAAGGCCAGATTATTGAAGGTCAGGTTCCGACTGTTAAGGCTGACACCAACACCGGTAACTTCGGTAAGTTGATGGGTTGGGTTGACGAAATCCGCACAATGGAAGTTCGCGCTAATGCTGAAACTCCGAAAGATGCTCAGACAGCTCGTGACTTCGGTGCTCAGGGTATCGGTTTGGCTCGTACAGAACATATGTTCTTTGATGCTGACAGAATTCCGGATATGCGCGCTATGATCTTGTCTGAGAATGAAGAAGGTCGTCGTGCCGCTTTGGCTCGTTTGTTGCCTTACCAGAAGCAAGACTTCAAAGACTTGTTCAAAATTATGGAAGGTATGCCGGTTGTTATCCGTTTGTTGGATCCTCCGCTCCACGAGTTCTTGCCGCATACTGATGCTGAAATGCAGGAATTGGCTGACAAAATGGGTATGACTTTGCAACAAGTTAAGAATCGCGCTAATGCTTTGCATGAAGCTAACCCGATGCTTGGTCACCGTGGTTGCCGTTTGCCGATTACTTATCCTGAAATCTGCGAAATGCAGACACGCGCTATCTTGGAAGCTGCTATTGAATGCGCTGATAACGGTATCAAGGTTGTTCCTGAAATTGAAGTTCCGTTGACAGGTTCTAAGAAAGAGCTGGATATCGTTAAAGACATTATTGATACAACAGCCGAGAAAGTCTTTGCCGAGAAGGGTAAGAAGATTAAGTATGAAGTCGGTTCTATGATTGAGTTGCCGCGTGCTGCCTTGAAGGCTGACGAGTTGGCTCAGTCTGCTGAGTTCTTCGGCTTTGGTACAAACGACTTGACCCAAACAACTTTGGGTATGAGCCGTGATGATACCGGTGCTATCTTGGATGAATATCGCGCTCGCGGTGTTTATGTTGCTGATCCGTTCGCATCTATTGATGTTGAAGGTGTTGGCTGCTTGGTTAAGATGGCTTGCCAGAAAGCTCGTTGCTCTAACCCGAACATCTGGTTGGGTGTTTGCGGTGAGCATGGTGGTGATCCGGCATCTATTGACTTCTTCCAGACTTGTGGCATGAACTATGTTTCTTGCTCTCCGTTCCGTGTACCTGTTGCACGTTTGGCCGCTGCTCAAGCTGCAGTTCGTCATAAGAACGACAAGAAGGAAGAGAGTGGTAATTGTTGCTGCAAAAAGTCAGCTTAAAAAACTCTGTATAATGGCTGACTAATACAGAAAATACGAGAGGCGGAAAATTCATGTAGGTTTGTCTACACTAAAATTTTCCGCCCTCTTTTTTCTTATTATTCCGCTCATTCTCCAGAGTTTTTTTGTGTAAAAAATAAGTCCTTTTAGGCTAAGTTACGTATTTTGATGTACGCGCCTGTCGCCTAAAAGGCTTTTTCTTATTATAATCCTCATATATCGGCTTTTGTTTTTTTTGAGGGGAGCTCTCTTTTTTCTTATTATTCCGCTCATTCTCCAGAGTTTTTGTGTAAAAAATAAGTCCTTTTAGGCTAAGTTACGTATTTTGATGTACGCGCCTGTCGCCTAAAAGGCTTTTTTTCTTGATTGATTTTGCTTTGTCCTTGACAAAAATGTTCAACCGGATAAATTTGTTGCCATAGATTTGTATTTTTCTAGGAGTATATCGTTTAATTAAAAAAAACATATTTATAATTTTAAAACCATATCATTATGAAAAGTCTTTTATCTAAAAAAGATGCCAAGGTTTTGATTGAGCAATTTGGTGTCAGTGTTAAAGAAGCGGATATCCAAATCGGACGTTTCTTTTTGGTGGACAGAACAAAAAAGCTTTCCGTTTCTCCTCATAGTGTTTGCGGAGAAGGTGCAAATGGTTTGGGCGTGTGCTTTGTGTATTATTGCGGAGATAAAGCAATTTATGTACGGGCTTTCAGCGGTAGGCATGAGCGTAAGCCTGAAGTCGTCCTGAAGGAAAATTCGGAATTGGTTCGCTATGACCAACCCGGACATTCGTTTATTGCAGATGCTACTGAGTGGGAAGTGCATCAGGGACAGATTACAAGTGTGAAAGCACGGATTATGATGACCAAAATGCCGCAAAAGAGACAGGGAACAGTTGTTCGCTCGTGAGATTTGATTATGACAGGTTTGTTCTTTTAAGAGCAAGCCTGTTTTTTTTATGAATTTAAAAATATTGACAAATTTTGTCTAAAGGAGTATTTTGATGAGCAATTAAATAAGACTATGTTAATTTTATTATATTGTTGAACAAAAAAAATTTTGTTATGAAATCAAATGTTATTATTAGAGACCTGACACTTCAGGCAGTTAGAAAATCAGCACAAGTAGAAAATGCGGAAGTAGAAAATGCTGAAGTGGTGGAAAAACGCGCTTATTTTAGAGAAGGGCGCAGGATGAGGCCTATAGAAAAGGTTGAATATCTAGCACAAAACTTTGACAAGTTTTTGATGTTTAATCCGGAATATGAACAGACCGGATTAATGCAAATAGCAATGTCGGCAACCAAGGACGTGGGAGCATATCAGCTTGGAAATACAGAATATTTAGATGATATGCTTGTTTCAAGAAACCCGATGCGTGGAGCTCGCTATTTCGTAGCAACTTTGGATGAGGTGCGAAATTGCGCTTCAGCACATCGCCGTTTTCAGCGTTGTTTGTGCTCCGAGACGTACTTTATCATTTGTGATAAAAATGGTGAGGTACGTCTAGATAAGCTACTCAATAACAACGACTGGCTTTTTGCTGACCGAGTAGACCATGCTTTGGAAGTTGTGGTTAAAAAGCTCGGTGGGCGTGTTGAGAAAAAAGCTAAATGGGGCGTTTTTTCTTATAAAGAATTTGCCAACGAGTTTGGCAGAGTAGGTGCTTATATTGACCGTTCAGGCAAGAAAAAGCTAGTTTTCTGCACAGCAAATTCTGGCACAATCCTTGCGGATATTTCTGAAAACGAAATTAAGTTCGCAGAGGTTGAGCGAAAAGGCGAACGCACAGACATTGTGAACCCTCAGCTGAGATTTAGGTTGTTTTCAGATAACCTTGTTGTTCGCGTTAGCGCGGAAAACATAAATGCCGTGGTTAATTATGAACAACTATAAAATCAATAAAGTTCCGGCAGCCAAGGGCAAGAAAAAAGAGAAAGAACAGCGCCGTCCGTTTGCGGATAGGGTTGATGAGTTGGTGGATAATATGGATGGCTTCTTTGCATATAATCCTGGTTATGTGCAGGAAGGGGTTATCCAAATTGCGGTTTCGGCAACAGCGGATCAAGGAACGTATTTATATGCTCCTGATAAGTATGCTGAAAACATACTGGTTTCTAAGACCCCACGTAAAGGTGCAGACTTTTTCGTTGCCGGATTGGGAGCTTCTCGGTTCAGAGGCGGAATGAATGTCGGTAAACGCTGTCTTTATTCCCGAACATATTATGTTTGGAAAGAAGATGGACATTATCGGCTTAAGTTGCTTCTGAATAATGGTGAACAGCTGATGGCTGTTAAGGTTGCGAAAGCTTTTGATGAGTTTTTGCAACATCTCAGTAAGACTTGGGTGCAAGTCGGAACGGACGAGTGGCGGAAGTTCAGGCTAGAAGACGGATTAGACTCCTTTGGAAGAATCCGATTTTATACTGATGAAGAGGATGAGCTTTGGGTACTGATTTGTATGCCAAACTCGGGGGCAATTTTGAATTACCCTGCCGTTGATGTTGAAATCGGTGATGCTTTGAAGTTTGGGGGATATTATACGACCCGCTTTTTAAGCTTCTTCGTAAACGGGGAAAACCTTAGCCCCAGTCAGACTTTAGCGCAAAAGCGCCTGAAAGATGATGACTTGGGTCTGTGATATAAAAGAGCGATGTTTCAGTTTTGAAACGTCGCTCTTTTTGTTTTTTTTGAGGGCTTTTAATATTTGCTATTGAAAAATAAAATTTTATTGCTTAAGTTAATGCTGTATTAGTTGTTTAACAATTAAGAACATTAAACCCAATTGGAGATTATAAAAATGAAAAAACTTTTAAGTTTGTTTTGCGCAATCGCTTTCTTGTCTGGTTGCTCTGCTTTCGGTTCTAACGGCGGTCTCTTCGGCGGCAGCGAATGTGAATCTAGAGAAGCTCGCGACTTCATGGCTAATGCTGAAGACAGAGTATTCTTCGCATTTGACAGCTCAGCTCTTTCCGACAATGCTGTTGAAATCTTGAATACTCAGGTTAAATGGTTGAAGGACCACAAGAAAGTTAACGTTATCGTTCAAGGTTACTGCGATGAAAGAGGTACTCGTGAGTACAACTTGGCCTTGGGTGAGCGTCGTGCTAATGCCGTTAAACAATATTTGATTTCTCAAGGCATTGCAGCTGACAGAATTTCTGTCATCTCCTATGGTAAAGAGCGTCCGGCTGTTCTCGGTAACAACGAAGCCGCTTGGGCTCAAAACCGTCGTGCCGTTACTGTTGTTAAAGCTGCCAACTAATCAGCTTGCAGTAGCGTAAGGGCTATTTGAAAAAAAAGGGTGCCGAATTTGGCATCCTTTTTTTGTTGAGGTGGAAAGGCGCTTTTTTGTGCTTGTGATTATGAAACTTTTATTTTATCTTATTCCAAGATGTAAATAATATTCTGTAGAGGTCAAAGATGAAAATGCTGAAGAATGTTTTGCCTATGGTCGCAATGTTTGGTTTGGTGGCTTCGGCTCAGGCTCAGACGGGAAGTTTTGAGGCTGAATTAGCGCAACTTCGTGAAGATGTTACCTTTTTGCAAAGACAAGTCTATAACGACAATAATGCTAGCAGCGATAGTTTGACTTCTTCTAAAAATGTGGCCGTACAAATAGGGCAGTTTGATGAATTGTTGCGTCAGGTTATCGGGCGGATGGATGAGTTGGAGTTTAAGCTTAAAAAGCTTAATGAACGCCTTGATGTGATGAATAAAGATTTTGATGTACGTTTCAAAATGCTTGAAGGCAAGCCGATTACGTCATCCGGCAGCGGCAAATTGGAACTTCCTGGCAAAAACAAATTTGCTGCTCCGGTTGCCGAGGGGGCGCCAAAGTCAATTGTTGGGGACAGCATTAAAGGAGATGAGCTTAAACCCCTTAAAAGTAATGATGTTAAAACTATTTATCAAGAAGGCTTGGAAGCTCTTAAAGCCGGAAATGATAAGTTGGCGGAAGAAAAATTTAATACTATCCTGACTAAGTTTTCTGAAAATGGTTTGGCCGGAAATGCGCAATATTGGCTCGGCGAAGTTTATTACGGGCGCAAAGATTTTACTAAGGCAGCCGTTGCTTTTGCCAAAGGCTATGAAAAATACAAAGGTCCTAAAGGTCCGGATAGTTTGCTCAAGCTTGGAATGTCTATGCGTGAGCTTAAAAAGAATGAAGAAGCTTGTGTTGCTTTCACATCTTTGCCCAAAGAATTTCCCAAGGCAGAGCCTACAATCCTAAACAGGGCTAAGAGTGAGGCGGCTAAACTTAATTGTAAATAAAAAGTTCGTATAATGGCCTGCTAATACAGAAATTGCAGGCCAAAAGTGTCCTCACGTACTTCTATGTTCGCTGCGGTACTTTTGCCTTTATTTCTTATTATCAGTCTCATTCTCCGAACTTTTGCAAAACTCGTATAGTGGACAGCTAATACAGATTTTGCAAGCTGAAAAAATGCTTACGTACTTTTGTGTACGCTCCGCTTTTTTCACTCTGAAATCTTATTATCTGTCTCACTCTCCGAACTTTTGCAATACTCGTATAATGCTATGCTCATGCAGATTTTGCGAGCTGAAAAATTTTTCTTATTAGCCGAAGATGTTGAAAGAGTTTTTTGAAAAATATTTAATTGATGAGGAGGTCATCGCCGTTGGGGTTTCCGGCGGCGCTGACTCTTTGGCTTTAGTGTTGCAACTAAATGCTTTTTTGCGCCCGCAGGGAAGGCAGGTTATTGCCTTAACCGTAGACCATGGTTTGCGCAAAGAATCTGCTTTTGAGGCGCAATATGTGGCAGATTTGATGGCTAAGCACCAGATTGAGCACCATATCTTAGTTTGGAGTGGGGAAAAGCCCCAAACCGGAATTGAAGAAGCGGCACGGACTGCGCGATATGCCTTGCTTTGTGATTGGTGCAAGACGCATAATATTAAAACTTTGGCGGTGGCGCATCATCTTTTGGATCAAGCCGAAACTTTTTTGATGCGTTTGCAACGGGGCAGTGGCTTAAACGGTTTGTGCGGTATGTCTGCCGTGAGTGAAAAAAACGACATTCGTCTTATTCGTCCGTTTCTTTCCATGCATCCGGATAAGCTGAAGGATTATTTGCGGGCGCAAAATATTCTTTGGATGGAAGATGCAAGTAATGTCTGTGATGATTATTTGCGGGTGCGCGTACGCAAGTTTTTACCCAAATTGGCAGAGGCTTTGGATATTACACCGGAGCGTATTGTTGATACTATGGAGGTTTTGGCACGTAGTAAGGATTATTTGGAAGTGCAAACTGACAAATTTGTGAATAAAAACGTGCGCTGGTTTGGTGTTTCCGGTGCGGTTGTTTCCAGACAACAATTAGCTTTGCAACATGAAGAAATTGTGTTTCGGGTGCTTTGTCTGTTGCTGAAAAAAATCGGCTTGCGTGATTATATTCCGCGGGCGGATGATGTGTTGCGTTTGCAAAAAAGAATCTTTGATGAGGCTTTTCACGGAGCGACTTTGGCCGGATGTGAAATTGTCTCTTTTCGGCAAAAATTGTGGATTGTTCCCGAGCTCAAAAATGAAGTTAAACTCTCTAAAAAAGATTGGGAAAACTTTGTTTTGGCGCATCCCGAATATGCCAAAATCGCACTTCCCCACAAGCTGAAGCTCAGTCTTTATAAAAGCTCTTGAGTTTTCGCTAAATCCTCCCTATATATGAATCAGCTTTAATTTGAAACTAGATAAGGAATCGTGATGAAAGCAGGTAGAAGTATTATTGTTTGGCTGATTGCCATTGTCTTGTTAACCTCTTTGATGAATATGTTTGGTGAGGGAGCATCTCGCGGAACAGCCGAAAATTTGGCTTTCTCCGACTTTATGAAAGATGTTGAAAACAAGCGTGTCAGCGAAGTTGTTATTACCGGACCCGAAATCTCCGGTGTTTATGTTGACGGGCACAAGTTTTATACTTATGCGCCGGAAGATCCTACAATGGTGGAGACGCTTCGTAACAGCGGTGTGAAGGTTACGGCTAGGCCTGAAGGTAGCGCTTCAAGCACATTTTGGGGTGTGTTTGTTTCATGGTTTCCGATGATTTTGTTAATCGGCGTATGGGTTTATTTTATGCGCCAAGCAAGCTCCGGCAATAACAAAGCCATGAGCTTCGGAAAGTCGCGCGCAAGGCTGATTGAAAACACCAAAAAAGTTACTTTTGCTGATGTCGCTGGGGCTGACGAATCTAAGCAGGAATTGGAAGAAGTTATTGACTTCTTGAAAGATCCGACAAAATTTCAGCGTTTGGGCGGCAAAATTCCGAAGGGTGTTTTGTTGGTCGGCCCTCCGGGAACAGGTAAAACTTTGCTTGCCAAAGCTGTGGCCGGTGAGGCGAATGTGCCTTTCTTCTCAATATCCGGCTCTGACTTTGTGGAGATGTTTGTCGGTGTGGGTGCTTCACGCGTGCGTGATATGTTTGCTCAAGCCAAGAAGAACGCGCCTTGCTTGTTGTTCATTGATGAGATTGACGCGGTTGGTCGGCATCGTGGTGCCGGTTTGGGCGGCGGTAATGATGAGCGCGAGCAAACCTTGAACCAGTTGTTGGTTGAGATGGATGGTTTTGAGGCAAATGAAAATGTTATCTTAATTGCGGCAACCAATCGTCCTGATGTTTTGGATCCGGCTTTGTTGCGTCCGGGGCGTTTTGACCGTCAGGTTACGGTTACAAACCCAGACATCAAAGGACGTGAAGATATCTTAAAGGTTCATACACGCAAAGTGCCTTTGGCCAAAGATGTTGACCTTTCGGTTATTGCCAGAGGAACACCGGGTTTCTCGGGTGCGGATTTGGCGAATCTGGTTAATGAGGCGGCTTTGTTGGCGGCGCGCAAGAACAAAAACAAAGTTACTTCCAAAGATTTTGATGATGCCAAAGACAAGGTCTTGATGGGTAATGAACGCCGTTCTATGGCTATGGACGAGGCGGAGAAAAAGCTCACGGCTTATCATGAAGCAGGACACGCGATTTGCTCGCTTTATGTACCTGATACCGACCCCATCCACAAAGCAACGATTATTCCGCGCGGACGCGCTTTGGGTATGGTTCAGCAGTTGCCGGAAAAAGACCAATATTCATATTCGCGCTCCAAGATGTTGTCTCGTCTGATTATTCTGATGGGCGGACGTGTGGCCGAAGAATTGAAGTTTGGTTATGATAAGGTTACGTCCGGTGCGTCTTCCGATATTGCGGCAGCGACGAATCTGGCTCGCTCAATGGTTACCGAATGGGGTATGAGCGATAAGCTCGGTCCTGTGCTTTATGCCGAAAATTCGGGCGAGGTTTTCCTCGGAAAATCGGTTACGCAAAACAAAAATATGAGTGAAGATACCGCGCGTTTGGTTGATGCCGAAATTAAGCGTTTGGTTACCGAAAGCTACGAAGGTGCTCAGAAATTGTTGAAGGAAAAGAACAAGGAATGGGAGACTTTGGCTCAGGCTTTGATGGAATATGAAACTTTGACCGGTGATGAAATCAAGCAAATTTTATCCGGTGAAAAAGTGGATAAGTCCAAAGAAAGTCCGGTAAGCGAAGATAAAAGAACCCATGCTTCTGTTCCGGAAATCTGATAAGACTTAAATGTCTGTAACAAATATTAACAACACTTGAGGTGAATATCTGCTCTCAGGTGTTGTTTTTTTATGTTTGGGCTTTATGATAGGCTCATTGTAAAAATTTAGGCGAAAAGGATTGAAGGAAATGAGCGCAAAGTTATTCGGTACCGATGGCGTACGCGGTAAGGCAAATATTTATCCGATGACGGCAGAGTTCGCTTTGAAGCTGGCGATGGCGGCAGGGCTTACAATCTGCACCAAGGAACGCAAGGTCGCTATCGGACGGGATACGAGATTATCCGGTGAGATGTTGGAAGCTGCGATGATTGCGGGCTTTAGCGCTGCCGGTGTTGATGTGGTGCGCTTGGGTGTTTTGCCGACACCTGCGGTTACAACTCTGACACCTGATTTGAAGGTGGATATGTCGGTGATGATTACGGCTTCGCATAATCCGTGGCATGATAACGGTATTAAGCTGATTGCCGCCGATGGTTCAAAATTTTCGGATGAAGTTACTTCCAAGTTGGAAGATATGATTGCTAAGGGCGAATTTGAACTTTCGCCCGAAAAAATCGGTCGTGCAACAGTGGAGGATACTTTGGTTAACAAATATATCGTACAAGCGATGTCGGTTGCACCGGAAGGAAAGCCCTTAAAGGGTTTGCGCGTGGTTTTGGATTGTGCTAACGGTGTGTTCTCGGAGATTATGCCGAAAGTGTTTATGGAGCTCGGCGCAGGGGTTATTGCCATAGGCAATCGGCCTGATGGATGGAATATTAACAAAGACTGTGGCTCACAGCATATTGAAAAAATGGTTGAAACGGTGCTTGGTGCGCATGCGCAGCTTGGTATTGCGGTTGACGGCGATGGCGACAGAATCATTATTTGTGATGAAAAAGGCACGCGTTTGGACGGCGACCAAGTGATTGCTTTCTTGGGAAAATATTTCAAAGAGAAAAACTTGTTAAAAGGCAATACGGTTGTGGCAACCATCGTTTCTAATCCGGCATTGGACAGATTTTTGAAGTCTGTCGGGGTTGAATGTGTGCGCTCGGGTGTCGGTGAGAGATATGTTATTGATGAGATGAAAAAGCATGGCTCAAATGTTGGCGGTGAGGAATCGGGGCATATGGTATTATCCGATTATGCCAAAACCGGAGATTCAATGATTGCGGCTTTGGTGGTCAGCTTAGGCTTGATAGACAGCGGCAAAAAGATGAGCGAGATTTTTCCGCTTTTTGAGCCGATGTATAAAAAACGTGTTGATACGCGCTTTGCCAGCAAAGAAGAAATGTTGGAAGCCTTTGAGCTGCCGGAATTTAAAACAGCTATCAGCGATGGTGAAAAAGCTATTGAAGGCAAAGGACGGGTTTTGGTCAGAAAGTCCGGTACGGAACCCAAAATTCAGGTTTGGGTTTGGGGCGATGATAGGGCTTTTGCCGATGAGGTTAACCGGAAGATTTCTTCTGTTTTGGAGAAAGCTAAAGGTTTTGAATCTGTTAAGGTTATGCCTTAGCTGTTGATGTTAAATGTTTTTTTACTTTATTTGCTTAGAGTAAATAATAAGCGGGAATTTATCCGTGTGAAAGCGAGGCAAAATTATGAATAGTATGCGCTCAGGACTGGATTGGTCCAAAGATAAAACTTATCAGATTAAAAAACGTGGAAATTTGTCTTTGTTGGCAACGGCAACATTTAAAAACGGCAATTTTGTCAGCAGCGGTTCGCGTTGTGTTTGGCCGACATCTTTGGAGAGTAGAGATTCCAAAATTATCTCCCGCCGAGTATGGGGTAAGGCTCTGTGATTAAAGGAATTATGTCGCTTTTTACCTCGGGTTTGATTTTTAACCCGATGGTGTTGTTAGGTATTCTGCTCGGAATATGTTGCTATATTTATTTGACAGCCGAACAAATGACAGATTTGTTCTTTGATTATCGCTTTTATCTATTGGGGTTTTTATTGGCCTTTTTATACAATTTTATATTCAAAAAAGTTTATAAAGAAGGTGGATATGAGCTGGATGTTTCGGCAACGATGCTTAATGTGGTCGGCTCGGCTTTTAAGTTCTTTTTATCCAGTATTTTGATGATTTCATTTATTTCTATGATTAGTTTGACATAAAATAAAAATCCGAAGAAATTAATCTTCGGATTTTTTTGAAATTTTTTATGATTGTTAAATCGTGATATCTACATTATGGCCGTTTGTCTCCAAAGGAGCAACAGTTCGGCTGTCATCACCGAGCAGAACCTCAATAACTTCCTGCTGCATCTCAACCGCATTTTTTATCAGCGACATTTGCATCTGCTGAACGGATAAGGCATAGGAACTTAAAGCACCTAATTCAGACATTTGTTTTCTCCCTAATAACAGAAGCTATTATAGCACAAAATCTTTAAGTTTTCATTAAAAAAGTTTGATGGAAAATCTGAAAATTATTTGATTTTCGGATGATTTGACTTATAAATCATTTATAGGTTTGTTTAACAGAAGAAGAGATTGAAAAAAGTGGTTGATATTAAGCACGGCTTGGAAGTTTTGCGCAAAAATATTAAAATCGCTCCCGAAAAACCCGGTGTGTATCGGATGCTCGGTGAAAATGACAAGGTTTTGTATGTGGGCAAAGCCAAAAATATTAAGAAAAGAATCGTGGCTTATTCGCATATTGATAAACTTCCGGTGCGTTTGCAGCGTATGGTTTCCGAAATTAAGCGGATGGAGTTTATTATTGTTGAGAATGAGGCTAAAGCTCTTTTGATGGAAAATGAGCTGATTAAGAAACTTGAGCCGCGTTATAATATTTTGCTTAAAGATGACAAGACTTTTCCGCATTTGGTGATTGATGTGCAATCAGAATTTCCGAGCTTGCGTAAATATCGCGGCAAAAGGTATGACAAAAGCAAATATTTCGGGCCGTTTGCCAGCGTGTTGGCAGTTAATTCAACACTTGATATTGTGCAAAAAGCCTTTTTGCTCAGAACATGTCGTGACAGTGTGTTTAAGCATCGGGACAGACCATGTTTGATGTATCAAATCAAGCGTTGTTCCGCACCTTGTGTGGGTAAAGTTTCGCCGGAAGAATATCGGCGTTTGGTGCGCGAAGCTGTTGATTTTTTGGAAGGAAAAAACTCTAAAATTCAAGAAGAATTATCACAAAAAATGCAGGAAGCCAGCGATGAGCAAAATTATGAATTGGCGATGGTTTTGCGCGACCGTATTCGGGCTTTGACTAATATTCAGCATGGTAACCAAGTGGAATATGCCGATATTAAATCCGCCGATATTATTGCTTTGGCGCGCAAGGGTGATTTGGTTTGTATTCAGGTGTTTTTTGTGCGTTCGGGACAAAACTGTGGTAATGTGCCATATTTTCCAAAGCAAACCGAAGAAGCGACAGATGCCGAAATTTTGGAAGCATTTCTAAGCAGTTTTTATACCAGACATATTCCGCCTAAAGAGATTATTCTCTCCGAAGAACTTGAAAACAAAGAGTTTTTGGAAGATGCAACGGGCGCAAAAATCAACACTTATCAGAAAGGCAACAAAGCAAAATTGGCGAATAATGCCAAAGAAAATGCGCTCGCTTCCATTGAACGCAAGATTGCCGAAGAAGCCTCGGTTAAGAGCAATTTGGAAGAGTTTGTCAAAATCTTTGGTTTGCCGCGCATTCCGAAACGCATTGAGATCTATGATAACTCGCATATTCAGGGAAGCTACGCTATCGGAGCGATGGTGGTGGCAACGCCGGATGGTTTTGATAAAAAACAATACAGAACATTTAATATCAAGAATCCGGATATTACAAATGATGACTTTGCGATGATGAAAGAAGTTCTAACCCGTAGGTTTGAGAGAATGACACCGGAAAATAAACCAGATGTTATTCTGCTGGACGGTGGTTTGGGGCAACTGCATGCCGTGCACGAATCCTTAAAAGATTTTGACTTGTCGGGGATTGTGATTATTGCTATCTCTAAAGGTCCGGAGAGAAATGCGGGTAAGGAGTTTTATCATATGGTCGGGCGGGAAAGTTTTGCTCTGCCGTTCCAATCGCCGATAGCTTTTTATATGCAAAATTTGCGTGATGAGGCGCACCGTTTTGCGATTGGAACACACCGCAAACATCGGGCAAAATCTATTTCAAAATCTCGTTTGGATGAGGTGGATGGAATCGGTGCAAGGCGTAAGAAGGATTTGCTGAATTATTTTGGGTCGGTAGAAGAAATTTCCCAAGCCTCGCTTAAGGATTTGGAAAAAGTGGAGGGTATCAGCAAAAAAACGGCGGAAAAGATTTTTAATTACTTCCACAAATAAAAAATCTATCTTATGATAAGGGCAAAATTTCGCTAATTTATTTTTATAAAAGGACGCAAAAAGTGTATAGCTTACCTAATCTTTTGACCATTTCACGCATAGTGGTTATTCCGGTTATATTTATGATGGTTTATATTCAGGCTTCCGTTTGGCAGTTGTTGGCGGCAGTGCTGTTTATTATTGCTTCAATCACCGATTATTTAGACGGCTATTTGGCACGTGCCCGCAACGAAACTTCGGCTTTCGGTCGCTTGCTTGATCCGATTGCCGACAAGCTTTTGGTTGCGTCTGCTTTGGTTGTGATTTTGGCTGTGCCGGGGATGGTGGTTTGTAAGCTGAGTTATATTCCGGTTATTGTCATTTTGTGCAGAGAGATTTTGGTTTCCGGCTTGCGCGAGTTTTTGATGGAAGTTAAAGTCGGTATGCCGGTTACACGTTTAGCTAAGTGGAAAACAGGTTTCCAGATGACTGCTTTGTCTATGATGCTTTTGAAAGGTTTTTGGCTGTGGGGCGGAATCGGCGAAATTTTGCTTTGGATTGCAGGGGTCTTGACCTTTATTACCGGTTATCAATATTTCCAGAAGAGCCTTAACTACATCAAAAAAATAGAAAAAGAGAAAAAGGCCGAAAAGAAAAATAAAACCGTTGTAGCTAAAAAAGTTGCTGAGGTAAAAGCTCCGGCTAAGAAAAAAGCTGTTGCAACAAAGAGGGTCGCAGGCAAAAAGACAGCTAAAAAAGCTAAGAAATAATTTGGTTTTTGACCATGAATAAGGATAAGGCACATATTCTGGTCGTTGATGATGATACCCGCTTGCGTGCGCTCTTGCAGAGATTTTTGCGCGAAAGCGGGTTTTATGTTTCTGCGGCAAAAGACGCGGCAGAAGCCAGAGAAAGACTTAAAGAGTATAAGTTTGATTTGCTGATTGTGGACATTATGATGCCCAATGAGAGCGGTTTGGAATTTTTGCAAAAGTTTAGGTTGGAGAGCAATTTGCCGGTTATTATGTTAACGGCTATGGGTGAAACGGCAGATAGAATCAGCGGGCTTTCGGCCGGTGCGGATGATTATTTGCCCAAACCTTTTGAACCCTTGGAATTGGTATTGCGGATTAAAAATATTCTGAAAAGAACTCCGCAAATTGACGAAGAGCTCAAGACCAAGATGGATTTGGGGCTTTGTGTTTATGATCTGAACAAAAAAGAGCTGCATACCAAACAAGGACAAGTTATTCATATTACGCCGGTGGAGCAGATGTTGCTTGGAATTTTAGGGCAAAAGTCCGGACAGATTTTTACACGTGAAAAATTAGCTGAAATGCTTGGAGCCGGGCAGAGCCCGCGTTCTATTGATGTGCAGATAACGCGTTTGCGCAAGAAAATTGAAAAAGATTCTAAAAATCCGCGTTATCTGCAAACCGTTCGCGGCAAGGGTTATATGTTGTTGCCGGAATAGGATTTATTGTTGCTTTAACTCCTTTCTTTATTCAAATAAGATGTTGGAACAACTACCGTCTTTGCAATTTGAGGAAGTGAGACAGAAAGAAGCTATTCCTAATCCACTTACGATATCTTTGAAGTTCATATAGGCCTCTTGAGTCGGATCTTGAGCAGAGATGGTGTGCTTGGGGCAATATCGGTCTTTGCTGCTATATGCGGCACTGTTTGTGGTAATATATGCATTGCTGTTGGGCGCAAATGTAAATCTTATGACATCCGTGTAATATTTGTTTGATAAAGCTCCTAGATTGAGCCATTTGCTGTTGTTTCCGAAATGAATGTTATTTGTTTCGTGGCTCTCATTACTTTGAAAATAAATGGATGCATCATAGCCGGAAGGTGTAATACTAGTGATTGTGGAATTGGTCAGGATAACGTCTACCCCTTCGCTGATTGTGAGGTCTTTTAAGGTTAGATTTGCGTTTTCTATGTAGATTTTAAGAGTCCTACCTCCTCTTAATTCAGATAATCCTTTTAGGGAATCTATGTTGAAATTGCCATTTCGGAGTACAATATCTCCATTTGTAAACATATATAATAAAGGTATTGTGGCAGATTTTTGCAAAACCAGTTTGGGAAGTTGTGCTGAGTTGATTTCCCAGTCCTGTGTGAGAATTAGATTATCAATGGTTAAAGAATTTAGATGAAATCGGTTGCTGGCATTGGGGTTAATGAAGAGAGCCTCTATTGTAGCATCGTTTTCTGATGTCATATGTACATCCTGCCTATTCCCGTTGTAGTCATCGCACCTCATCTGTAAAGTGTCCGTTTTGATATTTTTAGAAAAAGTAAAATCTCCGTAAACCATAAGTGCGTGTGTATCTAAGGGGATATTAATTTTACTGTTTTTGTGTATCGTCACATTACCTGTTAGAGTTTTTTCTTGACAGACGGGACTTAATTCTGCGGCGGAATGTAGAGAAACACCTTGGGGGATAAACATATTATTTTCCACAAAATCATCATTATCGGTTATGTATATTTTTTCGCCAGCGTGTGAGCCATTCTGGGTATAGTTCCTATAATCTTTAATTGTATTAAAGATTTTGGCATCGGGAGCTGCCATTTTGGCGGCAGCATAGCAAGTCGGCGGTGTGGCAACTTGACATTTGGAAGTGCAATCTGACCAGTAAGTTTGGCAGCCGTAAGGGGCATCAACCGCCGTACGATTATGGCAGTTGTCCGGATATGCTGTTTGACATTTTGAACTACAATCAGACCAATAAGTTTGGCAGCCATAAGGTGCTGTGGCAGATGTCCGATTGCGGCAGTTGTCGGTGTAGGGTGTTTCACATTTGCTTGAGCAATCTTCATAATATTTCATACAGCCATAAATAGCCGAGTTATTGTCTGTGCGGTTGCGGCAGTTGTCCGGATATGCCGTTTGACATTTGGATGTACAATCGGACCAATAGGTTTGGCAACCATAAGGTGTGTCGGCTGATGTTCTGTTGCGGCAGTTGTCTGTGTAGGCCTTTTTGCAAACAGAAGAGCAAGGTGCAGGATAATATTCTTCACAGCCATATGCGCCGGAACTTACACCACTGATACATTCACATTTAGTATATTTGTTGTCGCAACTGTCTCCGACACCTTGTTGCCATTCAGCACAAGCAATAAGATTGCTCTTACAGCGGCACTCTTTTCCATAATCTGAATTATAAGGGCATCTTCCTACGGCCTCTTGAACAGAGTTGCAATTAAGCTTAACATAGCCTTCATTCAGGCATTGTCTGGCTGTATCCAGATTATAGTCATTATCGTTTTTTATGGAACTGTAACCGCCATCCCCACAGTCGCCATAACCTAAAAAGCAGACGGCTGCGGTTTTATAAGATTTTTTCATGTCGGTAAAAAGAGGTGCAGGCTTTGTTGATAGTGTGGATGTGTGTGTAAATGAGTCTAACCATGCAGAGGAAACAGACAGACTTGAAACCGCAGCCTCAACGGCAGAAGTTGTCCCTAAAACAGAACCTGACACAATTGCCGAGGTTAAAAGCAAGCGGAAAGAAGACATGGCATACCTCCTACGGTTAGAATGACAAAGCCTGCAAAAAAGCAGTAGGTATGCTGAAAAAAAGGGAATAAGTTTGGTAAATATGCGGAACAACGCCATATCTTTGGATTGTTCGGCCAAAAATATCTCATACATAAACAACACACCATTAGGGTTATGATAATATTATTTTATAGGGATGTCAACCCCTGTTGAAACAAACTTTATTTTTGGCTAATGAATTTGATTGAAACTCTTTGTAATTCTTTGTTAATTTATTTTACTGGTATTTATTTTTGTTTGGGTTAATATCAAGAGCAGTTATTGACTTTAGGAGAAAGTATATGCATTTGACATTTCCGGAAAAAGTGGACAATGGTTTGAGATATTTGAAACTCAAATTGTTGCCTAAAACTTTGTTTTTCAGAACAATGTTGCTTATTTTTATTCCGTTGATTGTGGTACAGGTTGTTTCCATTGTTGCCTTCTTTGACGGAAGCTGGGGGAGAGTGGGCAAAAGGTTGTCTTCAAACTTGACCTCGGATATGGCATTTATGATGCAGCTGGTGGAAAAATCTCCCGATAAGCTACCTGAAATTCAGAAATTAAGCCATTCAATCTTTGATATTAATTTGAAGTATTATAGCAATGATGAAAAACATACCGTATTGAATAAAACAAGCAGAAACAGCAAGTTGGTTACGGGGTTCTTGGAAGATTCTTTGCGCAGAGAATTTCCTGATGCCATAAGCAGTATTTATATGGGTAAAGGCGAATATGATATGGTGGTCTTTGTTGATACGGCGGATGGGTTGTTCCAATTCTCTACGTCTTCTAAGAATATTTTCTCGTCTTCTATCTTTGGTTTTGTGGCTTGGATGGTTGGTACTTCTTTACTGTTGTTCTTGGTTGCGGTTTTGTTCCTGCGTATCCAAGTGCGTTCTATTGCCGAGTTGGCAAGAGTTTCGGAAGATTTTGGTAAAGGTATTGATAACAAAGATTTCAAACCTTTTGGCTCTATTGAAGTTCGTCGTGCCGGTATTGCCTTTATTAAGATGAAAGAGCGTATTCAAAGACAGATTAGCGAAAGAACACAAATGTTGGCAGGCGTGTCTCACGATTTGCGTACGCCTTTGACCAGAATGAAGCTGCAATCTACGATGATGAAGGAAGGGCAAGACAAAGAAGATTTCTTAAATGATATTGCCGAAATGGAAAAAATGTTGGATGGCTATTTGTCTTTTGTTAGCGGAGAAGGTGGAGAGAAATCTACGTTTGTGGATATGAACGAATTGTTGTTGAGTATTATTAACAAGTTCAGAAATACAAAGGCTCTTATTCGTTATTCTACAAATGACCAAGTCAGTGCTATTCAGGGTAGAGAGCAAGCCTTAAAACGCGCATTGACCAATATTATTTCCAATGCTTTTGATTATGGTAAAACTGTTGCAGTTAGCTTGGAAAGCAATAACAATAAGTTGGAAATCGCCGTTGATGATGATGGTCCGGGAATCCCAGCAGATAAAAGAGAAGATGTCTTTAAGGCGTTTTATCGGATTGAGGGTTCGCGGAACAAAGAAACCGGTGGTGTCGGTTTGGGCTTGGCAATTGCCAAAGATATTATAACATCTCACGGAGGCAAAATTGAGCTTCTGGATAGTCCGATAGGAGGCTTGAGGGTTCTCGTCAGTATTCCCCTATAGCGGCCATATCCGACGTTATACTTTCAATAAGGTTTATGTTGGTCCGAATGTCAGAGTGGCTAATGACTGACAGAACTGAAAGGTCGGGATGGAGGTAAGTTATTATGTGTGCAAAAAAATCGGCAGTTCTTTCTGCCGATTTTTTTTGTTAAAGGCATTTTAACATATATGTATTAAACTTACTGAAAAATGCAATTTTTACAGGTGAAATGTTATGGCTGAAGATTTTGAGAATCCTAATAATATTCAAGGGAATGGCGTTGTAAACGAGAATCCGGTGGCCTCAGATGAGGAATATGAGTATGAATATGTTGAATTGGCGGAAGGTGAGGAATTGCCGGAAGGTGCCGAATATGAATATGTGGAAGTCGTTGATGATGAAAATGCCGCTAATTCAGGAGAGTTTCAAGAAGCAAATTTAGCGCCAACAGTAGAAGTTCCCGAGCCGATTTTATCTGTGCCGCCAATGCCGCAACAAAATGCTTCAGCGCCAGATTTGCCAAGTGTGGAAAAAACTACAGAAGGGCAGTTACCACACGAAAATGTTCAGCCATTATCTCAGCCGGTTGAAGAAGCTGATTTGAATGCTCTTTTGGATGATGATGCTGAAATTAAGGAAGTTGATGCGTCAACATTATTAGATGGGGATTATAGTGATGATTTTGCCAGAAATTTGTTTGAGAGTAAGACAAGTGAGACTGTAGAAGAAGTTTCTTTAGATGATATTTTGGGCGAAGATGTGGCAACAACTCCTGCGGGATTTGAGGAAGTTAAAGAGGTTTCTCCTGAAGAACTTGTGGCAGGAATAGCTGATCGTGATGATGGCTCTTTGCGACAAAGTATTTGGGCTGATATAGCTGATGATGCGTTAGATGAAGAGAAAGTTTTGTATAATGAGAATGGTGAAAAACAGCAAATTACTGAAGAAACAGTAATTATGTCTCAAGAAGAGCCTGAAGCTGTTGTACCGGTTGAAGACATTACTCCGGTTGAGGAAACTGAGGTCGTTTTGGAGCCAGAACCAGAACCCGAAGCTGAGTCTGAACCTGAACCTGTTGTACCGGTTGAAGACATTACTCCGGTTGCGGAAACTGAGGTTGTTTTGGAGCCAGAACCAGAGCCTGAACCAGAACCAGAACCGGAACCAGAACCGGAACCGGAAGCTGAACCTGTTGTACCGGTTGAAGACATTACTCCGGTTGCGGAAACTGAGGTTGTTTTGGAGTCAGAACCAGAACCCGAAGCTGAGTCTGAACCTGAACCTGAACCTGAACCTGAACCTGTTGTACCGGTTGAAGACATTACTCCGGTTGCGGAAACTGAGGTCGTTTTGGAGCCAGAACCGGAGCCGGAAGCTGAACCAGAACCAGAACCAGAACCGGAACCGGAAGCTGAACCTGTTGTACCGGTTGAAGACATTACTCCGGTTGCGGAAACAGAGGTTGTTTTGGAGTCAGAACCAGAACCAGAACCCGAAGCTGAGTCTGAACCTGAACCTGTTGTACCGGTTGAAGACATTACTCCGGTTGCGGAAGTTGAAGAAGATTTTGCAAAAGATTCTGAAATTAATGGGTTGCCAATTAACGAGAAAGCTGAAGCAGATGTTTATGCTGTTGGAGATAAAAATCAAGAACCTATGATTTTAGGGCATATTTCCCAATTAGCATATCAAGCAATATCTTTGACTAAAGAGCAAAAAGCAAAACTGCTGGCAGAAAAATTTGTTGTGGATAGAAATTCTGGAATACAATTTTTTGAACTCAATGGTGGAAGTTTGTTGCTGAATGCTGATGATGTGCATGAGCTTAGTGATTGGCATTTGATTATTTTTAATCAAAATTTAGTTCCTGTTCAAAGTGATGAAAAAATAGAGATTATACAGCCAAGTGATACTATTCGTATGGCTACTGTTGTTAAAAGAGGTTCTGAGAAACTTAATATTTATAACGAAGAAGTCTATCAGTTTCAAAATCCAGAAGGTGAGTTTTTGCCGGCACAAAAGCATTTTATTTATGGGCAGACAGATGATGATACCGGATTGATTGTTAATGATTTTGTTAATGTTGATTTGTCGTCACATGTCGGAAAGGTTTTGAATTTTGAAAATTCGGTTTTCGGATGGTTGAGCGGACCTGAAGGGGCTCAAATATATTTTGCACAGCTCGGAAAATTAGCTGTTTTTGCGCCGGAGAAAAAAGATGAATATGCCGATGCTGATGCTTTGCATAAACATGCGCTGAAATGGTTAAGCGGAAACGAAAATGATAAGTATTTTGAATTTTCGGGGGCTTCTCAATCTGCCGAATTTGTTGGAAATGAGGAAATAAAAAATATTCATATCAATGTCGGAACATCCTCTTATGGTTGGAATGCATCTTTTGATAACGGGGTGGTTATGAGCCTGCGTGATTTGCAGGAGTTTGAGAGCAAATATGGCAAATTGCCCTCCGCAAACGGAGAAGTTAGCCATGGTAGCGTTAAGCTCAAATTCAGCAATGTTGAAAAAATTGTTGTCTACCAGACTCCGCAATATTTCGGTTACGGAAGAAAATAAAAGTCCTTATTTCTTTATTGGAAATACCTGAACATTGGCATTTACAGAATTGCTACTACTGTTGTTTATTTGTGGGGTAGTTGCATTGATGTAGTTTTGTCCGGCGGTTGAGGTGTTATGCTGCGCCGGAGCCGTTAAGTCAGGATTAAGCGGATAAGCGTCTTTGGGTAAACGAATTATCATATAACCTGTTCCGCCACCATAAGCCGGTCCTGAAAGACCTATGGAATAAAATCCTCCAATGTAGCCATAATCTAAGTCTATATAATCTATGGCAAATAGGGTTTTTATCATCGTTTGACCAATGGTGGTCATATTGCACATATAGCCGCCATCTTCCATGACAATGTTGTTAACATTTTTTACATAAAGTAGTGTCTTGGCTGGTTTACAATCAGGTGATTGACCGTTATAAGTAACATTGTAGTTTAATACCAGATTGAGCGATTTGTTACCTTTGGCAATGGAAATATCCGTGATGTTTACCGAATCTATGTACATATATGCGGGGGTGATTCCAACAGTAATTGGCAATGAAACAAAATTCTCAAGACAGGTGTGTGAGCCAGAATCTCCTTCACAGAGAAGTGCTTTCTTGCGGTTGTTGTTGTCAAGCAAGTGTAGTAAACTGTTGTAAATGTATTCTCGTGACATGGAAATGTTTGCCGGAGCACATTGTTTCGTGCGGCAGACAACAACTGATGAGGGCATTCGCAAAGGTGCCGGTTCTCGGATGGAGGCTGTTTTAAAAGGGTTGTTTAGGACATTTTGTAAACTACGATTCCAAAATTCACAGCCACTTAGAACTGTCGTGAGTAGGCTTAACACAAAAATTTTGCGAAAAATATTTGGCACTTTGCTTTGTCCTCTAAATTTTATGATTTTTAATTTTAGATTATCATATGATAAAGATATAAGAATAACAAATCTTTTAATTCTGTTATCCAAACCTTTTCACAATTTTTTTTGTGGTTTAGGATGTTGTTAGAGAGAAAAAAGTTTTGTTGAATAAAATCTTAAAACTTAATATAGTGACGTTTGAGTGAAAGAGAGGGGTGATGATTAAGTCTTTTGTATGGTCGGGAAGCATTATGATAATGTTGTTTGCTCAAGCGGTCTTGGCAAAAGAAAATATTTATGCTGTGGACGGGGATAGTATTAAACTCAGAGAACAAAACGTGCGCTTGGCTTATATTGATGCACCGGAATATTATCAAACATGTAAAGACAGTGAGGGAAAAGAATATAATTGCGGAATCAAGGCTCGTGAAAAGTTGGAGCGTTTGATGAAACTCGGAGAACTTAGCTGTAAAACTATTGGCAAAGATATTTATAATCGCGATATGAGCGAATGTTTTGTCGGTGATGTTAATGTTAATTTGGAAATGGTTAAAAGCGGGTGGGCTGTCGTTTATAAAAGTAAAGATGTGGCTTATTTGGAAGCGCAAAAAGATGCTAAACGCGCCAAACTCGGTATCTGGCAGGGTAAATTTATGAAGCCGGAACTCTACAGAATTTTGTTTAAATAGCTTATATGTGCATTAAAGTTAACTTTTTAGACAGATTCTTATTGACAGCTGAAAAAAGTTATGTATATTGCAAACAACGATTTATGTAACAAAATAATCAAAATTTAGGTGAATTGAAATGTACGCAGTAATTAGAACAGGCGGAAAACAGTATAAAGTTGCCTCTGGCGACGTTGTTAAACTGGAAAAAATCGCCGGTGAAGAAGGTAAAGAAGTAGTTTTCAACGAAGTTTTGGCTTTGGATGAAACCATCGGCACACCGTTGGTTGCCGGTGCCAGCGTTAAAGCTACGGTTTTGAAGCAGGCTCGTGATGCGAAAGTCATCGTTTTTAAGAAAAAGAGAAGACAGAATTATCGCCGCAAAAACGGCCACAGACAAAACATCACAATTGTTAAAATTACTGATATTATCGGTAAGTAATTGAGTTTTAGGAGAGTATAGTCATGGCACATAAGAAGTCAGGTGGTAGTTCCAATAACGGACGCGACTCAGAAGGCCGTCGTTTGGGCTTGAAAAAATCCGGCGGACAAGCTGTTATCCCCGGAAATATCATCATTCGTCAACGTGGTACAAAGTATCATCCGGGTGAGAATGTTGGTATGGGTAAAGACCACACTATTTTTGCTTTGGTTGAAGGCAAAGTTGTATTCACCAAAAAAGGTGATGACAAGACTTTTGTTTCGGTTGTTGCCGAATAGGTTTTGACCCAGAATAAGGTTTAGGCGGAGGGGGTGTTTGTTCATCCCCTCTGTTTTTGTCTTAAGTCAGAATAAGTGGAAAATTTGTCTCTTTGCGCTTAAATTATGTTGAGTGAAGCTTAAAGGAAAAAGGATTAACAATGAAGTTTTTGGATCAGGCTAAGATATATGTTCGTTCCGGTGACGGCGGCGCAGGTTGCGTTTCCTTTAGGCGCGAAAAATATATTGAGTTTGGCGGGCCGAACGGTGGTGATGGCGGAAAAGGCGGCAGTGTTTATTTTGAGGCTGTTGAGAATCTGAATACTTTGATTGATTTTCGCTATAATCAGCATTTTAAGGCTCCTAAAGGTCAACATGGTATGGGCTCTGATAAAACAGGAGCCAAAGGTGATGATATTATCATCAAAGTACCGGTTGGTACGGAAATTGTGGCCGATGACGGAGAAACGCTTATTGTTGATATGGTTAAGCCTGGGCAAAGGTATATGATTGCTAAAGGCGGTGATGGCGGCAGAGGTAATGCGCAATTTAAGACTGCTGTTAATCAAGCGCCGCGATATGCCGAACCCGGGTGGCCGGGAGAAGAGCGTTGGGTTTGGCTCAGGCTTAAGGTTATTGCCGATGTCGGCTTAATCGGTATGCCTAATGCCGGAAAGTCAACCTTTTTGTCTGTTGTAACAAAAGCTCGTCCGAAAATTGCCGACTATCCGTTTACAACATTGCATCCGAATCTGGGTGTGGCTTGGGTAAATAACTATGAAATGGTTTTGGCGGATATTCCGGGCTTGATTGAAGGAGCGCACGAAGGTGTGGGGTTAGGCGACAGATTCTTGCGTCATGTGGAGCGCTGTGCCGCATTTTTGCATTTGGTAGATGCTACCGAAGAAGATGTTGCAAAAACTTATAAGGCCATTCGGCGCGAACTGGAACTTTATAAAAAAAATTTGAGCAAAAAGCCTGAGGTCGTGGTCTTGAACAAGATTGATGCTTTGGATGACAAAGAAATATCCAAAAAAGTTAAGGCTTTGGAAAAAGCCAGCGGCAAAAAAGTTTTTCCGATTTCGGCCGTTGCAAAACAAGGACTTTTTGATTGCCTTAATGCCGTAAGCGGTTATATTACAAGAGAAAGACGCGCTCAAGCCAAAGAGGACGAAAAAGTTGATGTCGTTCAGGAAGTTAAAAAAGCTTGGTCGCCTTTAGATTAGGAGTTTGAAGATTGGCAAAAACAGCTAAGAAAATAGAAGTTAATGATGAAGAGAAGGTTTTGGATATCATTGTTAAAACCTTGGACGAAAACAAGGCTGAGGATGTGGTTGTAATTGATTTGAAGGGTAAAACCTCTATTGCTAACCAAATGGTAGTGGCCAGTGGTACTTCTCAGCGCCATGTGGCTTCTTTGGCAGAAAAAGTGCAGGAGAATCTGAAAGCTGCCGGATATAAATCTACGGCAGAGGGTGAGGAAAAAGCCGATTGGGTATTGATTGATGCTTTTGATGTGATTGTGCATATCTTTAAGCCTGAGGTTAGAGAATTTTACAGCCTTGAAAAAATGTGGCAATCGGTTAAGCCAAGATAAGGTTTTGATGAAAAAGAAAAATCCGGAAAATAAATTTTCCGGATTTTTCTTTGGGTTTGTGTAGCGTTACATATTTGAACAGCTATGCAAATCTAATTTTTTCTTTTTCCAATTTTGGATGTCGGTTAAGGCCGTTTGGAGTTTGTCTTTAGGGGCATATTGCGCCAAAACAAACTGTAAGCCGGTTTTAGAATTTAAAAGAGCACATACAGGATAAACCTTTAGCTCTTCGCTGACGCGGTAATTTAGGATAATTTCCGTATCTTCATCGGATAAAGTGTATTTTCCCATTTGAACAGATGCTCTGCGAAGTGGAAAAGTTTGATATTGTCTGTTTAGCGCCAGAAAGATTTCGCTTGAACCGACTGGTGCAAAATAGCAAAACTTTTTACCTTTCCATAGCCAAGCCGGAAACTCTCCCCCACGAGGATGGAGAGCTTGCATTTTGCAATGCTGAACCAAGGGTATGTAGATTTTTTTGCCGGTTAAGTCATGCAAAGTTTGTGCAAATTCTTTTGCCGAGAAAAACAAATTTGGACGACAGTCTTTATACAGCAAAATTCCTTCCGGTGTTTTGTCCTTGAATCTGGGGTTGAGCCAGAGATAATTTCTTTCTAACAAGAAAGTTTTAATTCTTTTTATCAGTTTCATAAAAATAGATTTATAAAGGTTTGAAATACAATACTGAAGCCATCAGTAAAATGGCGATAAATAGAGCAGCAAAATACCAGCCGATGTGGGTTGGGCGTTCTGTTTCTTCCTCGTGCCATTGAGATGATGGCGTTACATTTTCTTTCTGTACCTCGGCGTTTGGCTCAAGGTTTTGAGATTTTTTTGTTTCCATATTTCAAATATTTATAGGGTAAAACATAATCATAGAAAGTTTTTAATATTTTTCTGAGCACAATATGCGCTTATTTTGTCTAAATGTCAATGTCGGTTGACAAAGTTTGTAAGATGTTTTTTACTGACAATGATTTTGGGAGAAAGTAAGATGAAAGCAACAATTTTAGCAATCGGTAAATGCAAGAAAAATTCGCCGGAGGCAATGATTATTGAGGAATATGTTAAGCGGTCTTCATGGGATGTGGTTATCAAAGAAAAAGATAATGCAACCCAAGAAGAAGAGGCTAAATTTTTGCAAAGTAATATTCCGCCATCTGCTAAAGTTATTGTGCTTGATGAACGTGGCGAAAATATGAAAAGTCTTGAGCTCGCGGCAAAAATTGAAAATTGGATGCTAAATGGATGTTCAGAAATTTGTTTTCTTATCGGTGGTGCAGATGGACATTTGCCTTCAACCCGAGCCAAAGCCGATTTGTTGCTCTCTTTTGGGAAGCTTACTTTGCCTCATATGCTTATGCGGGCTGTTTTAGCCGAGCAAATATACCGTATTCAGACGATTATTAGTTATCATCCCTACCATCGTGAGTAAAAAGTTTGTATAACGGGTAACTAATACAGAAATTGCAGGGCGAAAGTTTCCTCACGTACCTCTTTGTACGTTGCGTTACTTTCGCCTTTATTTCTTATTATTTACCTCGTTCTCCAAACTTTTCAAAAAGTTTGCAAGCTGTAGCTAGCTTGACCGCGGCACTGGCTGCGGCGCGAACCATTGTTGAAACGCGATGCTTTCTAAGAGCATATCGTGAGATTGTTCCTTGTACTTTTTGGCAAAAA
>CASFUZ010000016.1 GCA_949298065.1 uncultured Pseudomonadota bacterium | reverse complement strand
TTGGGTTGGTGTTTAATATCCTGACACCAACCCAAAGATAAGGATTAAACAAATGATGCAAAAAGTTAAAAAAGATATCAATAAATTTTTTAAGGATGTTTGGGGCGAAAATCCGCTGACTTTTTATTTTTCCTTTGACGGAAGATTTAATCGTCTTCAGTTTTGGGGCGCTTTAATAACCCTCAATTTATTTTTAAGAATTGTTACGGAACAAGGCTTTGTCATCTTAACAACAATAGCTTCTTTTGTGGTCTTTTGTGCAACCTTAGCCGCTTTTCAGAAAAGATGTCGGGATATAAACTATAAAGGTACCCTTGTTGTTTTAGTTTATACCGGAACTTTTTTGCTGACAGACTACTATAATCATATAACTTTACCCAAAGTTTTAGAAAATGGTTCTTCCCCGGAAGAAAAGAGAAAAAGCCGGATATCGTTTCTCCCTTGCTCAAACGCCCATATTTATATATCGGGATTTGCGCCATCCTCTTTCTGCTCGGGCGGGGTGTGATGTTTTATTTAAAAGTTTGATTTTAAGCAAAAGTTGTTGAAAATAATTTGTTTTTCTTGAAAATTGTAATTTCTTAGCGTATAAATAAATTATCACTTGCTATAAGTGTATCCAAAATCCGAAGACTTAAGTCTTCGGATTTTTTTGTTTTTAAATTTTTTTTTAAGGAGATAGTTTATGGGAAATTTAATTCGCTATATTGCGCAAGAAGACCCAGAAAAAGAACTGCAGAACGAAAAATATAGTCATCGTAATTTTATTGAAAGCTATGTTTCGCAAACACCGCGGCGACAACAGCAAACACCGACACCTTGGAGCGAGGAGGCTTTGAGAAGGTCCACCATTCCCAAACGACCTAAATATACAACCCCCAACCCTAAACCAATCCCAACCGCAGATATTATTAAAAGCGGCTTGGAAGGTTTTGGACAAGGAATTGAAGGCGGGGTTGAATATGCTCTTAATTCATTTACACGTAATCTTTATAAAAGAATGAATGATAAGCTATTAGGAGGAATATATCAAAAAAAGCAAGATGAATTAGAAAAATTATCCAAGCAAGAAAATTTAGAAAAACCTTATAAGTATTCTAATTATGCAATTGATATTGGGGTTAACGGAGCTAAAGCTTTTAATCTTATTAAAAAAGGACTTACTTATTATAAAGAGAAAAAGAACGGAGTGAAAAATTGGGTTGGTGTTTAATATCCTGACACCAACCCAAAGATAAGGATTAAACAAATGATGCAAAAAGTTAAAAAAGATATCAATAAATTTTTTAAGGATGTCTGGGGCGAAAATCCGCTGACTTTTTATTTTTCCTTTGACGGAAGATTTAATCAACTCCAACTTTTGGGTGCTTTGATAACCCTTAATCTATTTTACGAGATCGTTGACGCACAAAACATTGGAGCTTTGACAGCTATTGCATCTTTTGTGGCTTTTTGGGCAACACTTGCCGGTATCCAAAAAAGATGTAGAGATTTGAACCACAAAGGGACAATCATTACTTTAGTTTATACCGGCACTTTTTTGCTGACAGACTATTATGATAATATAACTTTACCCAAGGTTTTAGAATATGTTTGGGGTGGCTTTGTCTTTGTATACATATTTGCCCTGTTCTTCCCCGGAAGAAAAGAGAAAAAGCCGGATATCGTTTCTCCCTTGCTCAAACGCCCATATTTATATATCGGGATTTGCGCCATCCTCTTTCTGCTTGGACGGGGTGTAATGTTTTATTTAGGGGCTTAGCTGTTTTTCTCAAACCAGAGGGTGGATTTTTGCGGGCGGTTCATCTGCCGGAGTTCATTAAACTTGAGCTGATATTTTTGCATAATCAACATTTTTTTATTTTCAATAAAGAAAAAATCCGAAGATTTCGGAACCTTCGGATTTTCAAACTTAAAGATTAAGATTTTTAAGCCACCTTAATCAAACCATGTTTTTTCTTGCCTTGAGAGAGCTTGACTTGTCCGTCAACCACATCAGCGGCCGACAAAACATAATTCTCATCACTGACAACTTTGTCATTGATTTTCAGACCAGCTTGCTTAATCAGGCGGCGGGCTTCACCTTTGCTGGCAACAAAGCCGATTTGCAAAAACGCGTCCAAAACGCTAAGCCCATCCACCGAAGCCTTTTCAATGCTCGGCAAATCGCCTCCGGCTTGTCCCATCTCAAAAGTCTTAACGGCGGTGTCCTGAGCGGTTTGTGCCTCTTCAAGACCGCGGCAGATTTTGGTTGCCTCAAAGGCCAAAATCTTTTTGGCTTCGTTGATTTCTTTGTCTTGCAGGCTTTCCAAACGGCGGATTTCATCCATCGGCAGGTCGGTATAAATACGCAAACATTTTCCGACTTCCGCATCGCCGATATTTCTGAAATATTGATAATAGTCATAAGAGGGGAGTTTTTCCTCATTAATCCAAACTGCATTACCCTCGGATTTTCCCATCTTCTTGCCGTTTGAGTCGGTGATAATCGGGCTGGTGAAGCCAAAAAGCTCCACATCATAGCGACGGCGGCCGAGTTCCGTGCCGGAAGTAATGTTGCCCCATTGGTCAGAACCGGCAATCTGTGCACGGCAGCCATATTTGTTATAAAGCACACAGAAGTCATAACCTTGCAGCAACATATAATTGAACTCAAGGAAGGACATCGGCTGTTCGCGTTCCAAACGGGTTTTAACGCTGTCCATCGTTAGCATACGGTTAACCGAATAACAAGTGCCGATATCGCGCAAAAAGGCAAGGTAGTTGATGTCCTTAAACCAATCCCAGTTATCAACCATAATCGCGTCATTTTTGCCTTCGCCGAACTTCAAAAACTTGCTGAAAGATTTTTTCAGACCTTTGATGTTGTTTTGCAAAGTTTCCTCATCCAAAAACGGACGAAGTTTGTCTTTGCCGGAAGGGTCGCCGATGCGTGCGGTTGCGCCACCGACCAGCGTAATCGGCTTATGTCCGCATTTTTGGAACCAACGCATCATCATCAAGGGCACAATATGCCCGACATGCAAGCTGTCTCCGGTCGGATCCGAACCCAGATAACCGACGGCAGGTTTTCCGGCTTTTTCGCATTCGTAGAGGTAGGTGTCAAAACCATCCTCATTAGTGCATTGGTTGTAAAAACCGCGTTCTACCATCAGGTTAAAAAATTCGGATTTAAATTTGCTCATTTTCCCTTTCCTTGTTATTATTAAGATATAAACATTAGCGTAATTTTAAGGAATATTAGCATATAAATAAAATAGTGCAACAACGGAGGTGAATTTTTTTCAATATGGATATCATCAGACCACTTAACGCTTTGGGTATGAGCAGCGGAACTGCACTGGACGGTGTGGATGTCGCCCTGATTAAGACCGATGGGGTAGATGTCTTTGATTTCGGCTTATCGCAAAATGTGCCCTATGATGATGACTTGAGAGAAAAAATTCGTTCTGTTCTTGGCAAAAAGCCGGACACGCCGGAAAACGAAGCCGCCATTCGCGAGACGGAAGCGGCGCTGACCTCTTTTCATGCCGAAATCGCCAATGAGATAATCGCCGCACAGGATGAAAAAGTTGATATCATCGGCTTTGAGGGACACAATATTTTGTTAGACCCCAAAAACCATTATGTCTGCCAAATCGGCGATGGCAAGCGCCTTGCCGAACTCACCCAAACCAAAGTTGTCAACCGCTTCCAGAATGCCGACTTGCTTGCCGGCGGGCAGGGCGGACCTTTGGTGCCCATTTATTATCAATCTCTCTGCGCGGATATGGGCAAACCTTTAGCAGTGGTAAATATCGGGGGTTGTTCTAATATAACTTGGATTGGCTCTATCGGCGATATGATAGCCTTTGACTGCGGACCGGGGAACGCCGCCATCAATGATTGGGTCTTAAAACACGGCGGAATGCACATGGACTATAACGGCAAGTTAGCCATCACGGGCAAGGTTAATGAGCAGATTGTCGCTTCTATGATGCGGCATAAGTTTTTTGCGCAATATCCGCCCAAAGCCGCCGACCGCACTATTTTTTATGAAAAACTAGAACATCTGGAAGGCTTGAGTTTGGAAGACGGTGCAGCCACGGCAACAGCTTTTATTGCCGAGGCAATAGCTTATTCCTTGTTGCTCTATCTGCCGGAAATTCCGGCCAAACTGCTGGTTTGCGGCGGCGGTGCTAAAAATCCGACCTTGGTTCGCTTTTTGCGCCAACGCCTGCCGGATATCAATATTACTACGGCGGCGGAAGAAGGCTTTGATGTCAACGCCTTGGAGGCACAGGCCTTTGCTTATCTGGCCGCGCGCCGCTTGTATCATCTTCCCGCCACTTTTCCGACCACCACCGGCGTTGCCGAACCGATGGTCTGCGGCCAAATCTCCGAACCATAATCTAAAAAAACTTGTAACAAAACTGTCATAGTTTTTTATCTATCCATCCTCAATATAATATGATATTATAAAAGTCTACAAAATATATATTATAGATTATTAACGCTAAAACAAAATATAATTATGAAGACAAAAAATTTTTTCGCAGTAGTATTAGTAGTTTTGATTTCTTCAGTATTCACATCTTGCTCAAAAGAGGAAGATATATTTGAATATACAATGGAGCAGAAAGGTGAAATGGCTTTTTTGGCATATACCAATGAAGATTGGGTGATGTCAGAAGGCTTATATGACTATCTTCTGCATTCATACATCTTCGCCATCGTGCATGGTGATCGCCTAACCGGTGATTATTACTACACGAACAATGGCGAAACGGAGGAAATCAGAATGAAAATGCTTTATGGAGAAGAACTCGTCTTCTTTCCGGGGGATTCTGAAAAATCCATCTGGAATGCAAAAGTTGAGAGCATCTCCAAAATTGCAGAAAAGAAACCGATGCCCCAAGAATATGCAATAGAAATCACCGGCTCCAATAGTGCCGAGATTACTGTTAAAAATATTTACGGGGTAGAAATATTTTTAGGCATCGGATTCAATTCTTTTGATGCCGAAGGTATGGCAAGGTAAAACAGAAGGACCTCTAAATTGTGCATAGCATAGTTTAGAGGTCTTTTTTTTGCCCAAAAATATTTTTTGTCTAGACATTAGGCTTGAGCTGTAATACATTCACAAAAAATAACTATAATTTTGCGAATGTATCATTTAAATATTAAGTATTATGAAAACAAAAAATTTTTTGCTGAGAGCTTTCGGGATGATTGTTCTCATTTTGTCTTTGGTTTCGTGTGGCCAAAAGTACGAAATTCAGGAAATTACTGAGGATACCACGATAAACCTTGGTTGGGAATATTCTGATAAAAATTATGTAGACAATATTGATATCTACTATACAGATATCAGAATGAAGCTAGCCTTAACCCGAGAAAATATTTTAGGGTATTCCAAAACGTTCATCTTGCCGCGCAATTGTCGCTACTGCATATATCAAGACAGCATTGTCATCACAACGGCAAATGCCCACAAACTGAAAATAGATTTTTGGAAAGATGTGGATGATGATGTAGATAATGATAAAAATTAAAGGCTTATGAAAAAATTTATTTTAGCGGCGTTGTTTACAACTTTTGCCGCGGCGCTTAATGCACAAGGTTTTCGTGGCATAACCGACATTGATGATGACAGGCGAGGCTTTGAGCTTTCGTTTGTTGGATTTTTAAACGATATGGAAAAGCGTTTCGGAGGCCAAATCGCTTACGAAATCAATCCTCTGACAGCCTATTTTGAGGCAACGGCTTGTTCCGGAATTTTAGGCCCAAACCATAACAATCTTGAGTACAAAGCTCCATCGTTTAGGCTGGGGATGGATTATGGTTTTTTGGAGCTTGGAATTTTAACGGTTTTTACCGGAGCTTATGTTGGCATAACGCCATATTCTACGGAATATACCGAAAAGGATAACAACATTTACGTTCCATCAAGACACAAAGTAAAAGTCCACGAAAATGGTTTCATAGTCGGCCTAAAAATCGGAGGCAAAATAAGCCTTGGGGAGCATGTATTTATCAAAGTTGCATTCTTTGCCAACACCACCAACTGGAACAGAAGCATTGGTAAATATGTTGCCAAGGATGCTCGAGAAACGGGAGATGCCGGTCTAAATTTGGCTCTTGGCATAAGATTCTGAAAAAAATTTTTTTAATGCCTCTTTTCCTTTAGGAATAGGGGCATTTTTTTTGTGCTTTTTAGTGATAATTAATGTTTGACTCGTCGGCTTTCTTGTATTAAATTCATTGCAGTTTTAACAAGTTTCTTTAGAAAAAAATGCATAACTTTATAATACATTCCATAATTTCCATTATTATCCCTTAGGGGATGGCATTTTTTCATACATATTTCATTTACATTAAAAAAAGTGCTTTCAGGCACATCTGCGTTACAATAATTCAAAAAATTAAGGTGTTTACGACATGACTAAACATTATAAGGAAGTTAAGGCTAAGGCCGACTTTGTAGAGATAGAAAAAGAAGTCCTCAAGTTTTGGGAAGAGGACAAAACCTTTGAAAAATCCGTGCACAACCGTGATGGCGCGGCCGAGTTCGTTTTTTATGACGGACCTCCGTTTGCCAACGGCACACCGCACTATGGGCATATTATGGTTTCTTACGTTAAGGATGTTGTTGCCCGCTATCAGACTATGAACGGCAAGAAGGTAGAACGCCGCTTGGGTTGGGACTGCCACGGTTTGCCGGCCGAAATGTCTGCTGAAAAACAGTTGGGTGTTTCCGGCAGAAAACAGATTGAGGAATATGGCGTTGAGAAGTTTAACGACTTCTGCCGTTCCGATGTCTTGAAGTATTCTGGCATTTGGGTAGAGATGTTTAAGCGCATTGGTCGCTGGGTGGACTTCAGCCATGACTATAAGACCATGGACTTGCCTTTTATGGAAAGCGTGATTAACAATTTCAAACAGCTCTATGAAAAAGGTTTGGTTTATGAAGATTATCGTGTTTTGCCATATTCTTGGGCGGCGGAAACACCTTTGTCAAACTTTGAGGTCAACCAAGGTTATCAGGACAAAACCGACAATGCCATAACCGTAATGTTCACGCTTGAAAACGGAATGAAGATGTTGGTCTGGACCACCACGCCCTGGACCTTGCCTTCAAACCTGATGTTGGCTGTCGGCAAAGACATTGATTATGCCATAATGGAAGAAGATGGTCAGAAATATATTTTGGCACAAGCTTTGCTCGGACGTTATAAAAAACAGTTGGAACATGCCGCACAAGTTGGCACAATGAAAGGTAGCGAGCTTGTTGGGTTGAGTTATGAGCCGATGTTCCCTTACTTCAAACATCTCAAGGACAAAGGCGCGTTTAAGGTTCTCTCCGGCGAGTTTGTTTCCACCGAAGACGGTACGGGTATTGTTCACATCGCCCCCGGTTTCGGTCAGGACGACTTTGATGCTTGCCGCGCTTATGACGAGAATTTTCCTGTTGTTTGTCCGGTTGATGAAGCAGGTAAGTTTACTGCCGAAGTTCCGGATTATCAGGGTAAGCAGGTCTTTGAAACCAATGAGCCGATTATGCAGCTCTTAAAAGAGAAGGGCATCTTGGTCAAAAAAGAACAATACACACACTCTTATCCTTTCTGCTGGCGTACCGATACCCCGTTGATTTATAAGGCGATGTCCAGCTGGTTTGTTAAGGTAACTGATTTCAGAGATGAGATGGTTAAAAACAATCAGCAGATTAACTGGGTTCCGGAACATATTAAAGACGGACGTTTCGGCAAATGGCTTGAGGGTGCAAGAGATTGGTCAATTTCGCGCAATCGCTTCTGGGGAACGCCGATTCCCGTATGGAAATCTGACAATCCGCAGTTCCCGAGGATTGATGTTTTTGGTTCTGTTGCCGAGATTAAGGAAAAAACCGGCATAGAAGTAACCAACTTGCATAAGCCTTATATTGATGATGTTGTTTACAAAAACCCGGATGACCCCTCCGGCAAGACCATGATGCGCCGTGTTAGCGATGTCTTTGACTGCTGGTTTGAATCCGGTTCAATGCCTTATGCTCAGGTTCATTATCCTTTTGATAACAAGGAATGGTTTGAGAACCATTTTCCGGCAGATTTCATTGTTGAGGCTATGGATCAGACCCGCGGTTGGTTCTATACCTTGACGGTTTTGTCAACGGCTTTGCATAATAAGCCGGCATTCAAAAACTGCATTTGTACGGGCTTGCTGATGGCAGAAGGTGGACAAAAGCTTTCCAAACGCCTGAAGAATTATCCCGACCCGAATGAGGTTTTGGATTCTATTGGCTCAGATGCTCTGCGTTGGTTCTTGGTTTCTTCTCCGGTATTAAAAGGCGGAAATTTGGCCGTAGATAAAGAAGGTAAGGAGATTTCCAAGGCCGCCCGCGTCGCGCAAATCCCGATGTGGAACGCTTATTACTTCTTTACGCTTTATGCCAATGCCGAAGGTTATGAGGCCAAAGAAGTCAGTTCTTCAAGCGAGGCGATAGACAATTATATCTTGTCCAAGCTCAAACGTTTGAGCCAGATTGTAAAACAAGGTCTGGATACTTATGATGTTGCTTTGTCTTGCAACGAGATAGCTTCTTTTATGGAGATTTTGAACAACTGGTACATCCGCCGCACGCGTGACCGTTTCTGGGCGGGAGATAAGCAGGCGTTTGATGTCTTGTACACGGTTTTGGTAAACTTGAGCAAGATTATGGCTCCGCTGATGCCTTTCTTGTGCGAATATGTCTACAAAAATCTCACCAATGGCGAGAGTGTTCATTTAACTGATTATCCGCTGTTGGAAAACATTGAGCTGGATGAAACTCTGGTTAATGAGATGGACTTCTTGCAAGATTTATGCTCCGCCGGCAAGTTTATCCGTGAGGAAAAGAATTTGCGCAACCGCTTGCCTTTGGCAAGTTTGACGGTTGTCGGTGATAATCTTGGCTTCTTAAATGAGCAGTATAAAGAGATTATCAAAGATGAGCTGAATGTTAAGGAAGTCAAGATAGACAACAACTTGGCGGCTTATGCTACAAAGACGGTTTATTTGTATACGCCTTTGCTTGGCAAGGCTTTGGGCAAAGATATGGGGCCGGTAATGGGGGCATATAAGCAAGGCAAATGGGAGCTGAACGCTGATGGCACCTTGTCTATTGCCGGACAAACCCTAACCACGGATTTATTTGAAGTTCGTCTGGATATGAAGGAAGGCGTAGCAGGTAAAGCTTTTGCGGATAATAAGGCTGTTGTAACGCTGGATACGAATGTAACCGATGCACTCAAACGTGAGGGAATGGCCAGAGACTTTGTTCGTTTGGTTCAGACCCTGCGTAAGGATAAAGACTTTAACATTTCTGACCGCATTGAACTTTGCTATACGACGAATGATGCTGAGTTGAGCAAAGCTCTGGAAGAAAACAAAGCCTATGTTGCCGAGCAGGTCTTGGCGGTTAAGGTCAGCGACAGTTGTGCTAATGGTACAGAGGCAGATATTGAAGGAGCCTCCATCACCTTTGATGCCAAAGTAACTGACGCAAAAGTTGCTTAAAAAGTAATAAAAACCCCAAAGAGCCGTTTGTAAAAGCGGCTCTTTTTTTGTCTGTCTATCAAATGCGCTTTTCTGTTGACTTGTAAAGTTAAAGTGTTATTCAAAAATCAAATTTAAGAAGGAGAAAAATATGTTTGGCGAGTTTAATTGGCATCATTTTATCAGTGCATTTGTAGTTTTGTTCGCCGTAATTGATATTACGGGCAATATTCCGGTTATTTTAACCTTAAAAAAGCGTGGCAAAAAGATAAATGCCTTAAAAGGTGCACTTTTATCGCTGATAATGTTCTTTCTGTTTTTCTATGTCGGAGAGGCATTTCTTAATCTTTTCGGCGTAGATATTTCATCTTTTGCGGTTGCCGGTTCGTTCATCATCTTTATTGTTGCAATGGAGATGATTTTGGATATTGAGATTTTCCGCGATCAGCCGGATACCCCGAAAGATGCCACTTTTGTTCCCGTTGTTTTCCCATTGATTGCCGGCGCGGGAGCATTGACCACTTTGCTTTCCATTCGTTCCCAATATAGTGATATCAGCATTTTAGCTGCGGTTATTGCTAATATGGTCATAGTTTATCTGGTTTTAAAACTGACTAAAAAGATTGAAAGCATATTGGGAAGAGGCTTCATATATATGATTCAAAAGTTTTTCGGAATTATCTTACTTGCCATTTCGGTAAAGTTGTTTATGGCTAATATTACACGTTTGTTGGCGCAGTTAAATTAATTTGATACAAATTAACCATATATTATGAAACTTCTGTTACATTAAACAAAAATATGGACAAAATAGTTGTTTTGTGCTATTCTGTCCATAATTAAAGTTTTTATGTTGGAGACAGAGCTATGGCAAATGATGTTAATTTGGGTACCTACCACGACCTTTTCTTCAAACTTGGCGGCTGCGAGAAAACTGCAGATGAATTTTCGGAGTTGTCAGATGCAAAAGAGATTGAGAAAATTAAGGAAACTTACGCAAACTGGGTTGCTAAATATATCAATGTAGAAGATGAAAAGAATCCGCCGGAAGAAGGTTTGCCGAATGATGTTGAAGCTGAGAACAAGTATTTTAATAAGCGGGAAGAAGAAGTAGCCAACGCTCCTGAAGCAGAAAAAACCACAAAACGCCAAGCCTTAAATAAGGAATATGCCAAGGCAGGTTGGAAAGAAATAGAGGTAGGACTTGCGTCAACGGATGGTAATAAGTCAATGAAAACCTATCATTACAATCCTAATGATCCTGAATATAAGGGAAAGTCTGAGGATGAATTACGCACCATGTTTACCGAAAAACTGAGAAAGGACATGGAAAATCAGGATAAACCTAACGGTAATAATTCCTTAAATATTCAGGAAGGCCAAGAGAATACAGATGCTCCAACCAATCAAGACGAGAATCAGGATTGGAAAGCGGATAAAGAAAAATTCTGGAAGGAACATTGCGGAGAACGCGAGCAGGAATGCGAAAGAGACCCTGAAGACCAAGAAGGCCTGAGCTTAAACATCAGCAAAGAGGGCAAAAAACTTGGTTCAGTCCGCTATTCAGATTCAAAACACGCCAGCATTTCAGGAGAAGATGGCAAAACGGCTGATTATTCGGTTTTCTTAGGTATTGTTAAAGATGCCAAACGCAACAATCTGGGAATCAACTTCTCAGGTGAGATGTCGCCTGAGTTTGCCGCCAAATTAAAACTCGCTTGTGAGGAATTAGGCGTTAAATATCAGAATGCGCCGGAGGGCAAGATTGATGCCAATGGTTTTGAAGACCAACTGAGTGATGAATCCAAGAAAAAGCTGGAAGAATATAACAATAAACAAGATTATGAACAACATCGGGAGCAATACAAAAAAGATTTAGCTGAAGGCAAAGAAATAGATTTGTCTAACATAACAGATGAGAAAGATAAAACAATAGCTTATGCCGCCGCGATGGTTGCCGCCAAAGATGCTCAGAAAGATGATGTTGAAATCAAAGGTGCGCCGGAAAAAACAATTGGCTACAAGAATGAGAAAAACTTTGCCTTGGATGAAAACGGAAGCATTAAATATGTCTTAGACGAAAAAGGTAACCCCAAGAAAGATGAGGATGGCAAGAATATAGTGCTTATGGTTGATAATCCGCTCTATGAAGCTGTAAAAGATTTACCGGAAGAAGCTAAGGCAGCTTTGGAGGGACACAACCAAGGTGTTCGCCAAAAGCAGTTGGATAATGCCCGGAATAAGGTTAAGGGTACGCAAGAGCGTACAACCGAAGAAACCCGCCGTGACTGGTTCCGTACTTCAGCAGAAAGAAGAGGAAAAGATGAAAACGGAGAAGACAAAGGCGTAGGCTATGAAACAAATGTTTCTGATCCTAAAAATACCAATACAGAAGAAAATGCAAAAGCTCGCCAAGCTGCAATGAAAAAATATTGGGAAAGCCAAAGAAGCAATGGTTAAAAAACAAAAAAGCCTCTCAGCTGAGGGGCTTTTTTTATGCAAAGATATTGCAGTTTGCTAATTTTTTGCTAAAATAATAAAGCATATAACAGCGGAGGAATAAATGGCTGAAACATACGACTGGCAAACAATGAGTTACACGGAGCTTAGCTTTTTGGATAAGCATCTAGATTCTTCTTTGCCTGAGCAAGCCGAACTTCGCGGGCAGCTACATGCCTATACGGCAGGAAGGGTTAAGGATTTTGCCGAAGGCACAAAACTTATTCAAAATGCGGCTGAATACAAACTTCTCTATGGGTTAATTAATGATGCTTCCTTAAATGGTTCGGAAGCAGATGGCGGCAAAACGGCCACAGAGGCTTTGCTTGCTTTTGGTCAAGTCAAAGGCTTCAAAAATACGCTTAGCGGTGAGCTGGATATTTATGATCCCCGTTGCGGAATGACTGCAGATGAATTTAAGGCCGCAATGCTCAAGCCTGTGCATGAAAATCATCTTGATTTTAAGCCGGATGGAACCTCCGGTCAGGAAGTAGGCGATAAAAAAGAGATTTCAGCACCGGGGCTTTCTCAAGCTGCGGCAGAAAAAATGCAAGAGCAAATGTCTCAAATCTTAAATGCACATAAGATGGACGCTGAAGCCGTACAATCCATGCAGGAAGATATGGCCAAACAAGCAGAGACAGGCAACGCCAAAGCGCCTTATAATGCTCCGGAAACACCAGCCGAAAAAACCAACGAAGAAAAAGAGCTAGATAAAGGCAAGACCGATGAAAATGCGCTCGGCTCGGACTTGGCAGAAAAACAATTAGAACTCAATGCTCGTTCAAGTAATAGCGCGGAAAACACCCATAACAGGCAAATAAATGAGGCAATGTTGACCAAAGAGATTGCCGAGTTAACGCAAGATGCTTCTGAATGGAAAGAATTTGCTGCAACTAATATGGTTTTGGCGGAAACCGTATTGGAAGAAAAATCCTCTGTAACCAAAATTTTTGAAAGTGAAGAAGACCAAAAGAAAAATGATTTTGTTGCAATAATAGAACGAACGGAAGACGAAAAAGTTCTCATAGCACCGCGTAAGAAAGAAAAAAAATCCGAAAAGCCGGAGCAAGAAAAAGCTAAAGATAAAAACAAAGATAAGAAAGAGCAAGAGCCGGAAAAAGAGGCAGATTTCAATATTTTTCGCCAGATATTTAAAATGGCCAAGAAAAGGAAAATAAACAAAGTAAAAATCGGTGAAGATTTATCTAAGGAAGCTAAAGAAAAAGCAACCGCCGCGGCCCTTGCTGAAAAAATGAAAGTGGCAGGAAGTAAGCCTAAAGAGATTAATATGAAAAAGCCATATATCAAAGAACTTCCTCCGGCAGAGAAAAAAGAAATTCGCAAATACAACTATAGCAATATGAGTGAGGAAGAACGCAAGGAATATAAACGCAAGCAAAAGCTTTTGCGCAAAACCGGCCGAGTAAAAACAACCAAAGACAAAAACATTCAGCCCCCGCAAAATAGTTTTATCAATGAAAATAGTGCAGAGCTTCAAGCAACCGTAACCGGAAGAATGACACAACAAAATACCCGAGATGGTGGTCGGGAATAAGTAACGGAATCTCTCCTCAGAGATGAGAATTAAGTTCTGCCGCCTTCTAAAAAATTTTGCAGCATTTTAGGATTATTGCTATTGCTGTTGTTATTGTTTTGTTGTGTGGTCGGACGCTTTTCAGGCTCTATCGGCATAATATTTTTGTTTATACCGTTGCGCAATAAACGTAAATCTTCAGAGTTCATTTTTGGTTGTTTAGATGATTGATTTTGCTGAGCATTCCCTTCTTTGCCTCTTTCTTTACTTGAGTCTTTGTCCTTGTCTTTATCTTTATCTTTATCTTTATCTTTGTCCTTATCCTTATTTTTATTTTTTTCGCTAGGCAAAGGCTTCAGTTCAAAATCAATCAAAACTCTATAAGGCATTTTTGTTTTTGATGCCAAAATAAGATTCAAAGTTGTTATATCACCGGTAATTTCAGCTTCAATTCCTGGCAATTCGCTCAGAGCTGATTGAAGAAAACTACAGTCAGCTGAGATTGATTTTTTATCTTTCTCTTTTTTGACGTCCTTGAGGCTTTCTCTTTTCCGCTTCAGCATTTCTTGCACGCGTTTTCGCTCTTTTTCAACTTTTTGTGCTAAATATTTGCTGTTTTTTCTCTGCTCGCGAATTTTTTCAAAATAAAGCTGATCTTCCATAGACTTTTGCTCGTTATGCAAAGAGTTAAAAGATTTTTTATCGTCATTTTTCTTTTCTTGCGAGTTATCAGACTTATCATCCATAACCTATCTCCAAAAACAAATCACCACACTAAAGGCTAACATTTTTTTTTGCATAAAACAAGATGATATAAGGAGCAAATGGACAATTTTATTAGTCTATAGCTGATAAATAAAAATTAATCTTTTTATGATAATACTTAAGATAAGCATAAAAAATAATTATTTTTTTTGACAAAATTTATTGAAATTTTCGCATTTTTGTACTAAAATAAATTTAGTATAATAATTTAAGAGGGCAAAAAGATGGTAGATGAAGCAAAAACCCAAACAGCAGATGCAAAAAAGCAGGATTTGGAACAGGCGATAAAACTTGTCAATCAAGGATTGGATAACCTCAGCACAGAAGAGCTGAATAGGGCATATAGTATTTTAAAGGCTCATAGCGGAGAGGCAAGCCCGGCCGGAGAGGCTTTTGCTAAGCTGGATGCTTTTGCTCAGCAAAAAACACAAGATTTTGCTTCAGGCAAAGAAAATTGTGCCCCGGAAGACTTGGAAGGAATGAAGGCCCTTGCGCAAGAAGTTGCCTCTGTTCATAAATCAGCAGACAACCAAGTTCAAACGACACAAAGGGTAGAGCAAGAGCAACAAGTTTTTGATGCCAAAAACAATTTAACGCATTTAACACCTGATTTTGCCAAGACACTGGACAAAAATATTGCCGAGATGGATGCCCTCATTGCCGGCAAGGATTTATTGGCACAAACAGCAGATAAGAAACTGGAACATCCTGATCTTGCAAGCTTTGCCGCATTCTTTGATAATATTGACCTTACTCAAAACAAAGATGGTATCAAGAACAAGGAAGAGCTCCGCAAAGAGATGCTTGAAATGGCCATTATGCAGGCGGAAGCAGAATTGGCTGTTTTGCCCGAGTTTGCGAACCTAAGTGCAGATGAAAAGAAAAAAAGATTATTCCAAGCCATTGGTACTCACGCAGATGCTCTTGCTTTAGAGACCATAAAAGCGCAGCTGATTGCCGAGTTTAAGGAAGCCAATGCCGGCTTATTATCTCACAAAGAAAATCTGACGGAAGAAGAGAAAAAGCAACTGGAAGAAAAGACCAAAGAGTTTAATGGTGAATTAACCAAAAGAGCTCAAGGTTATATTAATCGCCATTATCCATCAAAGCATTATAACGTGGATAATCAGGTTGCAACAGTTGTCTTAATCACCAACAGCCGCGGGCAAGTTGCCATCAATAATCGTATTGCCGAAAAGACAGGCAGCAAAACCTTAAAAGCGCGTGCGCTTGCTTTTGATAAAAGGATGAAGGAAAAACATCCGAAACTTTACCAAGCTGCAAAGAAAAGTATGCTTTCTTTGGCTGTCGGCTCTACATTTGGCAGCGTTGGTTTAGCTTGCTTGGCTGGCTATAATACCTATAAACTCTACAAAGAACAGCAGAAAAAGTACAAAGAAAGCGGATTTAAGGGAACTTATATAGAATACTTAAAGAAGAACCCGAAAGAAGCAGTAGCCCTGATTACATCAGGAACGCTGACCGCCGTATCCGCAACTTTTGGCGGATTGGATGTTGCAGAACATGGCTGGAATGCAGTCGGCTTTGTTGGCAAAGCAATCGGAGATACGGCAGCCGCTAAAGCCGGAAACAGACTTTTAAAAGCAGCAATAAGAGGCGGAATTTCGGTAACATCAGGTTTAACCAATGCCGGAATGGATTTCCGAGCAGCCCTGAATACGCAGGACAAAGCGCAACGCAAAAAGCTATATAAACAGGCGGCCATCACAGCCGGAGCCTCAATCCTTGGTGGAGCCGTAGGTGTACTGAGTGCAGAATACGGAGATAAAGTATTTGGGTGGTTTAAAGGCAAATTTTCAAGTAATGATACCGGAGTTGATGGAGTAACCGGAGCGGCGCCCAAAGCAGATGTTATCAATGCGCAAACTCAGGGCAGAACACCGGATTTCTCCAACTTGAAAGGCAACGAATTGGATGCTAAACTGCATGAATTAGGCGTAAATCCGAAAGTTTATGAAAATATGTCGCCGATGCAAAAAGAAATGCTCTTACACAAGCGAGTTGAAGAGCTGGGCGATTTAGCCAAAGAAACACCGGCAGGAGCAAAAGCACCTGAGAATTCAGCAGACAGAGGGGCGGATACGGGGCCCGTAACGGAATCTCAGCTAAAAAATATGTTAAACCGCAATGCTGAGCGCCACCCGGGTGTTGATATGAATAAAATTTATAGCCAACTGAAAGCTGCCGGCATAAAGAATCCGGAAGAGAGCTTTTATAAACTGGAGCAAGCACGCCTGTTAGCACCGAATGATAAGATAATGACGGTTGAAGGCACAAACATCCGCTCTACAATGGAACGCGTGCTCAAAGGAGAGACTTTGAGTAAGGCAGATATGGAAATTATCAGTCGTTCTTCCGCTAATGTAGATAATACGGGCCACTATTTAAATGATGTTCGCTCACAAGGCGGAACCGGCTATTCCTATCGTCCGAACGGCAAAGTTATTTCGCCGGAAAACGAAGGTTCAGCCAAAGGAGGAGACCCCAAAAATATAGAAGCCCAAAGAGATAAAACAGGTAATGAAGATAAGGGGGCTGAGGACAAAACTCCGAAAAACGGACAAGATAACAAAGCCAATCCAATAGAGAATCCTCAAGGAGAAAAAGAAAATTCACAAGAAAATCAAGTCCAAAAAGATAAAAAGGAAGAAGGTCCTTATGCTATTCAGGAAGGAGACAGCAAGAGTTTAATCAAAGCCAAGCAAGAGGCAGCTCGTGCAGAAGCCGCCTGGAAAGCTGCTGTTGAAAAAGTTAAACTTACGGGAAAATCTGTAGATGAGCTCAAAAGCTTACCGTTAACGGATTCAAAAAGAATTGAAGCAGAGTTTAAGCATGCCGAGGCTATGAAAGATGAAGTTAAAAAGCAAATGGAATTTTCCAAAAAAGAAATCAAACTGGCCAAAGCAGAGAGAGATAATTTAGGAGATATAATTGAGGACCGCAAAAAGATGGAAATGCGGATGAGCGAGGTTAATAAAGATCTTGCACGCTATGGTCTAGACCCGACCAAAGCTCCTAAAATGACCGGAGATTATGCTGAAGACAGAAGAGCAGCCAAAGAATATTATAAGGAAGCCTTGTCAAACAAAAAGCACCAAAAAGAAGTTATGGAATTGCTTAAAGAAAGAGAAGAGCTTTACAATAAGATAAAAGCGCAAGGTCCGAGACAATTGATGGAGCAACGCTATGCGGAAATGGATGCCAAGATTGATGAGTTAAGCCGCCGCGAGCAATATCGCATAAATCAAGAAAAAGAAGTTGGCCAGGATCACTCCGAAGCCCCAACAACTACTCCAAAAAAGGAAAATGAGGCTCAAAATACTACTCAATCCAAGGAGGAAAGTAAGGGCCAACCAGTAACAGAAGAACCCCAACAGGAGGATAAGAATCCACTTGATAGCGTCAAAAGAGAAGCAGAAGAATTTAACAATGAAGTAAATAAAACAATAGCTAGTTTTTCAACAGTCTCTTTATCTGCCGCAGAAAAGCTTAACAATAATGAGTTGTTTAGTGTTAAAGATAAAATGGGCAACAATCAGTATGTTGGCGTAGATGAAAATGGACATAGTTTTAAGTTAACGGAAGTCACAAATGGTGGTCCGGATTTAGAGATAAGTGGAACTATGCTGAAAATAGAGGTAAGTAAGGATCACCCGATGTATCAAGCCTTAAATGATCCAGATTCCTTAAACAGAGCGATGGCAGAGTACAGATTTTTCAAAAATTTCCAAGAGAAATGTGCAAATGGCGAGTTTAAGGCCGTTAAGCCGGTACAAACAGTAAGCCGTACAAATACATCAGAAGGAAGATAAAGCAATTTTCAAAAAAATAGCCTAATTTGACAAAAAGGTATTGAAAAAAACAAAATTTGTGCTATAATGCCTTCAAATTTGTGAATAAAATAAGGAGTTTAGAGATATGAACGCTCAAGAAGCAGCCAAAAAAGTTAATTCCGGCATGAACAATTTAAGCCTTGCCGAGTTAATGGAAGTTTACGCCGTATTGAAGACGGACGAAAACAGCGCTGGCTTGTTCAAATTAGTTAATGGCTTTGCCAAAGGGCAGTTGTCCTCTTATGCCCGCAGCTCTGCAGATTTTCAAGCTCATATGAGTTTGGAAGAAGCCGGAGCATTGCGTGAGTTGGCAGAAGAAGTTGGTTTTGATGCGAATGATAATTTAACAGCAGATGGCCAAAAAGCCCTTGAGATTGCCGCGCGTGTATCTAAGCATGCCAGAGACAAAGAAGTCGCAAAAATTGTTGAGGCCAAACAAAAAGAGCAGGGCAACAAAAAAACCCCGGAAACAAAAACAGAAAGCATTCCTTTAACGGAAGAACAAATCCGTTATCTGGATAAACACGGCATTTTGCACAATGGTACCTTGGAGAGTATTTCTTGGACCAAAGACAAAGACGAGGCAATGAAGATTTTATCCGAAGCAAATGTTGCCCCCAAAGATGCCCCAAAAGCACCGATTGCAGAAGTAAAAGATGAGCCTAAAGATACCCCGATTGCGGTTAATGAAACGGATAATCTTAAAGGTGTAGACATTGCCAAAAACATGCAACAACTTGAGATATTGTCATCATCAATTAACCCTTTGGATGAAAAAGATAAAACTTTTGCAGACTCTCGTGCATCATTGAATGTTTTGGATGTCTATGACGAACAAGGCAACAAGCATGATGTTCGTTCTGAGCTGGTAGAGCAAGCCAAGCTCAAGACCGAAGCTGAAATGATGGACAGCAAAAAGGTTACCAAAGAAGAATATATTGACCGCTTGAAGTTCAACATTGATACGGCAGTATATTCTATTGTTACCGGCAATGCGATTAACTTCAGCAATTATACCGGCAACAAGGAACATTTGCGCCAAGTTCTGCAAAACAAGATTGATACCTATGTCAATGCGGAAGGCAAGAAGCCGAGCAAAGCCCACGTTCGCTTAGAAAGCGTTTTAGGCTTTATGGCAACGGAATCTGCACGTATAGATTCTAAAGTTGAGAAGATAGAAAGAGCTTTTGGCAGCTTGCCCATAATCCAAAAGTTCAAAGCCAAGATTAAGAGTTTTGACGAACGCTGCGAGAAGAAATTCGGACCCAAAACTTGGGGCTTTGTTCGCGGAGCCGCATTGATGGCTGAAAAAGCAGCTCCGGCTATCGGTATGGCATTTGTCGCCGGTTTTGGTGGTCCGTTGGGTATGGCCGCTTATGGTGCTTATGTTCTAAAAAAACATGTTGTTCCTTTTACCAATAAATATATGGAACAACCGAAAGAGGAACGCACCAGCTTCCGCAAGTTTGTAAAGCAAAACAAAAAAGAAGCTGCTTTGGCTGGTTTGTTTACGGCTTCATCATTGTTGAGTTTTGGTGCCGCAGGTTTAGGTGCTCTTACCCATATTGGTGATGCGCAAACCGTTGCTCAAGCAACAATGTTAACTCAACATACCAGCACGGCTAAAATGGGCATTTCCGGCGCGGCTATGTTAACGCGCAGTGCCACTAGTGTTTATGAGGCACAAAAAGCCGGAGACACCAAAGAACGCAATCGCCGTTTGTTGATTGGTTTGGGTTCAGCGGCAGCTTTCGCCGGAGGTGTTTGGGCAAGAGATTTGCTTGGTAAATGGTTAGGTGAGGGAAAGGAAGATGCAAATTCTACCCCGACTACAGACAAGCCGACCCCGACTAATACAACCCCTGTTGTTGGAGATGTTCCGGACCGTGATGGCGATGGAGTTCCTGACACCATTGATAGAGATGGTGGCGAAGGCTGGGCAAATGAGCCCAAAAATCCGGAAGGAACAGGACCTGATGTCATTGTTCAGTATGATGACTTCTATCATGGACCGGAAGTTGAAGCTAAGAGCCACGAGAGTGTTATCAGATTGCTGACCAACTCTCAGGTAAGTCGCTCTGAGGCAACGCTTAAGGCCGAGATGATGATTTATCGTGTCGGACATATGGATGAGCAAGTCAGACAAGCTTTCCCGAATGCGTCAGATGCGCAAATAGCTCACGCTATTCTCTTACGCGCAGCAGATGTTCGCAAAGGTGATGCTGATGAGCTGTTGAGAGCCTTGTTAGGTGATGAAAATTGTCGTAAGCTGACAATGGAACAGCAGATTACGGAAATCCACAAAGGTTTGACGGGTTATAACTATGGTCAACGCTCAGATCTAAGATTTGGTTATAGTTTAGATCCAAATTATGTTGGTATCAACACACGTTCACGTTTCTTGTTGGATGATTGTGAGAGCGAACGTTTGGTTGACTATATAGATAATAAGGAAACCCCAGTTCCGCCTCAAGGAAGAACGACACCGACAATAACCCCGCCTGATGAGCAACCGACTCCGCCTCCGGCAGATACTCCAACCCCATCCAGTGAGGAAGTAGAGGAAAGAACAACTCCAGAGGAAGAAAAGACAGAGCCGGCACCAGAACCGAAACAGCCGACTTCTTATAAAGCAGGTAAGCCGTTTGAGGGTAAAGATACACTTGCCGGTGGTCGCGACCAAATCAACCGTTTGGCAGAGTTAGGTGTTGTTCAACATTCAGATGGCAAGTTCCGTTATGTTGACTATGGCGAACACTACAAAATTCTTCGTCAATTAGGTTATGAAGATGCCAAAGCTCAAGAGGTTGTAAACAACCGAATTGCGGTAGAGCAACAAGAGCTGAAAAACATTAATAATCGTTCAAGATAAGCAAAAAAAAGAACCGACTGAAAAGTCGGTTCTTTTTTTTATTTCCCGATATATTTTCTAATATATCTTGTGTTCTTGCCGATACGCGACAAAATCTCATAGCTGATTGTCCCGGCATCTCGTCCCATATCATCTAAGGTATAATAGTCAGACAGAATTTCCGCCATATCACCAACCTGCAGATTTTCAACATTAGTAACATCACAGATAATATTATCCATAGAGAGCCTGCCGATAATCCGCGCTTCGTTAATCCGCCCGCAGATATTGAAAAATACTTTGCCCACATTAGAAAGCGAGCGTGGAATACCATCACCATAGCCGATGGAGACAATAGCCAACTTGCGGTCTTCGGTCGCGCGATAAGTTGCTGAATATCCGACAAAATCACCTTTGGGCAAATTAGCAATTTGCAAAACCGGAGCTTTGACCTCAACCACGCTCTTCATCTGGTTTTCGCGATAAGGCGCGGTATTGATACCATACATAGCGGCACCCAAGCGAACCATATCCCATTGATAATCCGGCCCCAAAAATGTTCCGTCCGAGGCAGAGAGCGTGGCGGGAATTTTGGGAAAATATTTGGCTTTCAGGCGGCGGAAGTTGTCCAACTGATGTTGGTTCATAAAATGCTCTTTGGCATCGGCACAAGCCAAATGCGACAAGACCATACCAAATTCATTTTTATCAGCAGGTGAGAGTTTGTCCAAATCGCTTTCTCTAAAACCAAGGCGGTTTAATCCCGTCTCAATCTGAATAACCGGCTTGATACCTTCAATTTTGTTCTGCTTCCACCATTCAAACATTTCCGGAGAGCCGATAACCGGCGTTAACTTACATTTCTTAAAAGAGTCAATACTGTCCTCGCCGATACCTTGCAAAACAAAGATATTGGCTTCAGGAACGAATTTTCTGATTCTCTCACCCTCAATGCCGTGAGCCACAAAGAAGTTTTGGCAACCGGCATCATTATAAAGCTTTTGGGCGACAACTTCGGCGCTTAAGCCATAGGCATCATCTTTGACCACGGCAGCAGCTTCCGCATGAGCCGAAATTTTTTTGAGTTGCTTATAGTTATCCAACAGATTGTTGAGATTAATTTCCAAAATTGGTCTTGTCAAAATAGGCATTGCTATCTATTATCCTAAATAAGTTAAAAACAAAGAGTTTCTTATATGCAATTTATTGATACGCACATACATTTGCAAGATTTTAAGTCAAACTGTGCAACGGATATTATCAATCAGGCGCAAAAGGCAGGGGTTAAAAGGCTTATTTGCGTGTCATCCGTTGCGGCGGATTGGGCAAAAGTAGCGGAAATGGCAACAAAATATGCGCCTTTTGTTGTTCCGGCCTTCGGCTTGCATCCGTGGTATGTTGAAGAAGCGGAAGCTGATTGGGCGCAAAAACTTGAGAGCTATTTGCAAGCTTTCCCGAAGGCTTTGATAGGCGAGTGCGGTCTGGATAAGTTAAAGAATCCAAATTTTGCCAAACAGGGAGAAGTTTTTGCTCAACAGATAGATTTAGCCCAAAAATATGCCCGCCCGCTGATAATCCATGCGGTTAAAGCGGAAGAATGGCTGAATGAATTTTGGAAAAAATTACCCGAGAGTTTTGTTTTTCACTCTTTTACAAGCTCGGCGGAGTTAGCGCAAAAAGTCATTAAGAATGGCGGTTTGTTGGGGTTTAATTTTTCGCTGTTAAGAAGCAAAAATAAGGAAAAGTTGCTTTCAGCTTTGCCTGCTGATAAGATATTGTTGGAAACGGACGGTCCTTATCAAGGCCCAGTCAAAGGCGAAGAGGTTTTGCCAACAATGTTGCCGGAACTTTTGGCTGAGATTTCTGCCATAAGAGGTGAAGACAAGGAAGCCTTGGCAAGGCGAATTTATCAAAATTCGGAGGAGTTTATAAACTTTGGAAAATAGAAGATTTTTAAGAACGGAAGCCCTGCTTGGCAAAGCGGGAATGAACCGGTTAAAAAACGCCAAAGTAATGATTATCGGTTTGGGCGCGGTTGGTGGTTATGTTTTGGAGGCCTTAGCCAGAGCAGGGGTGGGACATTTGATTTTGGTGGATTTTGATGTCTTTGATGAAAGCAACATCAACCGCCAGATTTTGGCTCTAAGTTCCACCATCGGGCGCAAAAAGACCGAAGTTGCTAAAGAAAGGGTGCTGGAGATAAACCCCGATTGCGATGTTAAAATCATAGAAACCTTTGTCAATGCGGATACCTTGCCGGAGCTCTTAACCGAACCCGTTGATTATGTCATTGATGCCATAGACGCGCTAAACCCCAAATGTTGTTTGATGGAAGCCTTGTATAATAAACAAATTCCGTTTATCTCTTCTATGGGAGCGGCGCTAAAGACCGATGCTTCTTGCATAGCTGTTCGCCGTTTGGACAAGACCGAAAATTGCAGTCTGGCGCGTTTTGTTCGCAAAAGGCTAAAGCGCAGAGGAGTAGATATAAAAAAGATTACCTGCGTTGCCTCAAACGAACAGACCGACTTGCCGGAAACCGCAATTTTTGATGATGAGGAAAATGATGCCAATCCCATTGTAAGCGGTGGCAAAAACGGAAGACAGCGGCATACAATGGGCTCCCTGCCAACCATTACGGCAATCTTTGGCTTGATGATAGCCAATGAGGTTATTAAAAATATAGCAACGAAAGAATAGAAAAAATGCAACAAACCCCAAAATCTTTAAGGTTACATATTGCTTTGCTTGGTCGTGTAAATGCCGGAAAATCAAGCTTTTTGAATCTGGTAACAGGACAAGATGTTTCCATAACTTCAAATATTGCAGGCACCACAACAGATGTAGTGGAAAAAACGCAAGAGCTTTTGCCCATAGGTCCGGTTGTTTGGTTGGATACGGCAGGCTTTGGAGATGAAACTTCTTTAGCCGCAGAACGTTTAGCGAAGACCAAGCGCGTGTTGGATAGGGCAGATGTGGCAGTTTTGGTCTGCGAAGGAGATAAAATAGGCCAAGAAGAGGAAGAGATTATCAAAGAGGCAGAGGCGCGTAAGCTGCCGCTCATAAAGGTTTATAATAAGAGCGATTTATATGCTTGCCCCAATGACGGCATCAAAGTAACCTCAACCGACAAATCCGGCAGAGATAGAGTATTAACCGAGCTTAAAGCAGAATTGATTAAGGTTGTGCCGGAAGATTTTATCAAAACCCCGCCGGTATTAGGCGATTTGGTTGCACCGCATTCAACCGTCATTATGCTTATCCCGATAGATTATGAAGCACCGAAAGGCCGCTTGATAATGCCTCAGGTTCAAGCTATTCGCGATGCTTTGGACCATGACTTGACAGTCGTTGTTGTCAAAGAAACGGATTACGCCGCCGCCTTGGAGAATATGAAAACGCCGCCCTCCTTGGTCGTTTGCGATTCGCAAGTGGTGGATAAAATGGTTCAAGAAACCCCAAAGAATATTAAATGCACCACCTTTTCCACGCTTTTTGCCCGCCTAAAAGGCGATATCGTCAAGCTGGTGGAAGGTGCAGGAACAATAGATAAATTAAAAGACGGCGATAAGGTCTTGATAGCAGAATCTTGCACGCATCATGCAGTTGAGGATGACATCGGTCGGGTCAAAATTCCAAGATGGTTGAAGCAAAAGACGAATGCTGACTTACAGATAGACCATGTTGCCGGCTGCGACTTTCCGAGCAATTTGGCTGAATATAAGCTGGTCGTGCAGTGTGGCGGCTGTATGAATAACAGACGGGAGATTTTGTCGCGTATAAACAAATGTGAAAAAGCCGAAGTTCCCATCACCAATTACGGAATCTGCATTTCGGAATTAAAAGGTGTTTTGGAAAGAGTTTTGGAACCCTTGCCGGAGGCTCTGGAAGCTTATCGCTGCATAAAAAAATAGCTTGAAAAATTTACCGAAAATAAAACATTTTATATTAGGGTTAAAATCAAGGGAAAACAGCTTGCTATTGCCGTTTTTTTGAGCTAATGTTTGACAAAACGACAAAGCCGAAACTATGTGGATTTTTAAATAATGATTAAGATGATAAAACCTGTTGTCAATATCTCTAAGGTAATTGAGCCTTTTGAGGCGGTTGTTGTCGGCCTTTTCGGCGTTTTGTATGATGGCAAAAACTTCAGGTCCGAAGCCATTGAAGCATTAAAAAGCTTAAAACGCAGTGGCAGAAAAATTATCTTGCTGAGCAACACTTCTTTGCGCGTTCAACAAGTTGTCAGGTTGTTAAATGACAATAAAATTCCCGTAATGGTTTTTGATGCCATTGTAACCGCGGGCGAGCTTTTGCACTACAAACTCAAAGCTAAGACAGATATGTTCAAGGGCTTGGGTTTGACTTATGTCAACATCGGCGGTGCGCAGGGCTTGGGTGTCTTTTCCGGGCTGGATTATCTGCCTGTGGATGATTTAGGCCGAGCCGATTTTATGTTTATTGGTTCTTGCAAAACCCCAACGGATTTGGTGGAGAATTATCTGCCTGTTTTGGAACACGCCGCCAGTTTGAATATGCCGCTGGTTTGTGCCGGTAATGATACCTCTAGTTATATGAATGGAGAAATCAGTTTGGCCCCCGGCGCTGTTGCCGAGCAATATGCGGTTTTAGGCGGACGGATTATTACTGTCGGCAAGCCAGATGTTCGGGTTATGGAATATGCTTTGGAATGTTTGGAAGGGATAGACCGCTCCAATGTTTTGTTGGTTGGAGATAATCTGGCAACAGATATTAAAGGCGCAAATCTCTCCCAAATATCATCGGCTTTAACAACCAAAGCCGTTCATGTAAATTTCTTGGGCGAAGGTTATATTCCGGACGTTGCCAAAACCAGAGAATTAGCCACAAATTTTGACGCTTTTCCTGATTTCATCATTTCTAATTTGCGGTGGTAAGATGAAAAAGCTTGTGTTCATCTTTGCGTTTTTGTTTTTAGGCATATATTTTGCCAACATCATATATACGGATTCGCAAGAAGAAAAAGCCAGACAAGAAAAAATATTACGCAAGCCTTTCATAGATAAGGAAGAGATGAACAGATTTTTGCCGGTTTGGTCAGAATATTTGGCAAGCGATGTTAGTCAGATTGGGGCGCGCCAAATTTCGCTGACAATGGGTAAAGCTTCAGAAAAATTTCCGCTCCAAACCATTCGTTGGTTAAAGGATAGAGGGTGGAACGCAGATAGGTTTTTTTATGTTGAACAACGCCTAAAAGCCATTGTTAAGTCAGCTTTTATGCAAGAGCATATTAAGGCAACAGTTCATGTCTTGGAAACAGGCGGTGTTTCGGGTGTAGATAGTGTAACGGTTCAGCGGATGATAGATGACCAAAAACAACGCATAAACGTTGAGCAAATAACCCCCGGAGAGTTGGATATGGTTATGCCGGACTTAATCTTAATCAGTGATATCTTGGACGGCAGCAGACCCTATTCATCATTTAAGTAGCAAGGTACAAATGTCAGAAGGTCTTCAAATAGGCGAACATATATACAACAATATTCCTTGCGGAAGCAGAAAAGATTTTTCAAGTTTTAAGGATTTAGAAGAACTTTTTTCAAGCATTCCGGCCGAGGTGCAAAAGCTTTGGCCTCTGGACTTGTCGGATATGGGCTACAAGACCCGCTACGAGCAAGCACAAATCAGCTCAGAACAAATGGGTTTTGTTCAAAATATTTTGTTAAAAGCGCAAGTTTTTAATGCGGAGGAAAATTATATTCTGAAATTAAAACTGAGCTTTGAGGATGATAAATTAAAGCTCACCCATGAGAGTATGTTGCAGAAAAAAGGCTTAAGCGGCAACAATTTTGCCAACAGTATAATGAAGCAGAGCCAAAAGTTCTTAACCGCTTATGACAAAACACGCACCGGCTTAAAGAAAGATGATGTTTCAGAGATTGTTTTGCAAGCACGCTCTGCGGCAAAGTCGCGTCCCGCGCTTCGTGGTGGTTATGTCTGGGCCAATCAGGGCTTTGACTTTGCCACAAAAACTGAACAATTAAGTATCCGCCGCGCATTTAAGAAGTTTTTGAGCGCTTATGGGGTCAATATGTCGGATAAAGATTTGAACAGATTTACCAAGCCTTGCCATTTTGCGGCTTTTGGCTGTGGTGTTTCGGCAGAAGATGACGCCGGACATAAGCAGCATTTAGGAAAGGCTTTTATGCTGGAGCAAAGCTGGATGGCAAAATGGACAACAGCCCAGCCGCAAGCGGAAGAAAAACGCTATGCCTTAGCCTATAACCAAAAAGGAATCTTGCCGACTTCGCGCCGCCGCAAAGCCATAGCCAAACTAAGCAAAACCTATCATGCCATCTTGCGCAAATATTATGAACACTATGCCCGCAAACGCTCACATGTTTCAACTTTGGGCGCATACAAGCGGCTTATGATGCAAAAATTTAAACAACTAGTCGGCATTGCAGGTCGCTGATTTTAAGCGCCGATACTTTCGCGCAACATCTCAATTTCAAGCCATTGGTTTTCAGCTTTTTCAAGCTCTGTCTTAAGCTGTTCAAGTTTTTGCGTCAGCTCGTCAAATTTTTGTGGATTTTCAGTGTAAAGCGCGCTATCGGACAAAGCTTCTTCAGTTTGGCAGATTTCTTTTTCCATCTGGCTGATCTGCTCGGGCAAAACCTCCAGCAAGCGCTGCTGATTATAGCTCAGTTTGCCGCTTTTCTTTGGCGCGGTTTTGGCTGTTTCAGCTTTGGGAATGTCAGTCTTTTTGTTTTCTTTTTTGGCTTGCGGCTTGTTTTTGAGCTTTTCCAAAAGTTCGCTATAGCTTCCCGCGTGCTCGGAAACGGTTCCGTCCCCCGGCATATAGATAACGGAAGTAACCACGCGGTCAATAAAGTCTCTGTCATGGCTGACCAGAAGGATTGTTCCTTCATACTCGTCTAAAACTTCTTGCAGAAGGTCAAGCGTATCCATATCCAAGTCGTTGGTCGGCTCGTCCAAGACCAAAAAGTTTGATGGTTGTGCCAAGGCAACAGCCAGCATCAGCCGGTTTTTTTCACCGCCGGACAAGGCCGAGACGGGGCATTGTGCTTGGTCGGGGCGGAACAAAAAGTCCTTAAGATAAGCCACAACATGACGGTATGAGCCGCGCACAAAAATATGGTCGCCTTCGTTGCAGAGTGTTTTCCAAAGCGTTTTTTTGGGGTCAAGTGTGATACGATTTTGGTCAAAATAAGCTTCTTCCAAATTTTTGCCGATTCTCACAAAACCGCTATCGGGTTCAAGACGCTTGGTCAAAAGTTTGATGAGGGTGGTTTTGCCCGCGCCGTTTGGCCCGACAATCCCGATTTTGTTGCCCTTAATCACGCGTGTTGAAAAATCTTTGACAATCACTCTGTCGCCAAAAGCTTTGCAAATGTGCTTGGCTTCAATAACCATTTTGGAGCGCAAAGCACCTTCTTCCACTTCCAGCTTAACTGAGCCGATTTGCTTGATTTGCTCGCGTCTTTCTTGCCTAAGCTGTTGCAAGCGGCGAAGTCTGCCTTGGTTGCGTTTGCGGCGAGCCGTAACGCCTTTATGCAACCATTCGGTTTCTTCCTCAATTTTTTTGTTTAGATATTTTTGCTCAATAATCTCTTGGTCAATAACTTGCTCTTGCCATTCTTCAAAGAACTTAAAGCCTTTGTTGTTGCGGCGTAAAACCCCGCGGTCTAACCAGAAAGTAGTTTGAGAAGTGTTGCTCAAAAACATTCTGTCATGGCTGATGAGGATGACCGCCCCGCGAAATTCGGCAATAATTTTTTCAAGTTTTTCAATTGTTGGCATATCCAAATGGTTTGTGGGCTCATCAAGGAGCAAAATATCCGGATCATTGATTAAAGCTTTGGCCAGAGCTGCTTTTTTGCGCTCTCCGCCGGAGGATTCCTCGGGTTTTTGTCCTTCTCTGATGTCAAATTGCGCAATCAGCATATCTGCCTTAAATTCTTGCGAGCGCTCATTTTCAGACAAACCGGAGAGCACCACATCGCGCAAAGTTGCAAAACCGGAGAAGTCAGGGTCTTGGGGCATATATGAAACCTTAACGCCGGGCTGAACAAAGATTTCGCCGGCATCAGGCTCAATCTCTTGAGCAATAACTTTAAGCAAGGTAGATTTTCCGGAGCCGTTTCTGCCGACCAAAGAGATTTTGTCGCCACGGTTGATATAAAGGTCAACATCCGTAAACAAGGCATTTTCGCCAAAGGAGAGCTTAGCGCCTTTAATGGTTAAAATCGGGGGTTCAAACATAGCTTATATATTTTCCTCAACGAGCTGAGTTCCCTCAATTTGCCACTCAATACCTTTAGCGGCCCATAGGAACAAATCGCCGATTTTCTCTTCTTTCAGTCCGCTTTGTGTACCTATTTTATAGATTGTTTGGATTTCATCATCAGTCAACTCATGGTCAGCCAGAGCAAGGAGAATCATCTCGCGCAAGATAAAGCGCTTAACCTTGATATCTCCGATTCCTTTAATATCTTTGGCAAGCTCATCGGGTGTCTTAACTTTTTTGGCGCTACGAGCATCTTTTTTGTTCAGGCCGATTTCGGCCATCTGCGCTTCCATATATTCTTTTTTTGCTTCTGTTTTAGATGGTCCGATATTTAAGACAAAAGCAAGCGCTTCCATATAAACATTTTTTTCTTCAATAGATAAATCACGACTGAAAAACAGCATAAAGTCCTCACTAAAAAATCTTTTTCCTTAAAATACTTATACATTAAAAATAAAGATTTGCAAAAAGAAATAAATCAATTATATAATACAGCGAAAAAGAAATAATCAAACTCTCGTAGGAGCTTTAGAACAATGCCATTAAAAATAGAACTTAAACCGCATGAAAGTATCATTATAGGCGAGTCTCTCATCACCAATGACGGTGAGCGCACCCGTTTTTATATTGAAGGTAATGTTCCGATACTACGAGAGAAGTTTATTTTGCGCGAGAAAGAGGCAAATACGCCGTCAAAGAGGGTATATTTTGTTGTGCAACAAATGTATTTAGCCAAGGATCCGACTCCTTTGCACCCCATATACTTGGAATATGTGCGTGATTTGCAGTCTGCTGCGCCGAGTCTGATACCGTTTATTGCACCGATAAACGAGAATATTATCAACAATGATTTCTATTCGGCCATCAAAAATGCAGCAGTCTTAGTAAAAAAAGAAGAAGAATTTTTTGGTAAGCTATAAAATTGGTGTAAAATCAACCAGTTAAGTGTTAATACTTTGTTTAGATTTCTGCCTTAGTATAATTCCATTAGTCAATTAAAGTATTGAATAGGTGCTTTTTTTGTGCTACAATAAATTCTGTAGTTCCCAGTAGGGAGCCACAGATAAAAATGTGTTCAAAAGTATTTTGGAGAAAGACCATGGCAGATATATCATTAACCGCAAGTATGCGTTCCAATTTGTTGTCATTGCAACAAACCCAAAG
>CASFUZ010000015.1 GCA_949298065.1 uncultured Pseudomonadota bacterium | reverse complement strand
TTCTTCTTTGTCATCCTCGTGCTTGACACGAGGATCTCATCATCCAGACCTTCGGGTCAAGCCCGAAGGTGACAGAAAAAACAAACTATCCCTCCTCTCTGTCATTGCCGAACTTCCTCTTCCCTCTCTGTCATTGCCGGACTTGATCCGGCAATCTCTTAATAAAGATTCTCGTGCGTTTTCTTCCTTTGTCATCCTCGTGCTTTTTTCTTCTCTGTCATCCTCGTGCTTGACACGAGGATCTCATCATCCAGACCTTCGGGTCAAGCCCGAAGGTGACAGTAAAAAAACAAGCCCCAAAGTTGACAGTAAAAAACCCGCCCAAAGACAGTAAAATATAAAAACCTGCCAATTCTTTTCCGACTCTGTAATATCGACTCGGAGATTTTGCACCCTAAAGCACCTCCAAAAATTTTCCGATTCGCGGCTTTTTGAGTCCGAGATTCTGCAAAATTTGTATCAACTTTTATCTTGCGGATTCGTTTTAGGAGAAAAAAATCTTATTTTTCACAAACTTACCCCCTCCGGCGCGAATCCTTACCTCACAAGGTTTTGTCCAAAATATAGACATTTTAAACACAAATTGCAGGGGAGATTTTGACCTAAAAACCAGAAATTCATACGGTTTTTATTGTTTTTTAATCAATTTTATGCTATCCTAAAATTCGACAAATACGAATTATGTTATATTAGATTGGATTTTATTCTGAACGAATAATAAAAAGGATTCATAAAAATGAGTTAGACCAAGGGTTTTGCTTAAAATTTGGATTCCGGAAATCTCTTCTGACATAATTTTTCAAATAAAACTTCCCGAAACTCACGTTTCCCGAAGTCCCCTCATCAAAGAAAACAAAAAACAAGAAAAAATAATAACAAAAAAAAATAAAGCATATGAGACAAATGAAGAATTTCGCAGTTTCGATGTTAGTGACGTTGATCTGCACAGTATTTTTTGGTGTAAATTTCACTTCTTGCACCAACAGTGAAGACGGCATGCCGACTTTCACTGCTTCCGTAAAAAAGGAAATCGTGACCATCGAAAAGACGGACACGATTTGGAAGTATGAATACAGCATCGACACGATGTGGTTAGAAAAACCGGTCATTGTGCGCGACACTATCGTTCGCATAGATTCAATTCCGTACTACATCACAATTGTAGAACGGGATACCACTGTTATCTATGTGGATGTTATACAAAAGGAAGGGATCAAGGCCAACGGTCAGCCTGGGCTGGAGAAAATCGACGACAAGGGTTACCTGACATGGTATCCGCTCATTGAAGACGGCGAACCGATTGAGCCCTCTACAGAGCTCAACGTAACCGCCGAACTCGAGGATTGCAACCACAACATTATCGTGGTTGACAACCCGGTTATCGGTGCCCCGGCATTCTCTGCCGAGAAGAGCACCCGCCAATACCAGGACGGCGACTTTACCAAAATGGAGTTCAAGGCTGCTTGGACTTACAACTTTGGTACTTTCTCTGAAACCATCAACACCGTGCACGAAAAGGCATGGTACTATGGCTGGGAGATGCTGTCATCTTATTGGACAGGTGGTCTGAAGGAAATCCGTTACGGTCAGGGTTCTGCTTACACCTACAACGGTGTGGAAGGAACGCTGTACGAGAACACTCTTGTATGGGAATTCGTTTATAACGAGAACGATGTTCGCACTTTCGAGCGCTCTCACCGTTTCTTCGTTCCAAACGAAGAAATCCCGGCCGACCCGGAAGCAGTTGCAATCTTCGGCAAAAACTTTACCTTCGAAACTACTTCAGACAACACTGCAGTTTCGTCTTTCGAACTGTGGCAGCGTCTGGACAATGGCACAGAAGAAGTTATTGACCGCATTTCTGCAACCTTGTCTTTCCGTCTGGAAAACGCACAGGGCGTCGTTGTTACCTTGAGTAAGGACGAAGCTTTTGCTTTGACAGATGGTCAGGCAATCGCCGGAACCAAGAAAGCCGTAGGCAGCCCCCGTCGCATTGGCAATATCGAAATCCAGCAATATGTTGTTGAATACACTACGACGACTGACAAGTCTCAAAGCGTATTCCGCGCATATACCGAAGAAGCAAAATATATTGTTTCCAACGGTTTGGGTGAAAATATTGACTTCCTTGCAGCTGATTTCTCGTTCCGTGACAACGGTACGTCTGCATTAAGCGCAATGGCAAACGACGGCAACTTTGAAAGAATGCACGCATTCTCTCAAATCGTTGCTACCTACAGCGACCGCAACCTCAACGGCGAAGGTGAAATTATTCTCCGTCGTCAAATTGAGGAGGAAGAACCCGAAGTTCCTGCTAAGAATCTGGAAAGCGTAGCCGAGAAGTCTTTCGACGGTATCAACACTTATGTTATCACTCGTTATTATGACGACGGTACATACAGTGACACAACTGTTGTTAACACTTACGGTTATGAGCACAGCATCACCATGCCGACACTGGATCGTCTTTACAGAGACAACACCAATTTTGGTAATCCGACAATTGCCAAGAACGGTAACGCCTCTAAGGTTGGTTCCAGCACAACGCGCGGTGGTCTGATCTTCCAGACAATGTCTCAGGTAATGACTGCTGCTTACAACGGTCATTCTCACGACATTACTCTTCGTTATACGTCTTTGATGTACACCGAAGCTGGTAAGAGCTGCACTCTTTCTGTTCCCGCATGGAACTTGAGTCACGCCAACACGAATTTTGGCAGCATGAGAAATGAAATTGAGAATAACCACAATTACGAGGTTACTCCGGTTTCTTTCGTATACAATGCGGCATTCGGTAAAAGTTCTGCGAAGAACTACAATACCGATACTGAGGTATGGAATGACCTCGGCAAAATTCAGAACCGTTACGGTATCGCCTCTGGTAGCCAAAGCCATACTTGGGACTACAACAATGCACATCACGTAGCAACAATCTTCACTTACAACATCTATGAAAATGGACAGTTGATTGGTGGAGGTCTGAAAGGCTACATTGATGGCAAGGAAGTTACCAAAAAGACATGGTCTGAGGTAACCGTTCCGGCAAACGCTGTACTGGGTCTTGCTCAGAAGGCTAATGGAGAATGGGTTATCTGCCGCACTTATCAAAACGGCGACGCATTTATGTGGCGCTCTATTGAGAATGCAAGCAACAACTCACCTATCACCTCAATTGAGGCTAACCAGGTACGCGTTGCCAACAACGGCAAGGCCGAACTCTACATCGCATCCTCCTACACGGAAAATGCTGATGGTTCTGTAACCGTATCTTCTGCTGAAGGTTCGGCTACCGCTGCTGCATGGTAATACTGCAGTCAGATAAAGATTTCTAAATCCCTGGGCAGGTTTTACCTGACCTGGGGATCCAAATAAAAACAAACCCGGGTGTTCTACACCCTCTAACACAAACTTTTATGAAAACTTTAAGATATTTCGCAGCTGTCATTGCAATGGCTGCAACAGTAATGAACGTAAACGCGCAGGAAACCAGCGCAAGTGTTGAATCTTTCGATTTTACGGCTGTAACCGAAACCGGCGACACCGCAACAATCGATATGAGTTACATCGATCTGGCTGACGCCTTTGGCGGAAAGCCATACGATGTCGTATTCAAAGACGGCGAGCCCAAAGCTACCGTCATCACCGGCTGGGGTTTCGGCGTTAAAGGCGGAATTAATTCCTATATGGGAGCCCAATACGGTGCTTTCGTGCAGAATTACTTCGGCTGGGGGCATATCGCTCTGAACGCCGAAATCAGCGAAAACATGGAGATCGACAAAGACCTCAATCAGCGATTTCGCTCATTGGGTGCCTCAGTGGACTTCGCATTTACCCTTGCGCATTTTGGGAATAAAACAGTGGTAAATACGACGGGCATGACTCCTTATCAAAAGAAGCATGCTCTCCGCAACGAACGTTACGGGAGGTCGTGGAGATTATATGCTGGTCCGTCAGTCGGATACCAGTATTGCAAAAATACCACCAATTTCCACTATGAAGATCCGGATCCGAACGTTGATGTCCCCGGCACAGTGGACTTCCCATCTGTAAAGGATGGCAGTTCTGTCAAATATGGAGCTGTCCTTGGTCTTGAGAAACGTTTTATTGGCTCAATAACCAAAGTTTCTCTTGAAGGACGCGTCGAAAGCTATCAATTCAAAAGCTTCGGCAAGTCCTACCAACCGGTTTACGGGTCCGTTACGGTAAAAATAGAATTCGGCTTAGGCCGTCGCCCTAACGGTGGACGTTTCTAAGCTAATTATTATAGGAAAGGGTGGCAGGTTTACCTGCCGCCCTTTCTGTTTTTAAATACTTTTAAAATAATATATCACTCCGCAATCACCACATTTCACACCGCAGCATAACACACCACAGTTTGCCACATCACACCACCCCACCTTATCATATTCCACCGCTCAACCGCCTATCCTCACCTCAGACAAAATCACCTCTTCTCTTTTCACCTCATCACACAGTCTCCGCCACAGCCCACCACTCCATCCCCTCAGCAAACTCACCTGCCGTCATCGCGCACCGCACTCGCACGCCTCATCTCAACCATACCTCAACCTCTATCTGCCGCAACACAACCACACCTCACTTACCACACCTCTCCCCATTCACACAACAAACCACACCTCACTTACCACACTCCCCCTCGACAACATCCCCACCACAAACTCACCTTGCACTCACCACACCGCGCTCATCACTCAACCACTCACCACAAACTCCCCTCACCCTCAACCTCTCCGAGTCGTTTCCGATTCGCCTCGTTTAAGCACAAAAATCATTTTTTCAAGCCCTTAGGCATAAAAATTTACACTTATTAATCACATTTTAAGACATTTGGGCTAAATTTAGCCCAAGTAATGCATTTTTTACTTGCGTAATTAAACAAATTATTGTATAAAATTGGACAAAATAGACTTTTTCATCTAAATTTATTTGGAGTGTACCAATGAACAAAAAGCTTTTATCGGCATTTGCTGCCTTTTTAATGTCTATGAGTCTGGCAGCCTCTGCCTCCGCTGAATGCGATGGTTTTTATATGGGTGTCCGTGGTGGTATTGTTAACCACAACTTAGGCGATTCGGACGAAGCCCTTGGCGACAGATTTGAAATTGATGACAACTCTTGGATGGCTGCCGCCGCCCTCGGTTATCGTTATACATACTTCCGTGCTGAGGTTGAATTTACATGGCGTGAAGAAACCGAAAAGAAAACCGGTGAGATTGACGCACGCAATACTTCAACCTTCCAAACAATGTCTTATATGTTTAACGTCTATGCCGACTTAACACCTTATTCTATGTTTACACCTTATATTATGGCTGGTATCGGTATGACCAACATTGAATATGAGTTCCAAGGTTTTGGACGTAAAGCTGTCAAGTATGAAGAAGACAACTTCACCTGGGCTGTCGGTGGTGGTTTGTCTGCTAAGTTAACCAACCGTATTAACATTGATGTCGGTTATCGTTTCTTGAATATGGGTGAAATTGAAAGCGCTTCTATCCGCGCTCACGAAGTATACGGTGGTTTCCGTTACGTCTTCTAACCCAAGTCTTATCAATAAAAAAGCTCTTCTTCGGAAGAGCTTTTTTTTATTATCCTAAGAACACAAGGCACATACGCAAGATATGCACGCTGGAAGCATCGCGGTTCAACAATGATTCTTGAAGCAGCCAGTGAGGCGGTCAAGCTGGCAACAGTTTGAAAATATTTGGAGAATGAGTCATATAGTAAGAAATAAAGGCAAAAGTACCACAGCGTACATTGAGGTACGTGAGGACACTTTTGACCTGCAATTTCTGTACTAGATGACCATTATACAAATATTTTATTTGAAGGAGTTAACCAAAGACCCAGCCAACATATACCAGCCGTCTACTAAGACAAAGAAAATAACCTTAAAAGGCAGCGCCAAAACAGTTGGCGGCAACATCATCATACCCATTGACATAAGCACGGAAGCAATCACCATATCTATAATCAGGAATGGCACAAAGATAAGAAAGCCGATTTCAAAGGCACGGCGAAGCTCGCTAATCATAAAAGCGGGGATAGCAACTTTAAGCGGGGTTTCCGCAACGCTTTCCGCCGGCTTTTCTTTAGCCAAATCCGTAAAGAGAAGTAGGTCTTTTTCACGAGTATTGCGCACCATAAATTCCTTGAGCGGTGCGGCGGCTTTTTCCAAGCCTTCAAGGATTTCAACCTTTTCCTCATACATCGGCTTAATCCCCTCTTCCCAAGATTTTTCAAAAGTCGGAGCCATAATAAACATTGTGAGGAACAAAGCCAAAGAGAGCAAAACCATATTCGGCGGTGTTGAGTTGGTGGCCAAAGCGCTGCGGGTGATGGAAAAGACCACCACAATTCGGGTAAAGGAGGTCATCATCACCAAAATACTCGGCGCAATGGAGAGCACCGTAATCATCAGGATAATATTAAAGATTCTGGCTGTCGCCGAGCCGGTAGGCTGGTCCTGAACATTTAAGCTAAGTGTCTGAGCCTCAGCCGGAAAAGCAAAAAAGCCCAAAGCCGCGACTAAAACCAAACATAAAAACAAAAACTTTTTAGACATCATTTCTGAACCTTTTTAGCCTGTTCGGATTCAATCAGCAGATTCTGCGTTGCACCGAGCAAGAGCAAATATTCTTTATCATCTTTTTTGAACAATACGAGCGAGTTTCTGGCATCAAGCCGCCTGTTTTCAACCACCTGCAAGCGCTGATTCTCACCGAGCTTACGCATAAACTTATTTTTGGCACCATGGAGCTGACAATATTTGATAGCCCAAAGCGTCAAAAGCATCAAGCCCAAAACAAAAGCCAGCGAGAGCACGGCTTTAAGTATCATCAAACCTTCCATAACCTGCCTACCGCAACAATTATCCTTGCGCCGATTATAATTTTTTTTAAGCAGAAGAGTCAATCATCGCACCTCTGACTGTTGATATTTGATTTGATATGCTGGAAGATGGAAAAACAATATGTTAGAGATATTGTTATGAAGAAAGAGAAAATACAAATATCTGAAGAACGGCGCACGCAGGGTTTGTCTTCCGTGTCGCAAACGATTCTGCCCTTTGCCAAGCAGATTTTGGGCACAAAAGGCTTTGTGGAGATAGATATTTTAACCGGCTGGAGAGATATTGTCGGCGAAGAGCTGGCTGAGTTCAGCCTGCCGCAAAAAATAGACTTTCCGCGCGGACAAAAAAGCAACGGCACTTTGCATTTAAGCGTCATTTCCGGTGCTTTTGCCCTTGAGATTCAGCATCGCGAAAAATATATATTGGAAAAGATAAACACGCATTTCGGGTACCAAGCCGTATCTAAGATAAAAATCACGCAAGACAGTGGTTTTGGCTTAGAAAAACTGGATAAGCCGGACGAAGAAAAAAAACAAATTAAAATCAGCTCGGAAGAAGAAAATTACATCAACGACCTAACATCTGACCTAAACAATGCGGAACTTAAGAAAATATTAGTAAAATTGGGTAAAAGTGTATTTAATGATAACAAAAGAGAGAATAACAAAAAATGAAATTTGAAGATACAGTCAAAAAAATAAGCGGCACTATTGCCGGTCTGATTATCTTTTTTATTGCCGCGGGAATGTATTTGAACCTCAAAGGTTTTATTATGAGCCCGGACGGTCGTCCTGTCTTGATGCAAACCGCGCAAGCCGCGCCTTCCGCGGAAGATGTTAATACTCTGGCCCAAAAAGTTGACCCGAAAGTTAATGTTATTCTGCCTAAAGGACATTCGCTCGGCAACAGTAAAGCGCCGATTACGATTTATGAATATTCATCTTTCGGCTGCCATCACTGCGCTAATTTTCATTTAGATACCCTGCCGCAACTGAAAAAAGACTTTGTAGATTCGGGCAAAGTTAATGTTGTGTTTGTAGATTTTCCGATAGACAGCAAATCCATGATGGCTTCTATGTTAGCTCATTGCGTTCCTGCAAAGAATTACCACGAATTTTTGGAGCTTCTGTTCAAAAAACAACGTGAATGGGGATTGTCTTTCCGTACTGAAAAAATCTTATCCGAATATGCCGCGCTCAATGGCTTGAGCAAAGAAGCCGCCGCTAAGTGCCTAAAAGACGAAAAATTAGCGGAACAAATTATAGAAGAACGCCAACAAGCCATAGACAAGCTGAAAGTTCAAGGCACTCCGGCTCTGCTTATTGTAAGCAAAGACGGCAAAGAAGTCATCCATGGCGCTCCGGATTATGAAACCTTAAAAGCTTATTTAGAAAAGAAGCTCTCAAACAAATAAAATGTACCAAACTTTATTAATAAGTCGGTAACAATTTATGAGGTATAGTAAGCACAATGAAAAAGATTCCTGATGACCTAAAATCGCTGGAAGAACGCATAAACAAACAACGAGCCGTAGAACAAGCGGCCCGCAAGGAAGCCAAAGAATCAGAATTTGCTTATGCCACCAAAACAGGCTTCAGGGTCGGAACAGAGTTGGTCTCCGGAGTTTTGGTCGGAACTGCCTTGGGTTATTTTTTGGACAAACTCTTTGCCACACAACCCATCTTCTTGGTAGCCGGACTATTCTTTGGCGGCGCAGCCGGATTCTTAAACGTATATCGTTTTGTAAAAAACGAAGACCGAAATAAGGAGTAAGTTAGTCGTGTCTAACCCTATGGAACAATTTACAATTAAGCCGATTATTCCACTTGAAGTCGGCGGTGTGGACATCTCTTTCACCAACTCCAGCCTTTTTATGGTTTTGGCGGTTGTTATCTCCACATTCATATTCGGACTTTGTTTACGCAAGAGGACAATCATTCCCTCCGTTGCCCAATCTGTTCCCGAAACGGTGTATGAATTTATATCATCACTTTTGAAAGAAAATGTCGGCATAGAAGGCCTAAAATATTTTTCATTTATTTTCACGGTATTCTTGTTTGTTGCTTTCGGAAACCTGCTGGGCTTATTCCCCTATGCTTTTACCTTTACGTCCCATTTAGCGGCTGTTGGCGGCTTGTCCGTCATTGCTTTACTGTTTAACATCTGCATCGGCATCAAGAAGAAGAAATGGAGCTATCTGCGCACATTCCTACCCAAAGGGATTCCTGCTGCTCTGGCGCCGCTGATTGTGCCGATTGAGATGATATCTTTTCTTTCCAAACCCTTCAGCTTAACCGTCCGTCTTGTTGCAAACATGACCGTCGGACACATTATGCTCAAGATTATTGCAGGCTTTATTGTCGCATTAGGCATCGGGGGTATTGTTCCTTTGGCATTTGACGGCTGCATCATTGTCTTTGAAATTTTCATCGCCTTGCTGCAAGCTTTCATCTACACGGTTTTAAGCTGTATTTATCTTGGCGATGCTTTGCACAGCCACTAAGGATTAAGTTTTGGTCTTGTGCCGAATATAATTATGTTTTTACTAACCCGAAGTTTGCCAAGCAAACTTCTTTATCAACCCGAAAGAGGATAAAAATTATGGAACCAATGGCTTATATCGGCGCCGGAATGTGCGCTTTGTCAATGACAGTCGCTGCTTGGGGTGTGTCTCAAGTTTGGACAACAATTATTTCAACCGTCGGCCGCAACCCGCAAGTCAAAAAAGATGTAGATATCTATGGCTGGGCAGGTTTTGCCGCTGTTGAAGCTATCGCATTGTATGCTTTGGTTATCGCCCTTGTAATGCTCACGGGCAACTAAACAAATCCGTCTTTCGTCAGAACCGAGGAAAGTTGCTCCTCGGCTCTGAAAAGACGAACATAAAGGGATAAACTATGCCGCAGTTAGATTCATCAACTTTTACATCTCAGCTATTCTGGCTCATTGTATGTTTTTTCAGTATGCTGTTTATAATGTCGCACTTCATTGTGCCGCGCATTGCAGATATTCTGGAACAACGTCAACGCAAGATAGACGGCTACTTAAACAAAGCACACAACATCCGCTTAGAAGCTGAGGATTCTCTTAAAAAATATCAAGACGCACTTGCCGAAGCCACGGCAAAAGCAAATGAATCTCTGGCCGCAACCCAAGCAGAGCTTAATACTTATATGCAAAACAAGCAAGACGAGCTCGCCGCCAAGCTCCAAAAGAAAATTGCCGCCGGCGAAGCGGAAATTGCCGAAAGCAAAAAAGAAGCTCTGACAAAAGTAAAAGAAATGTCTGAAGAATTGGCACAAGCCGTTGTTGCCAAAATCGGCTTAAACACCATTTCAGCCAAAGACATCAAAGACGCAGTCAAAACCGTTGAGGCAAAACAAAAATGACCAACAAAAGTTCTAATATCATAGATACAGCACAAAACGCCGTTATGGATGCCGCAGATAATGTTTCGGAAATCATCGGGCAAATTGACGGACACGATGAAGTCTTCTATCAAAGCGCCGAATTTTGGGTCGGTGTTGCCTTTGTTTTGGTTGTTGTTTTGTTGGCCAAACCGATTGGCGGTCTGGTTAAGTCAATGCTCAACAAACGCATAGACGGCATTGCCAAGCGCATCCAAGATGCCGCCAACCTGCGTGATGATGCTCAAAAACTCTTGGCTGATTATGAAAAGAAATTCTTAAATGCAGATAAGGAAGCAGAAGCCATTTTAGCAAAATCACAAAGAGAGATTGAATATTTTAAGAAAGAAAATCTTTCTAAGCTTGAAGCAGAAATGAAAATCAGAGAAAAAGATGCCGAAGACCGTATCAAAGCCGCTAAAGAAAAAGCCGCAAAAGAAATTTCTGACCTAACCAGCGAACTGACGATTAAAACCGTTAAAACGGCTATAATGAAAAATTTAGACAACAAAACACAAGACAAATTAATTGATGCATCAATCTCATTAATTACCAAACTTTAAGATTATAATAAAAAAGAGCGGATGAAAATCCGCTCTTTTTTGTGCCTTATATTTTCTATACAAACATTGTATCCAGCAACTCTTTAGCATAAGCTCTCATTTCGGGATTACGCATCAATTTGAGCTTAAGGTCGGAATAGGCCAAATCTTTATTTGTACCACAGTCAAAACGCATTGCATCACAAAGAACACCGCTAAGCTTAACACCGCGCTCTGCAGCCAAATTCATGGCATCTGTGAGGTTAATTTCGCCATTGGAACCTTTTTTAACTTCCGGCAAAATATCCATAATGATATTCGGCAAAATATAAGGACCCATACTGGCATAAGTAGACGGAACTTCCTCAAGTTTTGGTTTTTCAACCAATCCTTTGGCATGAACGACACGTCCATCGCGCACGGCACCGACCAATGCGCCATAACGTGTCATTTGTTCACGTGGAAATTCCATAATATTTTCAACCATTCCGCCATATTCGTTATAAACATTCAAAAGCTGTTGCAAAATACCTTCGCCATGCATATTGATATACACATCATCGGGCCACATAACAATAAAATCTCTGTCCCCGACAATATCTTTCGCCATCAAAATAGCATGACCATTGCCATGAGGTTCTTTTTGCTCTGCAAAAGAAAACTTCATACCATGTGGAATAATATCTTGAATAACTTTTAAGAGGTCCAACTTATTTTTTTCCTTCAGGTGATTTTCCAACCATGGATAAGGATTAAAATAAGTTTCAAACAAGTGTTTGCAGGATTGGTCGCTATAAATAAAAACAACTTCCTTCACCCCGATTTCGGCACAAGCATTGACCGCATATTGAATAATCGGCAAGCTGTCAAGTGTCAGGAAACCCTTGTGAAGGGCCTTGGTTGCGGGAAGATTTCGGGTTGATAGCCCGGCAACGGGCAAAATACAAACTTCCGGTTTTTTAATCATCTAAAACTCCAAATAATGTATTGTTACACAATGCCCAAAATCATAATATAAAAATTCAATTTGACAAGCCTAAAACAACCCTTACACAACTATTATATGAACAAATTAGTATGTTAATCATCCTCACGAATAATCTTGCCGGATGCCTTAGAAATTTCTCCCATTGTTTCTCTTAACAAGCTTCCTGATGGTACCAATAATGGTTTTTCTTCGGCTTGTTCTTCAAGCTTATTATCCTCAGGCTTTTCTTCTTGCAAGGACAACTCATTTACATTCTCATCCATAACATCATCTGCTTCGTTTTCAGGAAGAACTTCAGGCAACTGACGACCAACAACCTCAATCTTATTCCAAACTTTCTCATCATTTTCTTGCGATTCTAAAGTAACATTTGGTTTGGTAACAATTCCACTTGGTTGCTTACCGCTAAAATCAAGAACCGGAATATCCTCATTTTCTTTGGCTTTCTCCATCGCCTCAATTTCCTGAATATTACGAGTAACCATAATATCTTTTCCACCCACGCCGGAAATTTTACCCGTATTTTCCTCCAGTTTTTTCTTAATCTCTTCTTGTTTCAACTTTTCTTCATAGGCTTTTTCTTCAGCCTTTGTGATTTCTTCAGAATATTTAAACAGTTCCTCAATTTTAGCATTAAGAAGTTTTAATTTCTCGTCAGTTTGCTTTTCCAAATCAGAAATTTTTTTGGTATATTCCTCCAACTTATTCAAGTCTTGAGAATTTTGTATAAAGATATAATCCTTAACAACTTCCGAATTAATAGCATCTATAGCCAACAAATTATCTTCAATTTCTTTTTTCAAAGAAATAATTTTATCATCTTGCTCAATATCAAGCATTGTTTTAATTTTTGCCAATCTTTGAGCAAAAACCCCATACCCATCTCTGTATTTACTGACATCTATTTTGGATTGATTATAGTTATCAACAATTTTGTTATAAAAGTCATTAATTCTCTGCTTAACATCTAGCGCATAAACAGCAAGAATTTCATTTTTTAATCCGGCAGATTTTTCATCTAAGGCCTCATTTTTTTCAGACAAAGCCTTAGGCAAACTTTCATCAAATTCGGGAATTGTACCTTGAACAATAATTTCATCCAAAGCCTTACTAATTTCTTTAATTTTGTTGTCAATTTCCTGATACTTTGCCAAAATCTCAGGATTCTGAGACAGTTTACGCTTAGCATCCAACACCGGAATAACCTCATCAAACAAGCGCTGCTGAATATTTTTAGCATAATTTTGCTGTGCATCCATCAAAGACTTAAGTTTAGCTTTTCTGGCCTCCTCAGCGGCTTTTTTATCAGCTTCAACCTTTGCCCAATGTGCATCATATGTATCCGTAATATCCTTCACATCTACGGTAAGCTCCGGAGTCATCATAGGTCCGCTCAAATCAAACCGAAAAGGCTTAATCTGAGTGTTTTTCAGAGTAAAAACAAAATTTGCATTCATATCCCAAAGGCTCAAATTTCCTTTATCATTCATAGAAACAGTCCATTCCGGAGCTTCAAACAAAGCATTCTGAAAAACATAATCAGCACGAGTAACTTTTATTTTACCGCTAGCATACTGAAAAGGTGTTTCGCCTTGTTGTAAATTTTCAGTAACAAAAGCAGACAAACCATCGGAGTAATTACGCTTTTTTAGATCCGTTACAATATTAGCCAAATTCCAACCTTTAATAACGGGATTTTCAATCCGATAGTTGATATCAGCATTCAAATTAGTCAACATTTCATCCACAGAGGAAGCATCGGAAGCAAAAGAGATATTAGCATTAAGCATCCCAGACTTAATACCATATTTACTACCGCTCCAAATTTTCTCAGAGATTTTCTGATTTTTAAGATTAAGATTACCCGTAATTTCAGGTTTATCTATCAAAGCAAGCCCTAAAGATCCTTCAATTTTTCCACCATTATAATCAGCAACAAAATCCCTAAGAGACAAAGCTCCATCTTTCAAAGAAACCGAAAAAGCAGCATTTTTTATATCATCAGCCTTATAAGAAAGAGCCCCGACATTAAACTTTCCATTCAAGTTAAAAGACTTATAAAAATCATAATTAATTCTACTTTTATCTAAATTCGGTCTTGCAATAAACTCAGCCTTTTCGTCATCATTATTTCTGAAAGCAGGTACGACATTAACATTTTGAGGAACATCATTATACACAAAACGCTCCAGCTCAAATTTATTAATATCCAACGAAGTTGTAATATCTGGTCTACCGGAACGACTATCCACGGACACATTTCCCTTAAAATTATTAGACCCGACAAAAGCATTCATTTCAGAGAGAGCAAAATTATCTGACGTTCCGACAATATTAGCAGACAAAGCAAACAGCCCCAAAGAAAATGTTTTAGGTTTATAATTAAAGTTAAGGTCATTAACCATTTGCACGAAGTCAGAAGCCCGCACATCCAGATTACCGTTCAACACCCACGCATCATTTTGCTTTCCAAGCTGCCCCCCAAACACAATATCTAAATACTCAAGTTTTGAGATTGCTTTCATAGCCATCAAGGAAGGAGATCCCGAAACAATCCCCTTTGAAGAGAAGTTTTTAAGTTTTTTCAAATTAATATCAGGCAGGGGCAAAGAAAATTTATTCAAGAATGCCGAAAAATCTTTTACTTCCAAATTATATTTTAAATTTTCAAACAATAACGATTTTCCCAATCCCTTTACTGTTGCCGTAGCCTCAAGAGAAGCATTAGCGACATTACCTATATTAAGCTTAGAAATAGTCAACACACCTTGAGCAACATCCATATCAAATTGAGAATTTTCAAAAGGAACGCCCTCATAGATACCCAAGCCGAGATTACCCATGAGGCGAAAATCAAAATCACTCAAAAAACCCAACTTAGAAAATCTATAATTAATTTTATCAGCCAAAGATTTTTTCTGTTCTTCCTCCGGAAGAGAAGGAATATAATTATCAAAATTAACACTATCTGCCTGAACATCCAAAAAGGCATTCATACGTTCACCGGCAATAATCCCCAAACTTCCGCTAAACACACTTTTATCAATAGTTAAATTAAATGGAGCTATTTTAATGGTTTTAAGAGTACCCTCCACCGTTGCATCTCCGGCACTACGCTTATAAGTAGCCTGAGTAATCGGATTAATTTCATATCCCAACCAAGCCAATAATTTTTGCAAATCATTAGTCGTGTATTCCGGTTCCAAAGAATAAGTAAACACATCCTCATCAGAAAATACTTCACCGGATACACTAAATTGCGTATCTCCCGGAAGAGAAACACTCAAATTTCTGATTTTGAGTTCATTATTCAAATAATCCACACTTAAATTAAAATCTTTAAGGGTCTGCCCATTAAATAAGGTATTAACGGATTTCAAATCGGCAATAAAATCAAACTTCAGCTGAGGATCATATACGGCATTTTCCGCCCCATATTTAGCAAGAAGACTTTTTAAGGCCGCTTCAGCCGGAGCTAAATCCAAATCCGTCATTTCAAAACCAATTTCAGCGCGCCGGCGTTTGGGAGCATCTTCCTCAACGGCATAATCAGGATCCAAAGGTACCAAAATATTACCGGCACCCGCCGTAGAACCATATTTTACGACAATATTAGATAAGGCGATTTTAGTTTTATTGGTATCTGCCTGCAAAGACAATGCAAAAGGATAATTATATTCCGGTCCGAGCTGAAGATCTTTAAAATTCTTATTAAGAAAATCAACCGGATTCTTAGATTCAATAATAACATCGCCGTTTATAGCATCGTTTTTGAGCAACACGGAACCATCAAAGCGCACAAAAGTTTCGGATGTCGGGTGGTTCAGAACAAAATTAACCGAGGTTGCAAAGCTTTCAGAAAATCGTCCCAAAGACAAAGCGAAACCCTCAGGATTATTATCCTTAACATAACTACCTTCAATTCTGTAAGGTCCGAAGATGCTCGGCGCAATCACTTCGGCATTTAAGTTTTCAAGCGTAATATCAATATCATGCTTTGTATTAACAAAGTTAAGCGTTGCTTTTTCCAAGAGCACGCTATCTAGCCTAATTTCAATATTATCAAGGCTGAGTTTTTGTTCTTCGGTAATAGAAGATTGCCAATTAAGCCGCCCATCATTATCAACCTCCATAAAAATTTTGGGGTTAATCAAAGACATCATTTTAACTTCAAAATTACCTTTGAGCAAAGCCCACAAATCAAGCTTAGCCACCAACTTATCTATCGTTGCCAAAGGCGTATCCTGATGTCCGGCCTCATTGCTAAAAACTTTAATATTTGAAGCAATCAAATCTGGAGATGGAAAAATCTTAAAACTGACAGGTCCTTCAAAGACCACCAACTTACCACTGACATCAGAAATCTGTTCGGCAATTTTATCTTTGTGCTCATTCCAATCAATCATCGCCACATAAGCCGAAACGCCGCCAACAATAAAAACCAATATAGCCAATATAATGAGCACTGCTTTTTTCAAGACTTTTCTCCTGCACTACGAATGCAAAAACTTAAAATAATCTTTGCTAAATCTGCAAACTACATATAGTATTAGAACATAAATTAATTAATAAACATTTTAAGGAAAAATAGCAAGCAATGAATAATATCCACAAGCTTTTTGAACTTGCCGAAGCCACCCGCAAAAACGCGCATATTCCTTACTCTCACTTTGCTGTCGGGGCAGCTATTTTGAGCCAAGAGGGACATTTTTACAGCGGTTGCAATGTTGAAAACATCTCTTACCCTTGCGGCAGTTGCGCTGAAACCGGGGCCATTGCGGCAATGGTCGCCGGCGGCGACAAACAAATTGCCGAGATTCTGATTTTAGCGGAAGGCAGCGAACTCATCACACCTTGCGGCGCTTGCCGCCAACGGATTAAAGAATTTGCCACACCGCAAACGCTAATTCATTTAGCAAATGGCTCAGGCGTACAAAAGACTTACACCCTTGCCGAACTCTTGCCTCTTGCTTTTGCAGAAAAGGATTTAACGAAATGATAGAAAAGATTGCCGCACAAATCAAAGCCAGATTAGGTGCTTACGCCCCTGAAACCGCCATTATTTTAGGCAGCGGTCTGGGAGCTTTGGGCGACCAGATTGAAAACCCCGTTATTATCCCTTATGGCGAGATTGAGGGCTTTCCGCAAAGCACGGTCAGCGGGCATAAAGGAAGATTGATTATCGGAAGACTGGAAGGCAAAGATGTTTTGTGTATGCAGGGACGCATTCATTTATATGAAGGACACAGCCCGCAAAGCATCAACACTTTTATTAAAGCCTTTCAGTTGCTAGGCATTCAAAATCTCATTGTTACTAACGCCTCCGGCTCTTTGACGACCGACTTGCCGGCCGGAACCATAATGCTGATTAAAGACCACATCAACCTAAGCGGCAGCAACCCGCTGATTGGCCCCAATGATGAAGCCTACGGTCCGCGCTTTCCGGATATGAGCAATGCTTATGACAAGGAGCTCAGAGCCAAAGCCAAAGAGCTTGCGAAGCAAGAAAACATTTCTTTGGCAGAGGGCGTTTATCTGATGGTTTCGGGACCTACTTTTGAAACCCCCTCCGAAGTTCGTGCTTTCCGAATTTTAGGCGCGGACGTGGTTGGAATGTCAACCGTCCCTGAGGTTATTTGTGCGGTTCATTCCGGCATGAAGGTTTTAGGTTTTTCAGTTGTTGTCAACTTGGGTTGCGGCTTAAAAGAAGGCGCAATCAACCACGCCGAAACTCTGCGAGAAGCAGACAAAGCCTCCGCAAATCTTATCAAATTGGTCAGAACCTGCATAAGGGAGATATAATATGGATGACGTAACCGCCGCCAAACACCTCATTCATCTGTTAGACCTAACCTCGCTCAACAAAGATGATACGGAAAGCCGCATAGAAAAACTTTGCAAAAAAGCCCAAACACCTTATGGCAATGTTGCCGCCGTTTGCATTTATCCAAAGTTTTTACCTTTAGCCCAAGAAATGTTGGCTGACACAGGTATCAAGCTGGCAACAGTAGTTAACTTTCCCGAAGGCAATGCGGATTTAAGCAAACTCCGTGCCGAAACGGAATATGCCTTGGAGAAAGGCGCGCAAGAAATTGATGCCGTCTTTCCTTACAAAAATTTTCTGAACAACGACTATCAAACTTGTGCTGATTTCGTAGCTTATGCCAGCAAACTGACCGGCAAAAAACATCCCTTAAAAATCATTCTGGAAACAGGGGTTATAGAAAAATCCGCACTCATTGCCGAAGCCACAAAAATTTGCATAGCCAATGGTGCCAATTTTGTAAAAACCTCCACAGGAAAGACCGAAGTTTCCGCCACACCGGAAGCAGCCAACATCATTTTGGAAACTATCGCTTCAGGCCGCCGCAATGTCGGTTTCAAAGCAAGCGGCGGGATAAGAACCATTGATGATGCCAAAAAATATTTGGTCTTAGCCAATGCCATTATGGGATGGAAATGGGTCAGCCCGTTTAATTTCCGCATCGGCGCAAGCTCCCTGTTGGACAACCTGATAGAAGTTATTGAGAGAGGATATTAAGATGACATTTTTGCCCCAAGAAATCATCCGTAAAAAACGCAATCACCAAACTCTTACAAAAGAAGAGATAAGCTTTTTCATAAAAGGCGTAACCGATGGCTCTATTGTTGATGCCCAAACCGCAGCTCTAACCATGGCCATTTTTCTCAATGGCTTTTCCAAGGAAGAAACCACTGCCCTAACCTTAAATATGCGCGATTCCGGCGATGTTCTGGATTGGTCTGAGGTCAATGGTCCGATTGTAGATAAACATTCCTCGGGCGGTGTCGGTGATAAAGTAAGCTTGATGCTAGCCCCGATGATTGCTGCTTGCGGCGGATTCGTTCCGATGATTTCCGGTCGCGGACTAGGCCACACCGGCGGAACTTTAGACAAGTTTGATTCCATCCCCGGCTACCAAACAGCCCCGAGCAATGAGCTTTTCCGCAAAACGGTTAAGGAAGTTGGTTGCGCCATTATCGGACAAACCGGAAATTTAGCTCCGGCCGACAAAAAAATCTATGCCATCCGCGATGTTTGCGGTACGGTTGAATCCGTGGAGCTGATAACAGCCTCTATTCTATCCAAGAAACTTGCGGCCGGACTTGATTGTTTGGTAATGGATTTAAAATGCGGCAACGGCGCTTTTATGGACAGCTTGGAAAACGCGCGCAAATTGGCTCACTCCATTGTTGATGTCGCCAATGCGGCAGGCACTAAAACTTCAGCAATTTTAACCGATATGAATCAGGTTTTGGGACGCAATGTCGGCAATGCTTTGGAAGTTTTGGAGGCAGTTAATTACCTCAAAGGTATTGATGTTGACCCAAGGCTTCATCAGGTAACCATCGCGCTTTGTGCCGAACTTCTTGTTTCCGCAAATCTTGCCGAAAATAAAGCTCAAGCCGAAGCAAAATTGCAAAAAGCCTTGGATTCGGGGCAGGCTTTGGAGATTTTTGCGCATATGGTTTCAGCCTTGGGCGGACCTAAAGACTTCTGCGATTCCCCGAACAAATATCTGCCGCATGCCGCTTTGGTAAAACCTGTGTTTGCAGATAAATCCGGCTGGGTTACGAATATGCAAACCCGCAACATCGGCTTAAGTGTCATTGGCTTAAAAGGCGGACGCATTACGCCGGAGCAAAATCTTGATTACGCAACTGGCTATACCGAATTTTGCCAAATCGGCGAATATGTTGATAAGAACAAACCCTTGGCTGTTATTCACGCTCAGGACGAAAAGTCATGGCAACAAGCCGCTGATGAGCTCAAACGCAACATAAGCATTTCAGAGCAAAAACCGACCGAAAATCCGGTCATTATGGAACATATTTCATAAAAGGAGAACACAGATGGGACGCGCCATAATTTTAATGATGGATTCTTTCGGTATCGGCGGAGCGCCGGATGCTGCCAAATTCAACAATCAGGGAGCCGACACTTTCGGGCATATTGCTGCATCTTTCCCCACCCTCAAAATTCCCAATCTTTGCGGATTAGGTTTATGTCAGGCGGCTGAGCTTGCAACCGGCAACAAACCGAAATTGGAAGCGCAAGAAGAAAGCAAACTGGGTCTTCCTTCCGCCTATGGCTGTATGAAAGAAATCAGCGCCGACAAAGACACTGTTTCCGGACATTGGGAGCTTGCCGGTCTACCCAACCTCAAAGGCTGGGGACATTTTCCGCCAAACTATCCCTCATTCCCGGATGACCTTATTGCCAACATCTGCCAAGAAGCCGGCTTAAAAGGAATTTTAGGCAACAAAGCCGCTTCCGGCACGGTCATCATTCAGGAGCTCGGTGAGGAACACATCGCCACGGGCAAACCCATATTTTATACCTCTGCCGACAGCAATATGCAAATTGCCGCGCATCAGGAGCATTTTGGCTTGGAAAGGCTTTATGAGCTTTGCCGCGTTGCTTATAAATATGTTCAACCTTATAACATCGGACGCATTATAGCCCGTCCTTTTATCGGTGAAAAAGCCGGAGAATTTACCCGCACCAAATTCCGCCGTGATTATACGGCTCAGCCTTTTGGTCCGACCTTACTGGACCAGCTCAAAAACGCCGGCAAAGAAGTTGTTGCCATCGGCGCGATTAATGATATTTACGCGCATCGGGGCATAACCAAAGAGATTCACGGTGCAGGCTTGGAAGAACTTTGGAACTTAACGCTTGAAGCTATGCAAAACACCCCGGACGGCAGCCTGATTTTCACCAACTTTGAAGATTTTGATATGCTCTGGGGACACCGCCGCAATGTCAAAGGCTATGCCGAAGGTCTGGAATATTTTGACTCTCGTCTGCCCGAGATTTTACCGCATTTAAGAGATGATGACATTTTGTTCATCACGGCCGACCATGGCAACGACCCGACTTATGAAGGCACCGACCACACCCGCGAACAAGTTCCGGTCTTGATGTTTGGCAAAAAAGTTGAAGCGCGTTGTTTGGGGCAAAGACAAACCTATGCCGACCTCGGACAAAGCATCGCCGCTTATTTGGGAATTGCACCTCTGACCTATGGGGAGAGCTTTCTCTAATGTCTTGGTTTGCGCCAAATCTGGCTAAAGAAAAACATTGTTTTTTTGACCGCAAAGGCGGCGTGTCTCAGGGACGCTATGCCGAATTAAATGTCAACCGCAAGAGCTTGGACAAGCCGGAAAATATTATTAAAAATCTGAACCTTGCCGCCACACATTTGGGGCTGACATCAAAAAACTTAGCTATGCCTTGCCAAGGTGTCAGTAACTATGCCGTTTATGTAGATAAGCCTTCGCTTTTTGAACAAGAAGCTGATGCTTTTGTAACCAACCGAAAAGACATTTTGCTCGGCATAACCACCGCGGACTGCGCTCCGGTTTTGTTTGCCGACAAGCAACAAGGCATCATCGGCGCAGCCCATGCCGGCTGGCGCGGCGCGGTAAAAGGTATTATGGAAAATACCTTAAATTTGATGATGGAATATGGAGCAAAATTAGAAAATATTGCCGCGGCCATTGGTCCTTGCCTGCAAAAAAAATCCTTTGCCGCCAAAGAAGATATGCGTCAGGAATTTTTGCGCCAAGATGAGGAAAACAAACGTTTTTTTGAACAAGTTGACGCAGAATCTTATCTTTTTGATATGGAGCAATATCTGATTTTCCGCCTGCGCAAATTCGGAATAAGCAATATTTCCGCCTCAGGCATTGATACCTATACTTCGGCTGACTATTTCAGCTACCGCCGCGAATGCCACAAAAACACCATCACCCAAAAAGCCGACTTCCCCATCCAGTTATCAACCATCAGATTATAAAAACTTTATTTTGCGGGAAAATTAGGCTACTATGAGCCAAGGTTAAATATAAAGAAGAAAGTTTATGGCACCACTTGGCAAATTTACATTATCGGTTATCGGACTGCGCCTGTTCGGTGCTGCTGGTTTTTTTTGGGGAATGTTCCTCGGACATTTGCTGGTTGACCACTCCATCGTCAATAAATGGATTCAAAATCGTTTGAGCGAATTAGACGACAATCTGCGCTTGCTCTTGCCTTATGGTTTTTATAAATATTATTGCCGTTTGGATGACAACCTTTTCGGCAAACTTTGGGGCGCAATTCTCGGTGCCGTAACTTTCGGTTGGGGCGGCTTCATCACGCTGTTCATTTTGGGGCATATTTTGTTTGATGTCCGCAACAACACCCTCGTCAAAGATGCCAAAAAAGGCTTTGAACATTTTTGGAACCGCCATTGGGGCAAAATCTTGGGCTTCATATTGGGTTATTCTTTGCACAACGAAATTGTGCTTTTTGCGGGCATCATCATCGGCTTTTTTGCCGACCTCTATCGCTTAGAAGGCACCTGGCGCAATAAGTTGAAAATAAATTGGCTGCTTGGCTTTTGGTCAAAGATTAATCCGTTAAAGTTGGCTCTGCATTCCGCAGAGGCTCGTAAAGTTTCGCTCATTCAGTCTATGGCAGGGCTTTCCGCCAAAGTTGCCAAAGCTGACGGACAAGTCAGCGAAAACGAGATTCGCACCTTTAAGAAGATTTTTGATATTCAGGCCGGCAACAATGACAAAATCGCCCGCATTTTTAACACCGCCAAACAATCCGCCGATGATTTTGAACCCTATGCTTTTCAGCTTCGCTTGCTTGCCAAAGATGACCTCAACCTGCAGGAAAGCATCATTGAAAATCTGTTCAAAATCGCGGTTGCCGATGGTCGTTGCGGAGATGCCGTTTTGCACATCATCCGCTCGGTTGCTCTGATTATAGAACTACCGGAAGGCAACTTTGAAGCCATCCGCAAAAATTTTGAGGTTCGCACTCAAGCCTCATCGCTCAATGACTATTATGCTGTTTTGGGTATTTGGTGTAATGCAAGCAACGCCGAAATCAAACAACGCTGGAAAGAGCTGATTAACCAATATCACCCAGACCGCGCACAGGCCAAAGGCGCAGACCAAAACACCATAGAGGCTTATACGATTAAGATGGCGGAAATCAACAACGCCTACCAAAATATTATGAAAAGTCGCAAAACCATTTAGGATAAAAATATGCAGGAGCTTCCCCTTCCCCATTACAATGAGCGCAAAACACCTATAGATATGCTGGTGCTCCATGCCACCTGCCATGATAATGCGCAAGATGTTTTTGCAAGCCTAAACAAGCTGGAGCTAAGCTGCCACTACTTCATAGACCCGCAAGGAAACATTACGCGTATGGTTAATGACGAGCATCGCGCCTGGCATGCGGGGCTTGGCTATTGGCGGGGGATTGACACGGATTTAAACTCCCATTCCATCGGCATAGAAATCGGCAATATGAGCTTGGGGCAAAAGGCTTTTCCTGCCCAACAAATCCAAAATCTTATTCCGCTTTGTCAGGAAATCATCAAAAAATATAACATCAAACAGCATAACGTTGTCGCTCATTCCGACATTGCCCCCACACGCAAACCCGACCCCGGAAAATGCTTTCCCTGGCACGAACTTGCAAAAGCAGGGATTGGCTTGTGGTATGATATAAAAAATGCGGATTTGGTAGAAGAAGATAATCCGCAAGAGTTGCTCAAAATCATCGGTTATGATACCAGAGATGATGAAAAGGCCATCGCTTCGGCTTATGCTTTCCGCCGCCGCTTTCTGCCGGAAGAAGTCGCCGAAGATAATGACATCCAACATTTGGTAGACAATGTTTATCCCTTAGGTAAAAAAGAGCTTCTAAGCGGCAAAAGATTTTTGCAAACCCTAAAAGCCGTTGCTTATAGTTACAAGGATTAAAAAAAAAAAGCTCCCTTTCGGGAGCTTTTTTTAGTTTAAGGCAACAACGGCGACCAAGCCGGGTCTGAAGCCTCTGCCGGTGTAACAATCATCCGCTCGTTATATCCGGTCAGGTCAATAGAGTAAAGTTTGACCGGCGCGTTGCGGCGTGATGTTCCCTTGTCCTGACGGAAATACATCAGCACACGACCGTTCGGCGACCAAGTCGGACCTTCAACCAAATAGCCGCTGGCCAACAAACGCTCTCCGCTACCATCAGGATACATAACACCGATATAAAACTGACCGTTAGCCATTTTTGTAAAGGCGATATAGTCTCCTCTGGGCGACCAGACAGGGGTTGCATAACGTCCCGTACCAAAGCTGATACGATGCACATCGGAACCATCGGCATTCATCACATAAAGTTGTTGGTTTCCGCCTCTGTCAGAGTTAAATACGATTTGGCTGCCGTCCGGCGAATAACTTGGTGATGTATCAATTGCCGAACCTGAGGTCAAACGCTTACTGGTACGCTTTTTCAAATCCATTTCATAGATATTTGTGCGGCCATTATTGGCATAGCTGAGCAAAACCTTGCTGCTGTCCGGAGAGAAGCGCGGCGCAAAAGTCATACCGGGGAAAGAACCCAAGAGCTCTTGCTTGCCTGTCTCAATATCCAAAATATAAACTTTCGGCATTGCTCCGGCATAAGACATATAAGTAACTTTTTGCAAGTTTGGCGAGAAACGCGGTGTTAAGGCCATTGCCGCACCTGAGGTCAAAAACTTGTGGTTTTCGCCGTCTTGGTCCATAATCGCCAAACGCTTAACACGTTTGGTGGCAGGACCAGTTTCCGAGACATAAACGATTCTTGTATCAAAATAACCTTTTTCACCGGTCAGACGTTCATAAATCGCATCCGCAATAACATGCGCCACACGCCGCCAGTTATCTTTGGTCGTGGTAAAGGATTGTCCTTTGAGCTGGTTTTCGGCATAAACATCCCATAATCTAAATTCCACGCGCAAAGTATTGGGATCAACTTCTTTGATAGCACTTTGTACCAAAGCATGGGCTTGAATAGCCTTCCAATCTACAAAATTTGGCTGTTCGTCAATAGATGTCAGCTCCTGAATATAGCTGTTTTCGGGAATAATCCGAAACAAACCGGAGCGCTCCAAATCCGCAATAACCACATCACGAATTTTGCCAGCATATTGCCCAACCCAAAAACCATCATGAATCATCTCGGGAAAAGCCAATGGCAATGGGTCGCGCATTGCACCGGTAACATCAATCTGCAACTCGGCGCGCGCCGGAGCTACAAACAAACACATAACAAGAGCCAAAACATATTTTAACTTCATTATCTCTCCTCTGGGAAAAAGAATTTTACTTGTGCAAAATAGTAGTATAATATTCTTAAAAATCAATTAGCAAATAACCGCGATTTTATGAATTAAAAGAGGATAAATGAATATAAAAGAATTTAAGGCATCTCTTCCGGCATACCGTGCCCTTATCGGTTTTGACTATGGTGCGAAGCGGTTAGGCGTTGCCGTATCAGACTTATTACTCACTGTTGCTACCTCTTATAAGATAATTCAAAGAGAAAGCTTTGCTAAAGATTTAGCCGAAATCAAAAAGATTATTGCCGAGAAGGAAGTCGGCGGCATCGTCTTTGGTTTGCCTTTGCAGATGAATGGCGAAGAAGGAGAGATAGCCAAAGAAGTCCGCCATTTTGCCGAAAAATTAAGTAAAGAGATAGATTTACCGATTTTTTTCTGGGATGAGCGTTTATCTTCTTCTGCAATGGAAAATTTTTTGATAAAAGAAGTTGATATGTCCCGAGGCAAAAGAAAGAAGGTTTTAGATGCTTCAGCCGCCGCCTATATTTTGCAAGGCGTGCTGGACGCACTCCGATTCGCCTAACAAAAACATTAGGCACAAACTCAATATATGCATATTGGAAGCAACGCGGTTCAACAAAGGTTCGCGCCGCAGCCAATGAGCGCTCAAGTGCGTCCACTTGTCAAGCTGGCAACAGATAAAAAAAATAACACATATAAGGCACAATCTCACGATATGCACCTAAGAAGCAACGCGATTCAACAATGATAGCCAAAGCAGCTAGTGAAGCGGTCAAGCTGGCAACAGCTTGCAAACTTTTTGAAAAGTTTGGAGAACGAGGTAAATAATAAGAAATAAAGGCAAAAGTACCACAGCGTACAAAGAGGTACGTGAGGAAACTTTCGCCCTGCAATTTCTGTATTAGTTACCCGTTATACAAACTTTTTATTTGTCGCCAATACGCAACGCCTCAATAAACGCCGATTGCGGAACTTCTACCTTGCCGAACTGGCGCATTCTGAGCTTACCTTTTTTCTGCTTATCCAAGAGCTTGCGTTTACGAGTGATATCACCGCCATAACATTTTGCCGTAACATCTTTGCGTAGAGCAGAGATTGTTTCGCGCGCAACCACACGTCCGCCGATAGCTGCTTGAATTGGAATTTTGAACAAATGTCTGGGGATGAGGTCTTTTAAGCGCTCACAGATTTGCCGCCCACGAGATTCCGCCTCGGAACGGTGGCACAAAAAGGCCAAGGCATCAACCGGCTCTTCATTAATCAAAATTTGCACCTTAACCAAATCCGCTTCTTCATAACCAACCAACTCGTAGTCAAAACTTGCATAGCCGCTGGTAATGGATTTAAGGCGGTCATAAAAGTCAAAAACAATCTCGTTCAAGGGAATTTTATAAACCACCATCGCCCGATTCCCGACATAGGTCAACTCGTGCTGTTCACCGCGGCGCTCCGTGCAGAGTTTTAAGACCGCACCTAAATATTCATCCGGAACCATAATGGTAGCTTTAACCATCGGTTCTTCAATAAACGAAACTTGCGAGAGGTCTGGCATATCTGCCGGATTATGCAGCGTGATGATTTCGCCGTTGGTCATATGAATTTTATAAGCAACGGAGGGGGCTGTCGTAATTAAGTCAAGGTCAAACTCGCGCCCCAAGCGTTCCTGAATAATCTCCATATGCAACAAGCCCAAAAAGCCGCAACGGAAACCCAAACCCAAAGCGGCCGAATTTTCGTTTTGATAATCTATGCTGGCATCATTGAGTTTGAGCTTGGCAAGTGCGTCTTTAAGACTTTCATACTGCGAACTGTCCACCGGAAAGATAGAGCAGAATACAACGGGGATTGAGGGCTTAAAACCATGCAAAGCCTCCGCACAAGGATTTTTATTATCCGTAATCGTATCACCGACCCGACAATCGCTCACACTTTTAATGCTGGCGGTCAAGAAACCGACTTCGCCCGGATAAAGAGCCTCAATATCCTGCATTTTCGGCGTAAAAATACCGACTTTTTCAACCTGATATGTGGCATTATTGCTCATCATCCGAATTTGCATTTTTTTCTTAAGAACACCGTCTTTAATGCGCACCAAAATAACCACGCCGAGATAGGGATCATACCAACTATCAATCAACAAAGCTTGAAGCGGCGCTTCCGCATTTCCTGAAGGTGCAGGCAAACGTTGTACTATGGCTTCCAACAAGTCTTGCACACCCAAACCGGTTTTGCCTGAGGTTTCAACCGCATCAGAGGCATCCAAACCGATAACATCTTCAATCTGTTGTTTAACTCTTTGCACATCGGCAGAAGGTAGGTCTACTTTATTTAAGACCGGCACAATCTCATGGTTATTATCCAATGCCAAATAGACATTCGCCAAAGTTTGCGCTTCCACGCCTTGGGTCGCATCCACCACCAAGACCGAACCTTCGCAAGAAGCCAAAGAGCGTGAAACCTCATAAGAAAAGTCCACATGCCCCGGCGTATCCATTAAGTTAAGCTGATAAGTTTTGCCGTCTTTGGCCTGATAATTAAGCCGAACGGTCTGAGCTTTGATGGTGATACCGCGCTCTTTTTCAATATCCATAGAATCAAGCACTTGCTCGGTCATCTCACGGCGTTCCAAGCCGCCGCAATACTCAATCATTCTGTCGGCAAGGGTAGACTTTCCGTGGTCAATATGTGCGATAATGGCGAAATTTCTGATTAAATTCAAATCGGTTGTCATTTTTCTTACTATATCCATTCAAAATTTTTTCTTAAGTCATAGATAAAGTAAAATTGCAGATTACGCAATATAATATTGATTGAATAATCAATTTGTGCTTATAATAAGAAGACACTAAAGTAAGGAGGGCACCATGAAAAAAATGATAGACATTCCTTTCGGATCTTCCCGCTATGATGATTTGGTCAAACTCCGTTACAAAATTCTGCTTGAACCTCTGGGACTAAAGTTTTTGGATATGCACCGCGACAAAGAAGCGGGATATCTGCATATTGGTTGCATTGAAAACTTGGATGACGCTTTGGTCGGAGGTCTTCTCCTTGCTCCGGTTAATAACGAAGAAATCCGCATGATGCAAGTTGCCGTAGATAACAAATATCAAGGCGAAGGCATTGGGCGTGAGTTGGTAAAATATGCCGAAAAGCGCGCCAAAGAAGCAGGATATAGTCGTATCGTTATGCACGCGATGCTCTCAGTGGTCAGCTTTTATGAAAAACTCGGTTACCATCAGGAAGGAGAAATCTTTGAGGAACAAGGAATCACTTTTGCTCGAATGGTCAAAAAACTCTAGCTAGACAAATTTTATACAAAATTATTGCTTTTAGCAAAAATATAATATATTATAAGGCCATAGATTGCTTCCCAAACAAGGAAAAAGGATATGACCGATTTTAACGAACAAGAAAAACTTCGCCTTAACCGGATGGTTGCCTTGTGCCGTGAATATCGGTTTAATGAATCTCGCCAAGAGATTATCAAAAGTGCTGGCCTTCCAATACAAAGCACCAACCTTCCGATTACGGAGCTTCGGAAAACAATAGATGCCCGCATTGAAAATAAAGTAACTTCCCCCTTGGTTGGTGAAATGTTGCGCATTGAGAGCACCTTTCGTTATGTGCGAGATATTGAAACATATAATCAATCTCAAGCCGCAAAAATTATTGCAAATCTGGATAAAACCATACCTTATCTGGACAATAAAAACTTATGGTTTGTAACACATAAGCTGAACCAGATTTATCATTTTAGCGGTCAAGAACATTTTCGTTACAAGCTAACCGAACAAACAAAAACCATTGACAAAGTTCGTCTTCTGAACCGCATAATAAAAGACAAAAAAAACCCGCCGCTTACACCAAATTATATCACCGAGTTCAAAAAACAAATCAGCACTGACGGGATTAATGAGATAAATCAGCTTTTGGAAAAAACACAAAATCCACACGAAAAAATTCGCCTGAATGAAGAAAAAATATATCTAATTGACAACAGCGGTTGGAGTCGCAGCCAACGTTTTTTGAACAAGAGTTCAACTTACGGTGAACTCAATAAACTTTATGAACAAATAAACAACTCCGCCAAAGCCAAAGATATGGCAGAAAAACAAAACATCTTCCGCAAAGCCTATCAAAAAGCCCAAAAATTCCACCCCGACTATCGCAACAAACAAGCCCAAGAAGACTGGGATTATAGATAAGTCTAAAATAAAGCCCTCCTTTTTATGGAGGGCTTTATTTTACTCCGGAATACAAGTTAAGAAATCAGATAACTGGCTAGCAGAAGTAATCTCCGTTCGGGTAGAAAATGTTTTCTTAACAGTATCATAATAAGAGCTTTTACCACAACAAATCTGCCCGCCGAGAGTAATACAATTTGAGCCTTGTACAATCAAATCACCCTTTGTTATAACAATTTTAGAAGGATGTTTCAAATCACCGTTTACTTTAATAGACCCCGGAACATTCATTTCCAAAGGTTTATTATTCATTTCTAACGAACCTCCATCAATTTCTACCGTTCCTGTTATTTTCTCTGCAGAGCTTTCCGCATTTATAAAAATACCATCTCCGATAATTTCAGTATCAGTATAATCTACGCTAAATTCAAATGATAATGATGGTGATACATTAGCCCGCAATGTGCCTATCACAACAGAATCATCTCTATTAATTGAACATTTTGCTCCCCCGTTGATAGTAAGATTCTTCACAAAAGTACTACCCCCAAACCACTGTTCTCCAAGATAAAGGGTACCGCCAGTCATATTAATAATCGCATTATTTATATCAACATCACCAGAATCGCCAATAAAAACTGCACCATCCGTACTCATATTAAGCGTCCCTGTAACTTTAATAGTAGCACCATATCCAGGACGCAACCAAACAGACTCCACAGAATCTATATTTTCAAACGTCATATCACAATAGAATCTTTCGTCTGTCATCATTCCTTTACTTAATGTTGCTTGTTTGACGTTTATGGCTGCACCAGAACAACTATAAACATCATAACTTGTAAGTTTATCAATTGTTAATGTAGGATTTTTTCGTCCCGTACACAAACCTTCCGGCGCATAATCATAATTAACCCCTTCTATTTTTATATTATCCCCCAATGCCGCTGTTGAAACAGCTATATCTTCGAACAGCTTAACAGTACTCCCATACGAAATATTATCAAAATCTACATCGCGAGGTGTACCATATTCATACTGAATCCATTCCTCACAAGTTTTAGGATCGGGTTTACAACTCTTATATCTCATACCGCTTCCGGTATTGCAAGAAGCACTTCCGGCAGCTGGTCCCCAGGTACAAGTAACATAATCAGCCGGACATTCACAAGATGCGTATTTCATCACACCATTATCTTCACAACCGGTACCCACACCGACAGACGGCGATGTACAAACTTTATAATTTGTTGGACAAGAACAAGTTTTGGTAGAACTATTCGGAACTTTTGGTGCTGTACAAACCAAACAAGCTCCTTTGCCATACCATCTTGTACCTTCTTTCGGGTTT
>CASFUZ010000014.1 GCA_949298065.1 uncultured Pseudomonadota bacterium | reverse complement strand
AGGCTGGTCTTACTGCCGCTGTTAAAACCATAAGTGGTGCCAAAGTTAGACACCCAAGCAACGTCGGTGCTGAACTCCGACGAAGACCACGTACAACAAGTAGGAAATACCATACTGAACTTAGAAAGTGTATTCTGGATAATTATTTGGTTTTTATAAATATTGTTCATAATTCCAGTTGCCGGCAAACACCACTTACCTGCTGTTTCCGAAGTCGGCGCATATCTTCTTGTTGCCCATGCTGCCGGATATATGCTGGCACTTCCTGCCGCCACTATCTTATCCGTATTGCCGCAACTATCATAGTCCGTTGCTGCTGAAGATTTTGATGTGTAATTTGGCAACGTTGATATATCCGTTCCATAACCACCCCATGCCATATCTTTACCATAGATGCTTGTTTTATTACCATTTTCATCAATCGGCCATGGAGCCATAATTTGTCCATGTTTACCTTCATCTGTAATATGAACCACAATACCAAGCACAGTTTTGGAGCTGTTATAATTGGCTGCATTGGTGCAGGTCTTGTCGGAATAATAAATATCGCCAATCGCGCATTTTGTTTCTGTTGGACAGAAAACGGTTTCGCCATAAGGACATTTAAGATAACCGTCAGGGCACTGGTCTGCGGTTTTGAAGTAGCCTAAGGTAACGCAATTTGTGGTTGGCTGAGCACACCAGTTGGTATAATTTATGGCACATCCGGTTATGCAATATTTGTTGGAACAAGCTTCTTTCTCGCAAATATAACCATCGGGGCAAGTGGCTTCCGTACATCTGTTCTCACAACAACTTTTACAAGTTTGATATTTGATTACACTACCGCTTTTACAAGTCGGTGTTCCAATCTCGCCGCCGCATTTTGCGTCTGTATTTCATTGTGCCGCAACTGTTGCAGCTACCGTCCTCAACATAACCATCAGCCGTGGCTTCGGCATAGCTGTAAGTATATCCGTCACAAGGGTTGCATTTGCATTTATAATAAGAACTGTCATAAGGACATATTTGTCCCTCATCTTTAACATAGCCTTCACCGCAAGAGTTAACATAACCGCTTTCTTTGCAGGCTTTGTCCGTGTCTTCCTTACAACCTTTGTAATATTCGTTGTTATAGGGACATGAATTAAAAGGATAAGATGGTTTTGTACAGGAAGTGGTTATGTAGCCTTCGTTTTGACATTGTTGGATTGTGTCAATTTCGTAAGTGTCATCCCCTTTGCCAAATGAAATGCCGGCGCAATTTCCTTCCCCTAAAAAGCAGACTGCAGCTGTTTTATATGCTTCCTTTGTGTTAATTTCGGGAAAAAGCTGAGCGCTTGATAATTTGCCTATATCTGATATACCAAAATCTACGTTGGATATGAAATTGTTGGATTGATTAAAATCTTGGGCCTGAGCTAAGTTAGCCCCAAGAAGACTTGTACTTAAATATAATGAAATGGAAAAAAGATATTTATCAGACATCACACACACCCCACAACTTAAATATAGGAAAAACCTATAAAAGGTTAGGTGTGCTTAGACACATAGCATTATTCATACAGCAAAAATTGCGCGAAGAATTGCTAATCACACACATCATATCACACCCATCACTTTTTATAGTAACGTAGTTTGCAAAAAAAGTCAATCTGTAATGAATTTTAGCTTTTTTATTTTACAAAAACAAAAAATGGCACGGTAGTTGCATAAGAATAGGCAACCGTAAAAATTATCCAAATGTTATTGGGGAGAATATAATGGATAATACAAAATACATTGCCTTATCGCGCCAGATGGCCTTGTGGAAACAGATGGACATTGTTTCCAACAATATGGCTAATATGAATACATCCGGTTTCAAGCAAGATGATGCAATTTTTGCCTCTTATCTCACACAGACCAAAAATGCCGAGGGTTTTGGCAAAGTTCCGGTTTATTTTACGCAAGATTTCGGAATGTATAAGGATTTCAGAGAAGGTGTAATTCAACATACCGGAAATACTTTTGATTTGGCTTTGCAAGGCGATGCTTTCTTCGCTGTAGAAACACCTGAAGGGGAAAGATATACAAGAAAAGGTCAGTTTCAGTTGGATGCCAATGGTATGTTGGTAACAAGTGAAGGTTATGCCGTGATGTCGGAGAATAATGAGCCTTTCTTTATTGCTCCGGGTGAAACAGAAATTTCTATTACAGAAAGTGGCGATGTTTATACGGAAAATGGTGTTATCGGAACCATTAAAACGGTTTCGTTTGAAAATAATCAGAAACTCTTAAAAGTGGCTGATACGATGTTTGAAAACACAAACGGCAATATGATGCAACCGGCGGATAATGTGAAAGTTATTCAGGGGGCGGTTGAAAAGTCTAATGTTGATCCGATTGTAGAAATGACCAAGATGATTAAACTGCAACGTTCTTATGAGATGGTTCAGTCTATGATTGATGAAGAACATGAGCGGCTTTCAAACACAATCAGCACTTATTCACAATTAGCTTAATGTAAGGGGAAAAGAAAATGAGATCTTTAGCAATCGGCGCAACGGGAATGTTGGCACAGCAAACAAACGTAGATGTTATTTCCAACAATATCGCCAATATGAATACAACGGCTTATACCAAAAGAAGAGCCGAGTTTAATGACCTCTTATATCAAAATATTATTCGTCCGGGTGCTGCTTCTACGGCATCTGATACAATCGTACCGTCCGGTATTCAGCTTGGTCTTGGTGTCAGAACAGCTGCGGTTTATCGTATTACGGACGGAACAAGCTTAACAAATACAAATAATTCTTTGGATTTGGCTATTCGCGGACGTGGTTATTTTCAGATTGAACTGCCGGAAGGCAAAGGTACGGCTTATACCAGAGACGGTGCTTTTCAGCGCAACGGTGATGGTGTGATTGTTACGCATGACGGTTATGTGGTTCAGCCGGAAATTACCATTCCTGATGATGCCGTTGAAATTTATGTCAATAATTCAGGTGAAGTTTGGATTAAGCAAGACGGCGAAACCGATGAAGTTAATGTCGGACAGCTTGAGTTGGCTACCTTTCCGAACGAGGCCGGTTTGGAAGCTATGGGGCAAAACCTCTTCTTGGAAACTCAAGCATCCGGCGCGCCGATTGTTGATAATCCGGATACCGAATCTTTTGGTTCGGTGCTGCAAGGCTACCTTGAGACATCTAATGTTAATCCGGTGGCCGAGATAACCGAGTTGGTTTCTGCGCAACGTGCGTATGAGATGAACTCAAAAATTATTCAGACCTCTGACCAAATGTTGAGCACGATTACATCGTTGAGATAATGGCCGGATGCCGGGAGTAATGATGATGAAATTCTTTTTAGCCGCAGTTTTGATGTTAAGCCAGGTTAGTATGGCAAAAGCAGAGAATCTGCTGATTGTGGGGGAAGATGAAATCAGGCAGGCAATTGAACAAGAGTTCGTTGAACAGGGGCAGAATCAGAATGTGGATTTGGAACTTTTTGGTGGGCAAACCGTCTTTCATATCCAAAATGCTCAAAAAGCTAAAATTTTGGTCTCTGGTTTAACATTTGATGAGTTGCAAAACAAGTTCTCTTGTAATGCGGAAATTTTTGCCGATGGTAAATCTTTTGCCAAGACGGATATTTCCGGCAGGTATTTTTTGTTGAGCGAAATTTGGGTGCCGGCTCGTAATGTCCAGAAAGGTGAGCTGATTAAGCCAGAAATGTTGCGGCAGATTCAGGTGCGTGCAAACCGGATTAAACCTAGCTTTGTTACAGATAAAGACAAATTGGTCGGATTGGAAGCTAAAAAGCTCTTAAAAGAAGGCAAAATTGCTTCTGACAGAGATGTCGGCAAACAAATGCTCATTAAAAAAGGTGATACAGTTACTGTCGTTTACAAAACCGATAAGATGCAGATTACGGCAAAAGTTGAGGCTTTGAACGATGGCGGGGAAGGCGACAAAATTGAACTGTTGAATCCTAAAAGCAAAAAGACTTTGTTTGGCGAGGTCTTGGATAAAGATACCGTTAGTGCGGAAGTACAATAGAAGGGGACTATTGCAATGAAAGATACTCAAAATTTTGCAAAATTGACAGCCGTGTTGCTTATGGCGACAACTTTGAGCGGTTGTAATGCTTGGACAAGAATTAAAAATATCGGTGCGGAACCACCGTTGACACCGATTGAGAATCCCGTAGAAGCTCCTGATTATAAGCCTGTTTCTATGCCGATGCCGGAACAGCCACAACATTATGCCGGAGCGAATTCTTTATGGCGCGCTGGCTCCTCCGGTTTCTTTAAAGACCAGAGAGCATCTAAGGTGGGCGATATTTTGACGGTTAAAATTTCGGCTTCAGATGCGGCAAAACTTGAAAATGAAACAGAGCAAACACGTGATAATAACTCTGATACACTCGGTGTAAGCCGCTTGTTTGGTTATGAAAGCTATGCGACGGATTATTTGCCGGATGCAGCTATCCCGTCAAATTTAGTTGATGTGCAGTCTGACCACGATGTTTCAGGTGAAGGTAAAATTGACCGTAGTGAAGAAATTGATGTAACAATGGCTGCCGTAGTTACGCAGGTTTTGCCAAACGGAAATTTGGTGATTGAGGGTACACAGGAAATCAGAGTTAACTATGAACTGCGCCAGTTAACAGTCAGAGGTATTATCAGACGAGCAGATATTTCTTCCGACAACTCTATTGAATCCAAAAAGATTGCCGAGCTTAGAGTTTCTTACGGCGGGCAGGGTACAATCTCTGATATGCAGCAACCAAGATATGGTCGTCAGCTGTTGGATATTGTGGCTCCGTTCTAATAAAATTATTGATAAGTTCCCCTATTATTATGTTGACGCTTTTAAAGAAAAAATCTCCCCAATTTTTTCTTTAGGTGCAGAGTTTCCCCAAGCTCTGTATTTTCCTGAAATTAAAGTCTGTCTTTTTTCCCCTATTATGAGGCAGACTTTTTTTCAGGGTATTAAGTAAAATTAACTGTTTAAAAAGATAATCTGATAGATTATAAATTTTTGTGATAACCATATTAGTTTTTTTAAGGAAGCGGAAATGAACAATAAAATTGACCAAGTTAAAAATGCTGAAAACGAAGCAATTATATTGCTGAACCATGCTATGGCCTTGGCTAAAGCCTCTACCAGCAATGATGAACTGGAAATTGTTTCTGTATTAGACAGCAATTTGAAACTTTGGGTGGAAATAGAAACATCACTTAAAAGTGCAAAGAATTTGCTTCCCGAAGATATTAAGGCGAATCTGATTAAGTTGTCTCGTTTTGTGGAGCGTATGACACTTTCTAAAGGTTCTAAAATGACCAAGTCTGACTTTGACTGCTTGATTAATATTAATATGCAGATTTCTGAAGGCTTGATTGAGGCGGTTAAAAATAATTTGGCTACGGAAGAAGCCTTTTCTCTCTTAAAATGCGCAATTGACTTGTCTATGGCTCGCGAAAACGGGGATGCCAAAGAGTTGGTCAGCGCTTTGGATAATAATATGCAGTTGTGGGTTTATATTAAAACCTTGGCTTCTAAGCATGATAATCCGTTGCCGCCCGAGACAAAAAGCAATTTGATTAAGTTGGCTGATTATGTTTCAAGCAAAACTTTGGAAATTGGTAAAAATGTTGATAATATTAACCAAAAAGCTCTTGATTCCATGATTATGACCAATTTGCAAATCTCTGAAGGTCTGATGACCAAGAGGATTGCCTGTTGAAAGGACCGATAAGTAATTGAAAAAAATCTCCGGTTATTTGCCGGAGTTTTTTTTATGCACATTGAAGTTGAGGAGTGGTTGCAAAATAGGGCTTTAATCCGTATAACTTTAAGGTAAATAAGGAGAAGTCGCAGATGTTCTTTTCAAAGTTTGAGAGATTGGTGGCCAGACGCTACTTAAAAGCCAAACGCCGCGAAGGTTTTATTTCGGTTATTACCGGTTTTGCTTTTACGGGAATCGCTTTGGGTGTGGCAACCTTGATTATCGTTATGTCGGTGATGAACGGTTTTAGGCATGAGTTGTTGTCCAGAATTCTGGGAATTAACGGACATATCGGAATTATGGCGGTGGCCGGTGTGCCGTTTAATAACTATGCTGAGGCGGTTAAGGAAATCAGCGATTTTGAGCATGTGCAGACGGTTATTCCGATGATTGAAAGGCAGCTTTTGGTTTCTTCCGGCTCTGTGGCCGAAGGCGCGATGGTGCGCGGTATCAGTAAAGATGATTTGCTGAAAAAAGAGATTTTGAAAAACAGCTTGCAGCGCGTAAATATTGATGATTTTGCCGGAAACAATGTGGTTATTGGTAATAGGCTTGCTCAGAAAATGGGACTTATCCCCGGTGATGAGATTACGCTGATTTCGCCAAACGGGAAAGTTACGGCTTTCGGAACGGTGCCTCGGATGAAGTCCTATAAAATTATCGGCACGTTTGAGGTCGGAATGTATGAATATGACTCAAACTTTATTTTTATGCCTTTGGAATCGGCGCAAGTTTATTTTGGTTTGAAAGGCGCGGTCAGCAATATTGATGTAACATTGGATAATGATAACTATCTTCGTGAAATGCGCAAAGCAATTGAGGAAAGCGTTGGTGCGGGGGCATATGTTTACGACTGGAAGCAGACAAACGCCGCTTTCTTTAATGCCATTGCAGTTGAGCGTAATGTTATGTTTGTGATCTTGACCTTAATTATATTGGTGGCGGCATTTAACATCATTACCGGTTTGATTATGTTGGTGAAAGATAAAGGGCGTGATATTGCCGTGTTGCGGACGATGGGGGCGACCAAGGGGATGATTATGCGAATCTTCTTTATGGACGGCGCTTTTATCGGAGTGGTTGGAACATCTATCGGTTTAGCCTTAGGCGTGTTATTCTGCCGAAATATTGAGGCTATCAGACAGTTTTTGCAAGATATTGTCGGGCGGGATTTGTTTTCGGCGGAGATTTATTTCTTGTCGCAGCTACCGGCCGAGATTGATTATACGGAAGTTGCCGTTGTGGTAATTATCTCTTTGTTGCTCTCGTTTATGGCAACGATTTATCCGGCTTATCGGGCCGCAAAATTTGATCCGGTGGAGGCTTTGCGCTATGAATAATGTTAAACCGACTTTGAGCCTGAAAAAAATAAGCAAGAGCTTTAAGCAGGGTAGCCAGACGCTTGAGGTTTTGAAAGGTGTTGACCTTGAGATTATGCCGGGCGAAATTGTTGCTTTAATCGGACCGTCTGGTTCCGGAAAGTCTACAATGCTGCAGATTGCCGGTTTGTTGGACAGACCAAGCAAAGGTGAAATCTTGCTTGATGATATGAAATGCAGCAAACTTGGCGATGGTATGCGGACGGCTTTGCGGCGCGATTATTTGGGATTTGTTTATCAGTATCATAATTTGTTGGCAGATTTTGACGCGACCGAAAATGTGATGTTGCCGCAATTGATTGCCGGCGTGGATACTAAAACGGCTCGGGAAAAGGCTCGCTGGCTTTTGGAACGCTTAGGATTGAGCAAAAGGCTTAAACATCGGCCGGCGGAGCTTTCGGGCGGCGAGCAGCAGCGTGTGGCTATTGCCAGAGCCTTGGCTAATTCACCAAAGCTCCTGTTGGCAGATGAACCCACCGGAAACCTTGACCCTAAAACATCTGAAAGTGTTTTCTTAGAGTTGCTCTCTATTGTTAAAGAAACAGGCTTGTCGGCATTGATTGCTACGCATAACTTTGAGTTGGCTGATAAAATGGACCGCAAGGTTAAGCTCCAAGACGGAAAACTGATAGATTTGCGCGCGCAAGTCTTTGCTCCGGGGGAAAATTTTTATTAAAAAACAAGGAGGCTTGGAAATGAAAAAAATAGTGGCTTTGTTGTTTGTGATGGCTTTTGTTTGCGAGGCAGAAGCAAAGTATAATGCTCCGGAAGGAATCGTATCTCGCTCCGATAAAATTGCTAATTGGCAGATGAATGAGCTGGATGCAGACAGAGATGGAAAACTCTCTTTGGATGAATTTAAGCGCAAAGTGGCAAATTATGGTCGGGATGAAAGAAGAAATGTGCGTCGTGCCAAGAAAGAGGGTTTTTATATGTCTCCCGAACAACAGTTTAAAGCTGCCGATACGGATGAAGACGGTTTTCTTTCAAGCGCCGAATTGGCTGATTTTGTTCGTAAACAACGTGATGATAATGAAGGAATTTATTATTAGAAAACAAAAGAGCTAAAAAAGTGCTTGCAAAATAGGAATCTTGAGTGTATAACGCTCTTGTTTTGAGCATTGCAGAGCTGGTATGGCATGCCTGAATGCTCGTAAAGCATCCAAATAATAACTTTATTGAAAGGAAGCAAAATGCCTAAGTTGAAAACTAAGAGTTCCGTTAAAAAACGCTTCGGTGTTACCGGAACCGGCAAATTGAAAAGAAACTTTGCAAAAAAGAGACACTGCCTCTTCTGCAAAACACAAAAAATGAAAAGACAAGCTCGCGGTACTACTCTGTTGTCTGAGTCTGATACCAAGATTGTTAAACAGTTTTTACCTTATTTGTAGGAGGAAATTTAGATGTCTCGCGTTAAAAGAGGCGTAGTTGCTCACGCACGCCACAAGAAAATTCTGGATATGGCCAAAGGTTACAGAGGTCGTAATAAAAACGTTTTCAGAGTTGCCGTTGAAAAAGTTGAAAAAGCATTGCAATATGCTTATCGCGACAGAAGAGCAAAGAAGAGAAATTTCCGTTCTTTGTGGATTCAACGCATCAACGCCGCTACTCGTTTGCATGATATGACTTATTCGCGATTTATCAGCGGGCTTAACAAAGCCGGCATTGAACTCGACCGAAAAGTCCTTGCTGATATTGCTTTGAAAGAGCCTGCAAACTTCGCCAAATTGGTTGAACAAGCAAAAAGCGCTTTGAGCAAGTAATCTACTTTGTAAAAGCATTTTATATAAAGAGTTGACCTCGTTTTTCGGGTTAACTCTTTATTATTTTAAATTCAGACAGAAATTTTAAAAAGTTAAAGTTAGAGTTTAATATTTAGGTGGAAATATGGAAAATATGGATGATTTGAAAAAAGAGCTTCTGGCTGAGGTGGAAAAAGCCTCGGATATGAAGTCTTTGGAAGAGGTGCGCGTTGCCGTTTTGGGTAAAAAAGGCAAAATTACCGAGTTGATGAAAAACTTGGGCGGACTTTCCGTTGAAGAGAAAAAGGAAATGGGCAAAAGCCTTAATATCTTGAAGTCTGATGTGGAAAAAGCTTTGGATGCCAAAAAGGAAGAGTTGGCCACAAAAGAATTGGAAGCAAAGTTGGCCGCAGAAAGAATTGATGTTACTTTGCCGATTAGACCGGAACAACAAGGTCGCATTCATCCGGTTAGCAAAATTTATGAAGAAGTTGTGGCTATTTTCGGCGAGATGGGATTTGAAGTTGCCGAAGGTCCGGATATTGAGGACCAGTTCCACAATTTTAATGCTTTGAATATGCCGGCCAACCATCCGGCACGCCAAATGCAGGATACTTTTTATATTCCGAATCCTGACAGCGATGATAAAGATGATAGTTTTGTGGTCAGAACGCATACTTCGCCGGTGCAAATCAGAACAATGGAAAATCATCCGTTACCGATCCGTATTATTGCGCCGGGACGCACATATCGTTCAGACTATGATGCAACTCATACCCCAATGTTCCACCAAGTTGAGGGTTTGGTTATTGATAAGACGACAACTATGGCGCATCTGAAAGGTTGTTTGTATGATTTTGTGAAGGCCTTTTTTGAGTTGGATGAGATTCCGGTTCGGTATCGTCCGTCATATTTTCCGTTTACGGAGCCTTCGGCAGAAATGGATATTGGTTGTTTGAAGACCAAAAATGAGCTCAAAATCGGTGCCGGAACAGATTGGTTGGAGATTTTGGGCTGCGGTATGGTGCATCCGAATGTTTTGCGTGCCGGAGGTATTGACCCCGATGAGTATCAGGGATTTGCGTTTGGTATGGGCTTAGACAGATTGGCTATGCTGAAATATGGTATTCCGGATTTGCGCACGTTCTTTGAATCGGATGTGCGTTGGTTGAAGCATTATGGATTTTTGCCGTTGGATGAGTCTTCAATGACAGGCGGTTTGAGTAATAACGGAGGATTGGCAAGATGAAATTTTCTATTTCGTGGTTGAAAGAACATTTGGATACAACAGCCTCGGTGGATGAAATTGCTGAGACGCTGACAAAAATCGGCTTAGAAGTTGAGGAAATATTCAATCCTGCCAGTAAGTTAGACGGTTTTATTACAGCAGAAGTTGAAACTTATGAAAGACACCCGAATTCAGACCACTTGGGTTTGTTGACGGTTAATACCGGTAAGGAGAAGCTGCAGGTTGTTTGCGGTGCACCAAACTGCAAGCAAGGTTTGAAAGGTATTTTTGCACCCGTTGGCGTGGTTATTCCTTGCTATGGTGAAGAGTTGAAGGTTGGCAAAATCCGCGGTGTGGAGAGCTTCGGTATGATGTGCTCAGAAAAAGAGCTCGGTGTCGGCGAAGATCATACGGGAATTATTGAACTGCCAGCAGACACCAAAGTCGGTCTTCCGGCAGCAGAGATTTTGAATATTGACCCCGTGATTGAGATTAATATTACGCCTAACCGTGCTGAATGTTTGGGTGTACGCGGTGTGGCTCGTGATTTGGCCGCAGCTGGCCTTGGAACACTTAAGCCTTTGAAAATTTCTAAGACTGACGGTAAGTTCAAGAGCCCAATTAATGTAAAAATTGAAGATTTTGACGTTTGTCCGGTTTATGTCGGCAGATATATTAAAAATGTTAATAATAAAGCCGAAACGCCGAAGTGGATGAAAGACCGTTTAACAGCTATCGGCCTGCGCCCAATTTCGCCGTTGGTGGATATTACCAACTATATCAATTATGATATGGCGCGTCCGTTGCATGTTTTTGATGCCGACAAACTCAAAGGCGATATTGTGGTCAGAATGGCTAAAGAGGGCGAAAAATTCGTATCCTTGGAAGAAAAGGAATATGCCTTGGATAACAAATCTCTCGGAATCTGCGATGATGAAGGTGTACAATGCTTGGGCGGTATTATGGGCGGTGCCGAAAAAGGCTGCAGTGATGATACGACCAATGTCTTTTTGGAGTGCGCTTTGTTTACGCCGGAATGCATTGCCCGCACGGGACGCAAGTTTGCCATTGATTCTGATTCCAGATATCGTTATGAGCGTTGGGTTGATCCGAAATCTAATATTTTAGGTTCTGACTATGCAACGCAGATGATTTTGGAAATTTGCGGCGGTGAGGCTTCCGAAGTGGTTGTTGCCGGAAGTGAGCCTAATGAGCAAAGAGTTGCTTATATTCGTCCGAGCCGGATTAAAGATTTAATCGGTATGGAAGTAAGTAAAGAAAAAATTGTTGAGATTTTGAATCATTTGGGCTTTGTAACCAGCGAAGAAAACGACAAAATTAAGGCAATCTCCCCAACATGGCGCGGGGATATTGAGGGTGAGCATGACTTGGTTGAAGAAGTTGTGCGGATGATTGGTTTGGATGCGATTGAGCCTGAATCTTTGCCGCATGGAAAGTTCCCCAAACAGGTATTGTCTTCGGCACAGCGCCGTGCCGTTACGTTGAAGCATGAGTTGGCTTCTCGCGGTATGTATGAAACGGTTACTTGGAGCTTTACCGATTCAAATCTGGCAAAAGATTTCCGTAAAGGTAAAGAGCCTGTTTTACTATTTAACCCGATTGCCGCTGATTTGGATGAGATGCGGCCATCACTTTTGCCAAATTTATTGTTGGCTGTAAAGAACAATGCTGCCCGAGGATATGGTAATGTGGCTTTGTTTGAGGTGGGGCCGGAGTTCTTCGGTCGTAAACCCGGAGAACAAAATCAGGTTGCCGCAGGGGTTCGTTGCGGCATGACCTCTAAGAAAGACTGGAATGGTTCGGCGCGGGCTTATGATGTGTTTGATGTTAAGGCTGATGCTTTGGCGGCAATCGCGGCAGCGAACGGTCCGTTTGAAAATGCGCAGATTACCTTAGATGCGCCGTCTTATTATCATCCGGGACGTTCGGGGGCTTTGCGTTTGGGTAAAAACGTGTTGGCTTATTTCGGAGAACTTCATCCGGCTGTCTTAAAGAAGTTTGGTATCAAACAGCGGGTTATGGCTTTTGAAGTTGTTTTGAGCAATATTCCGTTGCCGAGAACAAGCAATGACAAAGCTAAGAAAAAACTTGAATTGTCTTCATTCCAACCCGTAGATAAGGATTTGGCTTTTGTGGTTGACAAGACCGTTCCTGCCATCAATTTGATGACGGCAGCCAAGACCGCAGACAGAGAATTTATTGCAGATGTGCGTGTCTTTGACGTGTATGAAGGCGAAAATCTGCCGGAAGGTAAGAAGTCTATTGCTTTGGCTTTGACCTTCCAACCGAAAGACAAGACCTTTACGGATCAGGATATTGAAAATCTGATGAATAAGGTTATTCAGGAGATGAAGAAAAAATGTAATGCCGAGCTCAGGCAATAGGTTTTTCTGAAATGATAAAGCCCTCTTTCAAAGAGGGCTTTATTTTTAAGTCTGGTTAAAAAGTTTTTTTATTCATTAGTGATTTCGCTAATCTTTTTTTCAACAACTTCTTTTGTATAAGGCAGAACCTTGTTTTCTACCTTTCGGGAAGAAAGTTTTTGGCGGACGGCTTCTTTATCAATCTCATTGGTTTCGTCTTCCAAAATCAGGGCATGGTTCCATTGGAAAATGGCTTCGTTCTTCCTGCCGCCAAACCAGTAAGCATCACCTAAGTGGTCGCAGATGAGCGCGTTGGACGGAACAAGCTCTGCTGCCTTTTCCAAATATTCTATTGCTTGGTCATATTTACCCAGACGATAAAAAGCCCAACCCAAGCTGTCGGTTATATGTCCGTCATTGGGAAGTTGGTTGTAGGCATCTACAATCATACCAAAAGCTTCATCCGTGTTTTTGCCGTGCTTAAGCAAGCTATAGCCCAAAAAGTTTAGGACAAGATAATGGTTTTGACTTAGTTCTAAGGCTTTGCGAAAGTTCTCTTCGGCTTTGTCCCATTCGCCTATGCTGTCATAGGAGATACCTAAGGCATAGAATAAAACCCAGTGCTGATTTTCAATTTTGGGCAGGTCCTTTAGAGCTTCCTGATAATAGGTGATGGCTTCGTCATGTTTGTTACGGATACGCAAAACATCGCCTAAATCCAATAATAATTGGTAGTTATTGGCTGTTTCTAATGCCAGAGATTTGAGTAATAATTCTGCGGAGGCATAATCTTGCAAAATGACCAGATTTCCGGCTTTTTTGACCTGAGCTGAATAATAAGCTTCCGAGGTTTCATTAATCTCGTCATAAATGCTGTTGGCTTCGGCATACATTTCGCGGCTTTCCAAAATATCTGCCAACAAGAGTTTGGCTAGGTCATATTTGGGGTTGGCATAAATGGAAAGGCTGATGAAAATATGGGCTAAGTCTATGCCGGAACTGCCTTGTCTTAAAGTCGCGGCAATGCTAAACAGGGCCTCAGACATACCAATGTTGGGGTCATTGACAATCTTTGTTGTCTTTTCGGGCTTGGCTTTGCGTACATTCTTGGCCAATTTGTTGAGCATATCGGCCAAAAGTTTTTCATCCGTATAATGAGTAGTTAGCTTGACGGCTTTGTCTTTTTCGCCGTTGCGAATGTAAAAGTTGGTAATGACTTGTAAGGCACGGAAAGACATTTCCATGTTCTCATCATTGACAATAATTTCGTAATTGCGGCGTGCTTCATCCGTGCGGTCAAAATAATCATTAATCATGCCGGCATGGAAATGATACAATGCGCGAAAACTTGGCTCTTTGTCTAAAACAGACAAAGTTTTAAGTGCTTTTTCCGGCTGATTAAGACCGGCATAAGCCCAAGCGGACATCAGCGGAATGATAAATTCTTTATAAACCGGACCGTCCAACTGGTTAATGGTTTCGTTGACCTCGGCAAAATTGCCTTTTTTCATTTCATCAACAGCCATAATGATATAGGTGAAGTTGTTTTTGTCGCCCTTTTTGAGTGAAATCTCGGCATATTTGGCCGCTTCGGAAATGCGCCCTTTGGAAGCCAAAATGACATAAACTCGTCCTAAAAGCTCTTTGTTCTCAGGGTCTTCACTTAGGGCTTCCATATAATAATCCGCGGCAACATTGAAGTTTTTGCGCAAGTGGGCTACGCGTCCGGCCAGATATGCACCATAAGATTTTTTGAGCTTTGTGTCTTTAAGAATAAAGTTTTCGGTTTGCGGAGAGGAGGTAAGCTCTGCTTGCTTGGTGCAAGAGTTGAACAGAACAAAGCCGAAAATGAAAGCGAATATGTAGCCAAATTTTGCCATAACCAATTATTTCCCGTTTATTTTAGGAATCTGCCTAAAATCTCTGAATATTCTATATAAATTTTAAAATCATACAATAACAATTTCAAGATTATACATATAGTGTGTAAATAAATAATTTATATCATAACACGAGGTTTGTTCTTGAAAATATTTTGATTTGCTTTAATTTGTAGAATTATGGAAGATAATTTGAATATAAGACAAATTTTGGAATGGTATGTTACCGCCGGAGTTGATGAAACTTTCGGTGAAGTTCCGTTTGGACTTGAAGCACCTAAACCAAAGGTGGTTGAGCCTCCTAAGCCTATGTTAACGACCAGAGCCGAAGATAGCACCAAGCCCAGAGCCGCAACAACGGATTTGGCTCAGGCCACAATTTCTGCTTGCAAAAATGCCAGAGATATTTGTTCAGAAGTGAGCTCTTTGGACGAGCTTAAGCGTTTGGTTGAGAGCTTTGATGGTTGTGCTTTGAAACTAACCGCCAATAAAACCGTGTTCGGCGGCGGAAATCCAAATTCAAAAGTTATGCTTATCGGCGAAGCTCCGGGGGCGGACGAGGACAGAATCGGTTTGCCTTTTGTCGGCAGAAGCGGGCATCTCTTGGATAAAATGCTGCAAGCTGTCGGAATGGATAGGAACTCTTGCTATATTACAAATGTTTTGCCTTGGCGGCCGCCAGGGAACCGTACGCCGACAGATGGTGAAATTGCGGTTTGTTTACCGTTTTTGAAAAGACAGATTGAGCTGATTGAGCCTGATGTTATTGTCGTCTTGGGTGGAAGTGCGGCTAACGCGCTTTTGGATAATGAAGAGCCTATTTCTCGCTTGCGTGGAAAGTGGTTGGAATATAAAACTCCGAAAGGTAAAATTATTCCGGTTTTGGCTAGTTTTCATCCGGCATATTTGTTGAGAAATACGGCTCAAAAAGCTAAAGCTTGGGTAGATTTGTTGCGTATGAAACAAAAACTTATGCAATGATGTTATCCTTTTGTTCATAATTTGTTGGTAAATTAAAATAAATGGATTATTATTTGGATAAATACCGATTATAGACGTAAATATATAAGGATATGACAATGAAATTTCAAAATAAATTTTGGTTGGAAATTGCCGCTTTGATGTTGGCGGCTGGTGTTGCTAATGCTCAAGTAGAAAAGAATAATGCGGCTCCGGTTGCCGAAGAAGAGGATGAGGCTATCTTGTTTAAAGTGCATGATATTACCCCAATTAAAGCTTTGAACGGGGATGTCGTTACGTCTTGTGATTTTTATGTTACGTTTTATAATCGCTCTTTGAAGGATATTTCCAGTGCTCAGCTGGATTTGACTTGGGAAGATAATTCCTTGACATCTGTGATTGAGAATGAAAAAGAAGAGAGCGCCGCCCAAAAGTCTAAGGGCGAGGATGTGGATGCCGGTTTTTCTTATACTCAGAAACAAAACCCTCCTCAATTGACAGCTTCTGTTAATATGCCGGCCGTTAAGTCTTATAAACAAGTGACTGTTAAACAATCTGTTAAAACTGATCGTTGTTATATGTTGCTTGATGATTTGGCTATCAGAGTTAGGTCTTGTGTCGTTAAGCAGGCTCCAGGCAGCTCTTCTTTGTCGTCTAATAACAGCTGTAATGCTTTGTTTAGTTTTGTCTCTTTGGATAATCCTGAATATTATACCGGTTTTCAAGAAATTTCTTTTGACGCAAAGAAAAATGCTGAAGTAAAAGAAAGAGCTAATCAGGAAAAAGAAATGGAAGAACAATATCAGCAAACGGTTAAAAGCTTAGATATTTTAACACAATCATTGTCCGAAATTAAGTAGTTGTCGGGAGCGGAATATGGCAAAAAGTTGGAAAAAAAATGCTTGTGTTATATTTGCCGCTTTGTTGTGCTTGAAACCTGTCGGTGCAAGGGCACAAATGTTTGCTGAGCCAACTTCTTATACTGCTGATACACAACAGGATACGAAACCTAAATTTAATAATACTTGGGCTAATCCGAGGTCTGCTCCTGTACAGCAAAAGGATGCTCAGATGCCTGATTTGGATGTTGATAAAACCGGCGCTCAGGCTCAAAAAGATGCAGCTCTGGCAGCTCAGAAAGCGCAAAAAGATGCGGCGGAGGCTTTAAGTCAATCTTTGAAAGGTAAACGCGGTACCGGCGCGGCTATTCGTCGGGTGTATGGACCTGGTGAAAAACAAACGGAAGAGGAAAGCCTTATATTCTTGTTTTATAAAGATTTTAATATTAACCAAACAATGAGTGGTATGGTTATGTGTGATGTGCGCTTTAGTGTTTTGCATACCCTAGATAATAATATTAATAATTTGAGCTTCCGTTTAAAATGGCCGAATATGGAAACAACCCTAAGTTATAATGATGTTGAACCCAATACTGAAACATATTTTGATTATACATTGGTTGGGGATGGTTGTTATTCTATGGATAAAATTCCCAATGTGATTGTTAATCGGTGTCGTGCGAAAGGCTTATCTCAAAGCGCTTGCGCAAATAAAATTCGTTGGTTAAAAAAGCAATAGTTGCTGAATAATGTAACTTTGAATCTTGGGGTTTGAGGCGGTGTTTCGCAAGAGCGTTTTAGCAAGTTTGGCTTTTATGGTTGGGGTCGGTTGTGCTTCTCAAGTTTTAGCCGAACCGACAAGCGTTATTGACAGTTCTTGCTATAATCAGCTCTTGTCTGAAATGACCATTGATAAAGATGATGTTACGCTTTATAAGAAAATTTTCAGAGCTATTGAGAAAGAAGATATAGAAGAAGCCGATGATTTATCTGATGAAGTTGAAAATCAGATTTTGATGGGTCATGTCTTGGCGCAAAAATATTTATCCAAAACTTATAAATCAAGTTATGATGAGCTTAAGGAATGGTTGGAGCTTTACAGCGACCATCCGCAAGCGCCGCGTATTTATAGATTAGCTTCCAGAAAAGGCAATAAAGATGAGCTGATGAAACCGGATAGCTTGTCTAAAATTAACCGAACGCCTTATAGCTGGTATAATAATGATTATGAAAACTTATCTCCGGCAAAACGTCAGCTTGTGCGGCAGAATGTGAATAAGTTTTTGCGTTATATTAATCAGGGCAAAACGCTTCGTGCCAAAAGGATTTTGCAGAACAAGGCTTTGCGGATGGCAATTCCTGATAGAGAATGGGATGCGATGGCAGCAACCCTGACAACTCTTTATTTTTTGGACGGGCAGGACAAACTTGCTTTGGAGTGGTCCGCCAAACCGGCCAGACGCAGCCAAGATGCAACCGGGCTTTGGTTTAGAGGTTTGGCTTTTTGGCGGCAAGGGAAAATTAGAGAAGCAGCCATTAATTTTGGGAAGCTCGGGGCAAAAAATGATAATGACGAATGGCTGATTTCGGCCGGAGCTTATTGGGCTTATCGGGCTTATGACAAAATAGGCGATGCTAAAAAGGCCAAAAAATATTTGACTATGGCCTCAAAATATCGGCGGACATTTTATGGCTTGTTGGCTAACTATGCTTTGGGTAATCCGCTCAAATATAACTGGGACAGTGTGCCATACTTAAATGATTTCAGTAACTGTGGCGTGGTTAGTGAGTTAACGGCATCGCCTTCTATTCGGCGTGCATTGGTTTTGATACATGCCAAACAGCCTGATTTGGCGGCCAAAGAGTTGCGCGCAGATTTGGACGCAATGAACGAAAAGCAACGCGAAGCAGCTTTGTTTATTGCCAAGCAATATAATATGCATGCTTTGGCGATTAGTATATCTAATTTGATTAAAGATAATGAACGCGAGATTTATTATGACGGAATTGCTTATCCGGACCCTGACTGGGAGCCGAAAAACGGGTGGCAGGTTGACAGGGCTTTAGTTTGGGCATTGGTGCGTCAAGAATCCGGTTTTAATGCCAAGGCGCAGAGCGGAGCAGGTGCTAAAGGTTTAATGCAGCTTTTGTCAAGCACGGCGGCTTATGTTACCAAAGACAAGCGTTTGCGCAGAGATTCCACGCCTTTGTTTGAAACAGAATATAATCTGGAAACCGGGCAGCGCTATGTAAACTACCTGATGGAAAAGGATTTTATCAGTAATAACTTATTTTTCCTGACTACGGCGTATAATGCAGGGCCGGGAAATTTGTATAAATGGCAGAAGCGGGTGAAATATGGTAATGATCCGCTGATGTTTATTGAAGCTATCCCCTCGCGGCAGACGCGTATTTATATTGAGCGTGTTTTGGCGAACTTTTGGATGTATAACGCGCGTTTCGGGCAGCCGAGCGAAAGTTTGGAAGAGTTGGTGCATGGGGAGTGGCCTAAGCTGTAATACAAAAGTTTGTATAATGGACAGCTAGTACAGAAATTTCAGGGCAAAAGTGTCCTCACGTACCTCAATGTACCAATTCCGACTATACCTTTGTTGCGAAAGCTGTCGCATTCTAACAAAGGAAAGTCTCATTGCTTTTCCTTAAAGAAAGCACATTTGGGGGCTTTCTTTTGCGGCAGGGTACTTTTGCCTTATTTCTTACTATCTGTCTCATTCTCCAAACTTTTGCAAAAATTCGTATAATGGACAGCTAATACAGATTTTGTGAGCTGAAAAAGTGCTCATGTTTTTGTCATAAAAGTTTAAAAATTCCGGCTCTCAAGGATTGTTGTCAAAGGGGGTTTTTTGTGCTATAATCTAAAGTACAAAAATAAGAATTATGTTGATAATTGTGCGGTTGAGAGAGAAATAAAAAAAAGAAAAATAATAAAAAAAAATAAAAAGTTATGGAAATTGTAATTGGAATTATCTCCATCTTTGTGCTTTGCGCATTGTTTGGAGGTGCTATTATGGATTTTTTTTGCAAGATCATCGGTATCTTCTTTTTGGGAGGTATTTTTGGTCTTGTAGGCGGAGCTATTTGTTGGTTAATAGCCAGCATTATTTTCTCCGCTGGTGTAATGGGATTTATTGCCGGCTTTATTGTCGGAGTAATCATTTATATTTGTAAATGGTTCTAAAGTCGGCAAAAAAATAACGAAAAAGGATTTTGACATTTATGTCAAAGTCCTTTTTTGTTGCCGGAAATTGAAAAAGGTTTTGTATGGATTATTTATAAGTCAGGTACATTTTTATAAAGGAAAAAGTTATGGAAATATATTTGTTTTTGGCAATGTTTTTGATGTATGTTCTGACGGCGTTTATGGTTCAAAAGCGGGTCTTAAACCGTATTTGGTCTTTGGCTTTTATGCTTTGTTTTGCCATTACGGCAGTGGCTATCGGTTTTATTCGGGTCTCGGGGCAAGATGTGATGATGAGCGCCAATGAGTTGAACTGGTATTATATGCTCTATTTGTTCGGTTCTTTGTCCGTGGTTTTGGGCTTGATTAATTTGTGGATGTATCGCAAGGCGGTGTTTCGGGTTTTCTTTTCTTCCGCAGATGATGACGATGATGATGAGCCTTCGTCTAAGAAAGAGGTATAATCTTAAGCTTGTGTTTTTGTTCGTTTAGGTTGACTTTATATAGATTTTTGCCAAGCCAACATTTCTTAGCATTAAGTAAGCGTGCCACAAAATTTGGGTCGGCGGTCTTTATGCAGATTGGGGCTTGTTCAAAGTCTATCTGACAATCCGAGATTTTGCTCAAAAGTTGGCTGATTTCGGCCTCATCTTGCCACGGTTTAATCCCGACAGGGTCGCCAAAGGCGATTGGACTGCCTTTTTTGTTTTGGGCAAAGTCTGCCAGATTTTCTCCGGTGAGGAACAAAAAGTTTTCAAAAGCTTCTTTGGCGCAGTCGCTGGCGTGAACCATATAGCCACCGCCGAAAAGCTTGCGATATTTAGATTTACTGGTGGTGAGGTTTATGTTTTTGCCATTGTAATATTGCGGGGAATGGTCGGCAACCACAATCAGCAGAAAAGGTCCCGTGCCGCTTTCTTTGATTTTTTTGCGGCCTTTGCGCAAGTTTTTGCCATAAAAACGTGCCAGATTGGTGGCAAAATGTTCTTTGCTCCAGCTCACTTCGCAGAGGCTGATAATTTCATATTGTTTTTGAATATCCTCAATAATTTGCTCTTCAAGCTTTCGGCCGTTGTTCCAGAGCATAAATAACTCTAAGTCCGTGGTCATATTGTCTTCCGCAATAGTTATTTTTGAACTTAACTTTTAGCGCAATTTGTGTATATTGGCAAGTAAATTAGGTTTTATTTAAACACAAAAGGCGCAGGAATGATTAGGATAAACAATATTAAAGCTGATTTAGACGTTGATATGGAGGGTTTGAAGGAAATCGTTTCCATGAAGACAGGGCTTGAGCCGGAGCGGATTAAAAGCCTGAAGATTGCCAAAAAATCGGTGGATGCGCGCAATAAAAGTAATGTGCAGTTTGTTTATGCCTTGGATATGGAAGTTTTTGGTGATGAAGACTATATTTCTACCATTTTGGCTTGGAAAGATGTTTGGCAAATCAAGCAAGAAAAAATTGTTTCCTTTACACATTCTCATAAAATCTCTGCCTTACGCCCCGTGGTGGTCGGAACAGGTCCGGCCGGAATGTTTGCGGGTTTGGCTCTGGCGGAAGCCGGACTGAAGCCGATTTTGCTAGAGCGCGGCAAAAAACTTTCCGAACGCCAAAAGGATGTTGATTTTTTCTGGAAATGCGGACAACTCAAAACCGAATCTAATGTGCAATTCGGTGAAGGCGGGGCAGGGACTTTTTCTGACGGCAAGTTGATGACAGGGATTAAGAAAGACGAATTTACCGCCAAAGTTTTGCATGAGCTGGTTTTGGCAGGAGCTCCTGAAGAGATATTATATTTGGCAAAGCCCCATATCGGTACGGATAACTTGGCAATCGTGGTGCAGAATATTCGCAAAAAAATCGTGGAGCTCGGCGGAGAATATCGCTTTGAAAACAGATTGGAAGATTTGATTGTTAAAGACGGTGTCTTGGTCGGTGTAAAAGTTCGTCAAGCAAACGGCGAGGTTTATGATTTGGCAACGGATAAGGTGATTTTGGCGGTGGGGCATAGCGCGCGTGATACTTTTGAGATGTTATACCGCAATGGTATAAAAATAGAGCAAAAACCTTTTTCTGTCGGTGCCAGAATAGAACACAAGCAACAGATGATTAATCAGGCGCAATATGGGCGGTTTGCGAACCACAAAGCCTTGGGTGCGGCAGATTATAAGTTGGCAACCCATTTTGCCAATAAGCGTTCGGCTTATACTTTCTGTATGTGTCCTGGGGGCGAGGTGGTGGCTGCTGCTTCCGAGGAAGGACGCGTGGTTACCAACGGAATGAGCGAATTTGCCCGCGCCAAAGAGAATGCTAATGCCGCACTGTTGGTTGGGGTTGAGCCCAAAGATTTTGGCGGAGAGCATCCGCTTCAGGGAATGTATTTTCAACGCAAATTGGAAGAGGCGGCTTTTCGGCTTGGTGGAGAAGACTACAAAGCTCCGGCGCAATTGGTCGGCGATTTCTTGAAAAATCAGCCCTCTTCAGGGCAAGGAGAAGTTACGCCTTCTTATACGCCGGGAGTGCGCTTTTGTAATTTGGCCGATATTTTGCCGCCTTATGTCTTTGAAACAATGCGGTTGGCCTTAGCGGAGATGGATAAAAAGCTCCATGGTTTTGCCGCTCATGATGCGGTCTTGACCGGTGTGGAGACCAGAAGTTCATCGCCTATCCGCATTTTGCGTGATGAAAATTTTGAAGCAAACATCAAAGGGCTTTATCCTTGCGGTGAAGGGGCAGGCTATGCCGGTGGTATTGTTTCTTCCGCCGTTGACGGTCTTAAAATCTGCAAGGCTCTTCTGTGATTTTTTTAGTGGTGGAAAGGCGGTATATTTCCGTTGATTTTCTAAGGTTGATTGCTACAATGCTGTCATCTTTTTAGACTTATGTAAGGACTTGATATGAAAATTGCGATTATTGGAACCGGATATGTCGGTTTGCCGACAGGTATCGGCTTGGCTGAGCTTGGTAATGAAGTTGTTTGTGTGGACAAAATTGAGGAAAAGATAGCTTCACTATCTGCCGGAAAGGCTACTATTTATGAAGATGGTATGGAAGAGTTGTTTCAAAAACACCGCAAAAGCGGTGCGCTGTCTTTTACAACCGATATGGCAAAAGCCGTGAACGGAGTTGATGTGGTTATGTTGGCTGTCGGAACGCCGCCGCATCCGGTTACCAAAGAAGCTGATCTTAAGTATATTTATGCTGCGGCGGAAGAATTGGCGCAATACTTAGACGGATATACGGTGGTAGCAACTAAATCTACCGTTCCGGTCGGAACAGGTGATGAGGTGGAAGCCATTATCAAAAAGGTTAATCCGACAGCAGACTATGATGTGGTTTCTTTGCCGGAATTTTTACGCGAAGGTTTTGCCGTGCATGACTTCTTCCATCCAGACCGTATTGTTATCGGTGCAAATAACGAAAAAGCTCGCAATGTTTTGCTCAAGCTGTATGCACCTTTTGAAGGTAAAACCGAGTTCTTGTTGGTTAACCGCAAGTCCTCCGAGACAATCAAATATGCTTCCAATGCTTTCTTGGCAATGAAGATTCATTATATTAACGAAATGGCGGATTTTTGCGAAAAAGCCGGTGCGGATATTCGGGAAGTTGCCAAAGGTATGGGGCTTGATTCCAGAATTGGCAAAAAGTTTTTGAATCCGGGACCAGGATATGGTGGCTCTTGCTTCCCCAAAGATACCAATGCTATGGCGCAGATGGGACGTAAGTATGGTGCGCATTTGAACCTGATTGAGACAACCATTGCCAAAAATGATGAGCGCAAGGTTAATATGGCGCAAAGGGTGATTGATTCTTTAGACAAAGATAAAAACGGTAAAATTGCCGTTTGGGGCTTGGCTTTTAAGGGCGGAACCGATGATTGCAGAGAATCTCCGGCGATGGATATTGTTTCTGAAATTATCAAACATTCTTCTAATGTTACGGTTTATGACCCTAAGGCTATGGATAATGCCAAAAAAATTATCGGAGATAAGGTTAAATATGCTCAAGATGCTTACGAAGCCTGCAAAGATGCCGATATTTTGGTTATCTTAACCGAATGGGAAGAGTTCAGAAATGCAGATCTAAATAAGGTTCGCGGACAGATGAAAACGCATAAGATTTTGGATTTGCGTAATATGCTCAATGTAACCGAAGTTAAGGCCGCCGGTTTTGATTACGCCTGCATTGGTATGAGATAGGAGGAAAAATGGTTAAAGTCCTGGTTGCCGGCGGTGCCGGTTATATCGGAAGCCATGTAGTTAAGGCTCTTTTAAAAAACGGTTATGAGGTTAGCGTATATGATAATCTTTCAACAGGCAGAGAGATAAACTTATTTTCGCAAGCCAAGTTTATTAAAGGGGATATTTTGGATTTTGAAAAGCTCTCGGATGCTATGAAGGGGCAAGATGCGGTGGTGCATTTGGCGGCCAAAAAAGCGGTTGGCGAATCTATGGAAAATCCGGCGCTTTATGCGCAAAATAATATGATTGGCTCATTAAATATCTTGAATGCGATGCTTAAGAACAATGTGCGCCATATTGTTTTTTCGTCTTCTGCCGCAGTTTACGGAATGCCTGAATATTTGCCTATTGATGAAAAGCATCCCTTAAAGCCAATTAATTTTTACGGCTACACCAAACTTGATATTGAAAGATATATGGAATGGTATGCCAAGCTTAAGGATTTTCATTATATGGCGCTGCGCTATTTTAATGCTGTCGGCTATGATGCGGAAGGAAGTATTAGAGGACGCGAAATCGGCTCACAAAATTTGTTGCCGATTATTATGGATGCGGCAACGGGGCGCAGAGAAAAGCTTTGCGTCTTCGGAACAGATTATGATACGCGTGATGGAACTTGCGTCAGAGATTATATCCATGTGACGGATTTGGCCAAAGCCCATGTTTTGGCAATTGAGCATTTGCTCAAGGGAGGTGTTTCTGATAGTCTAAACTTAGGAACAGGGCAGGGGACAACCGTCAAAGAGATTATTGCGGCAACCGAAAAAGTGATTGGCAAAAAGCTTAAGGTTGAATATGTCGGACGGCGTTCCGGTGATCCTGCTGTGCTGACAGCTTCTTCTGCCAAGGCTAAAGAAATGCTCGGTTGGGTTCCGAAATACACTAATATTGAAGAAATTATCCGCACCACTTGGGCACTTGAACAATAAAGAAGCAGGCCGGAGTTTTTGCTCCGGCCGTTTTGTTATTCTTTGGGGTATTTTGCTTTGACTTCAAGGCAGAGGTCGTAGTAATTTTGTAGTTGCGTTTTTCCCTCTGCAATTAGTTCTTCAGAGCCGGAGTTAATTTTAACCATGGCATCTAAATATTCTCTGAAATCAGGATATTCGGAAGCGCGTTTTTCACGATAATCGGGTTCAACGTAAGATTCTGTATAGACTGAAATTATTTTGTCTTCATTTTCAACATAGTATTTCCTAGGTTGTTTCATATCTGTTGGGGGGAGCGTTTCTTCCACAGGTTTGTAGCCATCAGTTAAGAGCATTTCGGCATTTGTATCCCGATTGTAGTTTTGGTAAAAGGTATTATTTTTGCTTAAGTTTGATGGCGCGGGTGTTAATATCCCATTGATAAGTTTTGCATACATTTTTTTCTCCTTAATTTATGGTTTGGGTTTTAGATATTGAATTTTAACTTCGCCATACATGCCATAGCCGCCGTTTAAATCCCATTGTTTGCCTCCAGCACCTCCTGCTCCCGGAGCAGTAGCGCAGCGTTCTGCGAAAGTTCCTTTGTATATTCCGCCACCAGTGTTGGTGATGACGGAATTTCCACCGGCTTTTGTTGCTGAACCGTTTATTGTAGGATTTCCGGGGTTGCCATTTGATTTAATGTCGTATGAGATGATGTTTATATTGTTAGATATGGTTAAAGTTCCGCCAGATCCTGCTTTGCCATTATCTGAGCCACCAACAAAACCTCCGCCTAAAGTTATTAAATCGCCTATATAGCTGGCTTCACCATTTTTTCGGTTGGCTTGTTCGGCAATGCCGGCATAACAGATTATGTTTTCTTGATTGTTATTTATGTAAATATTACCGTCAAATCCAGCACCACTACCGCCACCGCCGCCGATACCATAGGCTCCGCTGTTACCGCCGCCGGCTCCGGCACCTTGGGCTCGGATGTAATATGTTCCTTTTTTTAGTGAAATATTTGCAGATGCTCCGTTTTTTCCGTCAAATAGAATTGTTCCAGGAAAGTAGGCGCAGACACTCCCTCCTAAGGTGTTTGATTTTCCCATTATTGTCATGATGCTATTACTCCATTGGCTACACCTAAAATATGCCCATCGGGGTAGCGGCGGAAAGTCATTAAATAACTACCGCTCGGGATGGCCGGTAAATTATCAAGCCACTGAAAATTCTCGTTATCTTCAAAGTTGTATGAATATGTGTAATCAGCTGCTGTTTCTTTTAAAAGTAAGGAAAAGCTGATTATCATGTCGGTGTTGCATTGACTAAAATCAAAACTGAAGTTGATGTTGCCAGAAGGCGTTACGGCATATTCAAAAATTCCGGGCTCTATGGAGATGGTTATATCTCCTTCGCTTGTTTCCAACGTTTTTTGTTGGGTATATATTGTTTCAGGTCTGTTTTGGACAAATTGTGCCTTTTGTATTGCCTGTTGCGCTGCTTCTTGTGCCTGTGTGTTAGCTGTTAGTGTTTTGCCGGTGTTGGTGGCTACTTCAGTTGCTTTTTGTACAATATCACTATAGTAATGACTTAATTCTTCTATTTCTATACTGGAATTTTGTAAACTGTTGCCTTCCGAATTCCAGATAATGGCTTTCCCCGGTATAGGCATGGGGAGAGTTACATTTAGTTGCGTGGGGGAATAAGGGGGAAAAGTCACGGTGCGACTGATTAAGTCTTGCAGTTGTTCCATACAGGCTAATTGATAATCAAATTCCAGATTGACTTTTGATGTGCGAAAAGGTCCGACCTCCTGAAAATTGGTGGTGCGTTTGAGCTCTAAATTACGATAAATTGTGATGATTATACCGCTTGCGGGGGCGGTGTTGAAAATTACTTTTCCGCCTTGCTCTTCTTGTTGAACGGTGTAGCCGTCAGATAATAAAATTTCATCTGCATAAACATCAATGTCGCTTTCGTCAAAGATGGTAAAAGCAAAGTTGAACTCTTTGGTGCTTCCGTCTCCTTCATAACGAATACGCGGTTTGATGCTGCCGATTTCTAAGGTTTCAGACATATTCTTTTTCTCCAAGTTGTTGTTTAAAACAAAAAAAACAGCTTTGTTTGGTAACAAAGCTGTTTGGCAGATACACTTCTGGTAAGTGATATTTTGCTTTTAGCATAAAAAAATCTCTTTGTCAAGGATTTTATTCCTATTTAAATCTGTTCTCTAATTGTTGACTTGCTTAAGCTTTGTGCTACCATGCTTTTCTAAATGATTTTTGAGGAGTGATGATATGTCTGAAAATGCTTGCGAAACTTCAAAATGTTGTGGCAAAAAACTTTGGGCCTTTGTTATTCTTGCTTTGGGTATTGCTTTGGGCGGTTTCTTTCCCGGATATTATTACTATCAGGCCAAGCTTAAAGATAATTTTGTTACGGTCAAAGGCCTGGCAGAAATGGATGTTAAGGCGGATTTGGGAATCTGGAACATCAAATTTGTGGCAACAGGTAATGATTTGTTGACCGTGCAAAAAAATATGGCAAGCAATCTTTCTCTTATTAAAAATTATCTGATTGAAAAAGGTTTTGATGCAAACGAAATTTCAGAAGGACGGATTGAGACCAACGACCTGATGACGAATCCTTATCGGGATAAGGATTTTGCCGCTCGTTATATCTTAAACCAGACAGTTACGTTGCGTAGTGAAAAAGTTGATTTGATTGAACAAACGCTTCGTTCAAGCGGGGAGCTTGTTGCCAAAGGTGTGGTTTTTGACAGCCAAACTTATGGTTCTCCCGTGTCTTATATTTTTACGCGTCTTAATGATATTAAACCTCAAATGCTTGAAGAAGCAACGAGAAATGCACGTCAGGCCGCTTTGGAGTTTGCGAAAAGTTCGGGTAGCGAAGTTGGCAAAATTCGCCGCGCTTCTCAAGGCGTATTTTCTATTCAGCCGCTTTTAGCCATAGCCGGAGAATCTGAAAGCTCGCAAATCAATAAAAGAGTTAGAGTGGTGTCTACGATAGAATTTTGGCTCAACTAGAAAAAGCTTGTATAGTGGGTAACTAATACAGAAACTGCAGGGTAAAATTTTTAGTAATGTACTTCTTGTACACTCAAAAAATTTTCCCCTTGTTTCTTATTATTTACCGCATTCTCCGAGTTTTTACAGGAATGGGTAACTAATATAGTATTAAAAAGCCTCCAATTTTTGGAGGCTTTTTCTTTTAGTTATTTCACATTGACGAAGTTGCTTTGTTCAATGTCTTTGAAATATTTGACCGTATCAGCTTTGAGTTCTTTGGTGGCTTCATCATCGCAAACAATGATGGCGTGTTGATGCATTTGTAAAATACTGATGGTCCACATATGGTTAATGCTTCCTTCAATGGCGTGGTGCAAAGCTCTTGCTTTGTTGGTTCCGGTTGCTAAAATCATGACTTCTTCCGCATCACAAATTGTACCAACGCCAACGGTTAAAGCCGTTCTCGGAACTTGATTGATGTCGTTGTCAAAGAAGCGTGAATTTGCTTGTATGGTTTCTGTGGTTAAGGTTTTGACCCTTGTGCGAGAGGTTAGGGATGAGCCCGGTTCGTTGAAGGCAATATGTCCATCCGAGCCAACGCCACCCAAAAACAACTTAATGCCGCCGCAAGCTTTGATTTGTTCTTCATATTCGCGGCACTCTTTGGCATAATCTTTGGTCATACCATTAAGCATATGGACATTTTCTTTTTTGATATTGATATGTTTGAAAAAGTTTTCCCACATAAAATAATGGTAGCTTTGCGGATGATTTTCATCTAAGCCGATGTATTCATCCATATTAAAAGTAATGACATTTTCAAAGGAGAGTTTGCCGGCTTGATGAAGCTTTATCAGCTCTTTATAAGTTCCGAGTGGCGTGGAACCTGTCGGTAAGCCAAGAACAAAAGGCCTATCAGCGGTTGGGCGAAAACCATTTATTTTATAAGCAATATAATTTGCTGCCCAAACGGAGCATTTGTCGTAGTCCGGTCTGATTATAACGCGCATAGTTTTTCTCCTTCTTTGAAAAATTCGCCTTTGACGATGGTATATAGCGGGTTGAGGTCTTGGTCTAAAACAACCAAATCGGCATCATAGCCGGGGGCGATGAGCCCTAAATGTTCTTGTCTCATAATATTGGCCGGATTGGTGGAAGCCATTTGGATAGCTTGGTCTAAGCTAATGCCAAAAGAAACTAAGTTTTTGACACCATCACTCATCGTGAGTGCCGAGCCGGCAATAACATTGTCTGATTTGCGATAAAAACAGCCGTCTAAATATACTTCTTCGCCGTTTGCCATTAGGGGCAATTCTTTTTGTTTGGTCGGTTTGAGCGAATCTGTTACCAGTACCAATTTATCTATCGGTTTACATCTGAGTAAAAATTTAATCAGGTTCGGGTTAATATGAATGCCGTCGGCAATAATCTCACAGGAGATTTCAGGATGTATAAAGACTGCACCTACTGCATTTGGGTCGCGGTGGTGCATGCGGCTCATGGCATTAAACAAGTGGGTTACGTGCAAAATACGTACCTGCATGCCTTCAACCATCTGATTATAGTTTGCATTGGTATGTCCGGCTTGCAGGACAATACCTTTGCCGATGCAATATAGCGAAAGTTCTCTCATGCCTTTAAGTTCCGGTGCAACCGTCATATTAATAATTTTGCCTTTTGAGGCTTTCCATAATTCTTCCATCAGGTTCAAGTCAACAGGGCTTAAAGAATCCGGCGTTTGAACGCCTAAACGTTCAGGAGAGATAAAAGGTCCCTCCAGATGAAGACCGAGAATCTTCGCGCCTTTTTCTTTGCCTATAGCTGCTGTGATTGCTTTAATGTCTTTTAGCATCTTTTCTTTAGGAGAAGAATATAAGGTCGGGATGAAGGAGGTTACACCGTATTTGGTCAGAGATTCAGACATCTTTAAAATAGAATCGGTGGATTGGTCATCCGTGCCGTGTCCTTCAATGCCGTGGATGTGGGTGTCCATATAGCCGGGGGCGATGTATGCACCTTTGAGGTCTATGAACTTTACGTCATCTTTGAATTGTTTGGTGGCGAATCTGGCCTCATTGAAAACATCTATGATTTTGTAACTTTTGATTAAAACCGCACAGTTTTTCATAACCGAATAACCGGTTAGAACCGTGGCATTATGCAAGCAAATTTCTGAACTCATAAATTTCTCTATATTTAATTTATTTAATATGGTCATATTATGACTTAAAGGTAAAAATTCGGCAAACAAAATTTATTTTATTTTTAATGTTGGTTGACTAATATAAAAGCGTTGTATACTTTAAATTAAGTTGAAAATTTTTTAAGGACTGTAACTATGGTTCAGCTTGGGGTTGTTTATACTTGTTTAACCGGTAATTATGATACACTTAGACAGCCTGTGTATGTTGATGAAAATTGGGATTATGTGTGTTTTACCGATGATGAAAATTTGGTGGCTCAAAAAAATGTTGGTGTTTGGAAAATAAGACCACTGGCTTTTCAAGAAAGAGATAATACCAGAAATAGTCGTTATCATAAAATTAATCCACACAAGCTTTTTCCTGAATATGAGCAGAGTATATGGTGTGATAGTAATGTCAATATTTTAAGCTCGTATATTTTTGAACAAATTTTAAAAAGAAAAACGGATATTTTAGTGCCGGTACATTTTTGCCGAGATTGTATTTATGATGAATTTGCAGAAGTTGAAAAGCTTGGGTATGATGATGTTGATGTTATCAGACACCAAGAAAAATTGCTTGAAGATGACGGATTTCCTAAAAAATGGGGGCTCGCTGAAACAAATGTTCTTTATCGGAAACATCTTAAACCCGAAATTATGAAAACTATGGATATGTGGTGGAGCTTTGTTAGAGATTTTAGTAAAAGAGATCAGCTGAGTTTTACTTATGTACTTTGGAAAAATGGTTATGATGTAAAGAATCTTTTTGTAAAAAATGCTCGTTGTCCATCTCCTGATTTTGCTATTTATCCGCATAATCCAAAAGTTTTGATTGTCGGCGGTTGTGGTTTTGTTGGTGCTGCCGTCACAGAAAGAATGTTGCAGTTAAATTCAAGGGTTGTGGTTATTGATGATTTTGATGGTGTTTTTGATGCCGGTTTGAAAAAACAAAATCTTGCCCAAAACGAAAGCAATAAAAATTATAAGTTTTATCAAGGAAATGTTTTTAATAATGAGTTTTTGGAAAAAGTTTTTTTAGAAAATAAGCCGGATGTTGTTTTTTATTTTCAAGAAAAGGTGAGAGCTACGCAAAAAACAACAGATGTTAAAGAAGAACTTGAGGGCATATTTAATGTTTTGGAAAATATGCGGAAGTTTAAGGCTAAAAAGTTGATTTTGGGATCATCGGCAGCTGTGTACGGCAAAGATAAACGTTGGACTTTTAGTGAAAAATGTAGTGCTTCAAGACCGTGCTCTTTGGAAGGTGCCGTTAAATCTGCTGCTGAAACATTAATATATACTTATACCAAGTTATATGGTTTATCGGCAATTTGCCTGCGCTTTTTTAATGTGTTCGGACCAGGGCAATTTTCGGACGGTGTTATCGGAAATTTATTAAATTCGGTACGAAATCATACAAAAGTTCAGCTACATTATGGCGAAAAAGATAAAAGAGATTTTGTTTATATTGATGATGTTGTTGATGGTATAGAAAAAGCTTGGAAATATCCGAAAAAATTTGATGTCTTCAATTTAGCGAGTGGTAAAGCCGTTTGTCTTGGAAAATTGCTTAAGCTTTTGGAAAAAATTTTGGATAAGAAAATTGAAGTAGAGTTTTTGTCCTCCAGTGCGGTTCATGTTAAAAGAAAGGTGGCAAATATATCTAAAGCTAAAAAATTATTGGGATATAATCCAAAGTTTTCTTTAGAAAAAGCTCTTGAAAGAACAATAAAAGAAACACACTTTTTATGAGGTGAATATGAAGTTAAAAAACATATGGCGTAAGATTTGGGCACCGAAAATTTTTAACCAGGGATATTTACCTGAGTTTGACGGGCATCAGATATATTTTGTGGAGATGGGTAATCCGAATGGTACGCCTGTGTTGGTTTTTCATGGAGGTCCCGGCGGCGGTATGAATTTGCGCTATGCCCTTCCTTTTGACCGAAAAAAGCACAGAGTGATTTTGTTTGACCAAAGAGGCTGCGGAAAGTCCCTTCCTTTAGGCGAGATGAAAAATAATAATACCGAAGCTTTGATTGATGATGCCGTAAGGCTTTTGGATTATTTGAATGTTGATGGCAAAATTATTCTTCGCGGGGCTTCTTGGGGATCTACACTGGCTTTGCTTTTTGCTGAAAAATATCCTGAAAGAGTGGAGAAAATTTTGGTTTCGCAAATCTATTTGGCTGATGAGATTGGGCAAAATTGGAATGTGGAAACCAGCCGCTTGTTTTATCCCGATATTTGGGAAAAAATTGAAAAGGAAGTCAAAAAAGGTGAGCCGGTGTTGGAATATTATGCTGATTTAATCAATTCGGATGATATTATGAAACAGGTTAAAGCCGCGAACTTGGCCGGAAGTTATGAACGCTGTTTGGGCGCGGTTAATCCTAAACTCGGCTACAAAGAATTGTCTCCCGAAGATTTGGCGGAAATCAGAATCTCTTTAACCTATTTGAGTAAACGTTATTTCTTGGCTGAAAATCAGATTGCAAAAAATGTTCAAAAAATTGCCCATATTCCGGTGCTGATGGTTCATAATCGTTTGGATATGGTTTGTCCGATACAATCCGCTTATAATCTGCATAAGAAACTTCCAAAGTCAAAGTTTGTGATTGTGCCGGGGCGAGGGCATTTCGGATCACAGCTCAATGAGGCTGTTTATCAGGAAATAAAAGCTTATTTGTGCGATATGTAGTTGTATTGTTCACACCTAAGTGAATGTGTGGTTGACAAGCAGAGTTTTTATATCTAACTTCAAAAACAAAGTTAACTTGTGGATTTTTTGAATGCGACGTTTAATTATAAGTATTATCCTGACGCTGTTGCTTACCTTGTGGGGACATCGGCTTTATCTGACAGATGTCGGTTTTGATTATAAACTTTTTATCATCATCATCACACTTTCTTATATGATTTGCTATAAGTTGGTGCAATATTTGGCGCGTTTTAAGATTGTTGAAAATAATTCGCGTATAGATATTGTTTTTGTGGTTTGTGTTGTGGCTTTTATGTTTGTGCCGATTTTGCATATTAACCGTGATGAAATTTCGGTACAGGAAAATAGGTCTTTGGCTAAATATGTGCCGCTTATTGATGATGAAACAGGGTTAGTAAATTATAATTTTGGTAAGGATTTTGAAAACTGGTTTAATGATCGTTTCTTTGGTCGGCGTCAGTTTATTAAAAACAGCAAGATGATTGATTTGCTAATTAATAATGAGTTGAAGAATTTTGATGCCATGGCCGGCAAAGAAAATTGGTTGTTTACCAAAAGGTGGAACTCCGAAGATATGTTCCGTAACAAGTATTTGTTTGATGATGAGGAACTTTCTAAAATTAAATATCGTTTGGAAAATCTGCAGTCTTGGTTGGCAAAAAGAAATATTAAACTCTATTTGATGTTGGTGCCGGATAAAGAACGTGTTTATGGTGAATTTTATCCCGATGGCTATGTCAAAGTCAATGAACAAGCTAAAATTGAACAAGCTTATGAATTTTTGAAAAATGAGACGGATATTCCGGTGGTTTATCCAATTAAGGCTTTGGAAAAGGCTAAAAAAGACCATTTGCTTTATTATAAAACAGGAACACATTGGAACCATCGTGGGGCTTATGTTGCATATCTTGAGATGATGAAGATGCTTAAAAAAGATTTTCCGTCGCTTAAGATTTTAAAAGAAGCTGATTTTAATATAGAACCGCAGTTTAGTGCCGATGAGGATATTGCCAATGCTTTGGGAATTGATGCAAAAACAACCTTCCCTAAAGAAGATATGACTTATGATGTCTTTTCTTTAAAAAGGCAAACGACGGCTGTAAAACATGAGTTCGTAAACAAAAAGTTGCGGATTGAGACTTTTGACTTTGTGAGTGATAATCCCGCAAATAAACTGAAGGCCATTTTTTACGCAGATAGCCAGTTCTTGCGGATGAATTGGTATGTGGCTGAAAGCTTTAAAGAAATGCAGCATATTTATGTCGGTTATGGAAAAAATTTTGATATTCCCTATATGGCTGAAGATATTGAAAATTTTGCGCCAAATATGTTGGTTATTGCAACCGGCGAGCGTTTTCTTAATCGTCTGATGAAAATTGAGGCTCCGGAAGAGTAAAGGAAAAATAAATGCTTTTTAGTTCTATGACATTTTTGTTTGTGTTTATGCCGGTGGTGATGAGCATTTATTTGCTCTCTAAAAAAGATATCAGAAATTATGTCTTGTTAGCGGCGAGCATTATCTTTTATGCTTGGGGCGAGCCCAGATATTTGGCAATTATGATTATGACAATCGTTGTTACTTATGTGGGGGCCAGAATCGTAGATAGATGTTTGGATGATAAAAAACGCAAATTGGCGATGGCAGCTACGATTTTGGTTGATTTGGGTTTCCTGGTTTATTTTAAGTATTTTAATTTTATCGTTGATAATGTTAATGCGGTTTTACAGCTTAATCTTGACTTTATTGATGTGGTTATGCCGATTGGTATTTCTTTTTATACCTTTCAAGCCATATCTTATTTGATAGATGTTTATCGTCGGGAAGTTGAGGCTCAGGACGATATTAACAAATTGGCTCTTTATATTGTTCTTTTTCCGCAGCTTGTTGCCGGACCGATTGTTAAGTATCATGATGTTTGCGAGCAAATTGATGACAGAAAAGTTACTTTTGCCGATGTTTCTTTTGGCTTAAAACGCTTTATTATCGGCTTGGCTAAAAAAGTTTTGATAGCTAATACTTTGGCTGTTGTGGTTGATAGAATCTTTATGCAACAGCCAGAAACTTTGGGCTTTGGCTATGCTTGGCTCGGAATTATTGCTTATGCTATTCAGCTTTATTTTGACTTCTCTGGATATTCGGATATGGCTATTGGTTTGGGGCGGATGTTTGGCTTTCGGTTTTTAGAAAACTTTAATTATCCCTATATTTCCAAATCTATTTCTGAGTTTTGGCAGAGATGGCATATCTCTTTGGCAACGTGGTTTAAACAATATTTATATATTCCCCTTGGCGGAAACAGGGTTTCGCCGGTGCGTACTTATGTCAATTTGTTTGTGGTCTTTTTAGTTACCGGTGTTTGGCATGGAGCAAGTTGGACATTCGTATTATGGGGTGTTTGGAACGCTATCTTTATTTGTTTTGAAAAGTTTGTCGGTTGGCACAAGCCTAAAGATGAAAGTAAGTATATATCAGCATTGAGGCATGTCTATGCGATGCTTGTCTTTGTTTTGGGACTGGTGGCTTTTCGCTCCATTAATATGGATTATGCTTGGGATTATTTACAACAGATGTTTATGCTAAATCAACCGGAAGTTCTGACAGAAGTAGATTTTGGTATCAATAATAAGTTTATTTTAATGTTGGTTTTGGGAATTATTTGTTCTGCACCGATATTTAAAAATATGCTTTACGTAAAATATGAGCATAAGGTATTGCGTAGTATCATTAATATTTGGATTTTTATCCTTTTTTATTGGTCTACCATATCTCTTGCATCGTCAACGTATAATCCGTTTATTTATTTCCGCTTCTAGGAAAATCACGCTTAATGGGAAATTTGGGCGTTTAAAATTTTCAAAATCCTAAGTGCCTACAACTTTCCGCATTAATCGTGATTTTCAGAAGAAGAATGGGAAATTTGGTTATTGCTGTCGGAATTTTGAAAGAGACTATGTGTTATGAATTTCTTCCCAAGCTTCCAAAAGCCAAGGGTGAGGGGTTTTAATTTTATCTTTATTAAGCATCAGATTTTCAAAATAACATTTGATGGCATTATTTAAGGAAACCTCTGCAGCTTTTTTTACTAAAGGCATATAAGCCGGAGTATCTTTGCTATCCCAACTTAATTTGTCGGCTAAGAAGAGAAGTTTATCTAAGTTGGTGGCATTTTTGCGCAGAGTTGTATGGCAGTTGATGGCATTGAGAACTTCTTTATCTACAATATTAAATGTTTCAACCGCAACAATGCGAGATATTCTTTGATGAAGAAGATATGGGTTTTCACGTTCTACAGCAAAAATTTCTAAATCAAGAGCTTCTGCCATCGGAATATAATGTTCAATAGGGATAAGTGTGCTGATGTCATGCAAAAGTGCGGCCGTTTTGGCTTGTTCATAGTCTATAACAAATCTTTTAGCCAAGGCTAGCGCATTGTCTTTAACTTTTAGGGTATGTGCTAATATTTCAGCTTTTTTGTTGGATGTGAAGTTATGGATAATGTTTTCTTCCAAAGAATAAAAATTTGTGCAAGTAATGGTGTTATCAGTCATTCGGCCAATTCCTCCTGATGAATTTTTTTGGCTCTTGCCGTTATAATATTACTATATATAATTGATTTTGTTATAAAAATCCAGTTTTTTTGTAAGGGATAAAAATATATGCATGTAAAAATGCGTAAGTTGTTAACAAATATAAGCTACAGCTAGAAAATATGAAAGGCTTGATATACAATAAACTTTGTTTATATTCTATATTCAGTCAGATATAAATTCAGTCAGATATAAAAGATGGATAAAGATTGCAATTTTGAATCTTCCAGCGCCAAATTATCAAGACTTAAAGCGGGTGCTTTGTTTATGAAGATGGGCTCCAAGAAGATTAAGGCGGCTCTGGATTTAGTTAAAGACAAACAAGGTGAGATAGATGTTGTGGTGTGGATTGCTCCTTCTTCTTTTTTAGCGTGGAAGGGGTATGCTGATATTATTGATGAAAATTTGATTGACTTGAAAAAAGAAATTTATTTTTTTTCCATTGAAAATATTTCTTGTTCTGATTTGCATTATCTGCAGCTTTATTCTTTGGCTGAGAAATACAGGGTTTTTTGTGTGGTAGATGAGAGTATTACAATCAAAAATACTGAGGCCGGACGGACTAAGCGTTTGCTGCTGATGCGTAATATGTTTGATTATCGTCTGATTTTAAGTAGTTTGCCATTAACACAGGGGTTGGTAGATTTGTATTCTCAGATTGAGTTTATGCATCCTTCTGTGCTTAATATGTCTGAGAGCCAGTTTCTTAATACTTATCTGTCTCCTTATGATGATGGAACAGTTCGGAAATGGTCAAAGCCGGAAAATGAAAAAATTTTGATTGAGCAAATGCGCCCTTTTATTTTTGAGTGTGATTTGGAAGACCGTTTTAATCTTAATTATATTGATCTTTTTTTTGATTTAACACAAAAAGAAGAGGATAGTTATCAGGAAGAGAAAAATGCTTTTCTTCAAGATAAAGAGCAGGTGGTATTTATGGAGGTCGTGCAGCGTTTTCAGCATATTTATACTCTTGCTAAAAATAAGGTAGAGGGTTTGTTTCGCTTAATTAACGAAATTCTAGAGCGTAATGAAAAAGTTATTATATATCTTAAATATCTTGATGAAATTAGTTTTTTTGTGGAAAGTGGTTTACTCCAAAGAGGGAAGTATGTTATTTTGTCCGGGCGTAGTAATAAGAAAAAAGCAGTTAAGCTTTTTGGGCAAAGAATAAATATTATGTTTTCTACTTATGGGGTGGATTCCAGAGGTTTGGATTTGTGTAATTGCAATAATATTATTTATTTTTCTCAAACATTTGATTATAAAAGCAAGTTGCAGTGTATGCATAATGTATATCAGTCTTATTCGGGACAAAGTATCAATGTTTATAATCTTTGGATTAATACGGGATTGGATAAACTTATCAGGCAAAATTTGAGTCGTAAAAGAAATGTCTTGTCTAATGTTTGTCGTATGATTTCAAAGGAGGAGGCCTTGACATTATGAAGAAATATTTGGAAAAAAATGTTTATGAGGCTTTGCAGGAAAGATTGAAATTTATTTTTGATAATTTTGATAATATTTATGTTTCTTTTTCCGGTGGCAAAGATAGTGGTTTGTTGTTAAATATGGTTTTGAGCTACAAACGAAGGAATAATATTACCAAGAAAATTGGTGTTTTTCATCAGGATTTTGAGGCTCAATATCAGACAACAACGGATTTTGTTACCAGAATGTTTGAAAATAATATGAGCGATATTGAGCCTTATTGGGTTTGTTTGCCGATGGGGTCTCGTTGCGCAGTTAGTAATTATCAGATGTATTGGTATACTTGGGATCCGGATCAGAAAAATTTGTGGGTGCGGCCTATGCCCAAAATGCCATACATTATTAATATGGATAATAATCCTTTTGATTTTTATCGTTATAAAATGGTACAAGAAGATTTGTATGCTGAGTTTGGTGATTGGTATTCCAGACAAAAGAAAGGGAAGACAATTTGTTTGCTCGGTATTCGGGCCGATGAATCCCTTAATCGGTATCGGGCTTATGCTAATGACCGTAAAACTATTCTGAAAGGGAATCAGTGGACAACGAAAATGGGGGAAAATTGGTGGAACGCTTATCCAATGTATGATTGGACAACAAAGGATGTGTGGATAGCCAATGGTAAGTTTGATTATGATTATAATCGGATTTATGATTTGTTTTGGAAAGCAGGGCTTTCTATTCATCAGATGCGGGTTGCCAGTCCTTATCATGAAACGGCCAAGGATAGTCTTAATCTATATAGGGTTTTGGAACCCTCAACATGGGTTCGCATCGTGTCTCGGGTGCAGGGCGCAAATTTCGGTGCAATTTATGGAAATTCTCATGCTTTGGGTGCTCGTAAGATTGAATTGCCGCCGGGGCATACTTGGCGTAGCTATGTGAAGTTTTTGTTGGCAACTTTACCTGATTCAATGAGGCGAAATTATATTGAAAAGTTTAAAACCTCTATTAGGTTTTGGTGGAAAAAAGGTGGTGTGGTTGACGATGCTGCTATTAAGGAATTGGAGGCTTGCAATTATCCTATTCGGCATAATGGTAAGAGCAATTATAAAAGCAGTAAAGAAAAAATTGTGTTTTTGGGAACTCCGGATCATACTGATGATATTAAATCTACCATTGATATTCCCTCATGGAAAAGAATGGCTGTTTGTATATTGAAAAATGATCATTTGTGTAAGTATATGGGCTTTGCTCAAACACAAAAACAAAATTTGAGACAAAAGGCATTGATGGAAAAATATAAAAATTTATGAGGTAGGGTAAATGAGCGAATTTGTCAGTCCTGTTTATAATGTCAGAGCTATCCCTCTGGAAAAGATTAAAGCAAATGATTATAACCCCAACAAAGTTGCTCCGCCGGAGATGAAGCTTTTGGAAATTTCTATTTGGGAGGATGGTTTTACACAGCCAATTGTTTGTTATTATGATAAGGCAAATGACGAATATATTGTCGTGGATGGGTTTCATCGTTTTACAACAATGCTTACCAGTGAAAGAATCAGAAATCGTGAAAAAGGTAAAATGCCGGTGGTGGTTATTGATAAAGAATTGGGGGAGAGAATGGCTTCAACCATCAGGCATAACCGTGCACGCGGCAGCCATAGTGTGGATTTGATGAGTAATATTGTGGCTGAGCTTTTGGAAATGGGGAAAAGTGATTCTTGGATTTGCCGAAATATCGGAATGTCAGCCGATGAGTTGTTGCGCTTAAAACAAATTACGGGGTTGGCTAATTTGTTTAAAGATGAGGAATTTTCCAAGAGTTGGGAAGTTACTAAATAAAAAAATCGGCGCATAACTTGAAAAAAATTCTTTTTATCCCGTAATTTTTGCTGTCTTTTATCAAAAGTAGCGAATTTTGTTCGGAGGATTAGTATGGATAATTTGAATGATGTGTCTTTGATTTGGGGATTGCATCCGCAGATGTTGGCAATCGTGATTATGTCTGTTTGTTATCTGATTATTTTCAGTGAAAAAATTAACCGTGCCATTATCGCTTTGCTCGGTGCCGGAGTGATGATTATATCTGGGATTTTGACACAACAAACAGCTTTAAAAGGTGTTGATTTTAACACTTTGGCCTTATTGACCGGTATGATGATTATTGTTGGTATTTCTGAAAAATCGGGTATTTTTCAGTTCGTGGCGGTTTGGGGCGCAAAAAGAGTTAAAGCATCGCCGCGCGGATTGTTGATTGTGCTGCCGGTGGTTACGGCTGTGTTCTCGGCATTTTTGGATAATGTTACAACGGTATTACTGATTGCTCCCGTGACGTTTCAGATTACCCGGACGCTGAAAATAAATCCGTATCCGTATCTGATTTTGGAGATTTTTGCTTCAAACATCGGCGGTACGGCAACGCTTATCGGTGATCCGCCGAATATTCTTATCGGCTCGTCCGTCGGTTTATCTTTTATGGATTTTGTTTATCATTTGACGCCGGTTGTTGTGGCTACAATGGTTGTTTTGCTCATTATGTTTGACCTTATTTGGGGAAGACGCATGACCACAAGTGATGACTGCAAAGCGGCTGTGATGTCTATGAATGAAGTTGACTGTATTGTTGATAAAGGATTGCTTTATAACTCTTTATTCGTTTTGGCTTGCGTGATTGCGGCCTTTGTCTCGGCAAAACAGTTAAACCTGGATAACGGCACAATTGCTCTGGTCGGGGCGGCTGTTTTATTGTTGCTTTATAGCTGGAAGTTTAAGGGCGAAGATAGAGATGCGAAAGTGCAAGAAGTCTTTGGTTTGGTTGACTGGACAACGATTTTCTTCTTTACCGGTTTGTTTGTGATTGTTTATGGTTTGGAAGAAACTGGTGTTTTGGAAGCCCTTGGACATTGGTTCTTGGAATTGACCGGTGGAAGCTTGACGGCTATGACTTATTTGGTTTTGTGGAGCTCGGCAATTCTTTCCAGCGTAATTGATAATATTCCCTTTGTGGCGACAATGATTCCGATGATTAAATCTATGGAGGAATCTGTCGGCGGCAGAGAGGTGATGATGCCTGTCTGGTGGGCGTTGTCTTTGGGTGCATGCTTTGGCGGAAACGGAACACTTATCGGCGCTTCAGCCAATGTGGTTGTTGCCGGGATGGCTATGCGAGAAGGGCATCCGATTAAGTTTTTGGGATTTTTGATTTGGTCAATCCCCGTTATGCTTTTAAGTGTAGCGATTGCAAATATCTTCTTGTTTTTAGAATATAATTAGCCTAAAAAACAACTAAAACCCCGCTGAATGGCGGGGTTTTTTGTGAATATGATAGGGAAAAAGATTGCTTTGCCGAAAAGCTGGTATAAAATACGTCCATTCTGTTTGTGTAACAAGAGAGGTTTTTGTTATGAAAGGTATCATTTTAGCTGGAGGAAGCGGTTCCAGACTTTATCCGCTGACCAAAACAACCAGTAAACAACTTTTGCCGGTTTATGATAAACCGATGATTTATTATCCTTTGTCAACGTTGATGTTGTTTGGTATCAGAGAGATTTTGATTATTTCCACACCGCAAGATACGCCGAATATTGAAAAATTATTTGGTGACGGAAAACAACTTGGCTTGGATATTTGCTATAAGGTTCAGGATGAACCGAAAGGTATTGCGCAAGCTTTTACCATCGGTGCTGATTTTATCGGTAATGATGATGTTTGCTTGATTTTGGGAGATAATATCTTCTATATGGGTGAACAGCTAAAGCTCTTCCGCGAAGAGGTTTCTAAAAATGTCGGCGGTACGGTCTTTGGGTACCATGTCTCGGATCCGGAACGTTTCGGTGTGGTTGAATTTGATAAAAATCACAAAGCTATTTCCATTGAAGAAAAACCCAAGCAGCCTAAGTCTAATTATGCTGTGGTCGGTTTGTATTTTTATAAATCCGATGTGGTTGAAAAGGCTCGCAAATTGAAGCCTTCTGCCAGAGGTGAATTGGAAATTACGGATTTGAACAAAGAGTATTTGGAAGAGGGTCGCTTAAATGTGGTTACAATGAAACGCGGTAATGCTTGGCTTGATGCCGGTACGCCGCAATCTTTGTTAGATGCCTCTAATTTTATCGGCATTATTGAAAAACGTCAGGATCTCAAAATTGCTTGTGTTGAAGAAATTGCCTATAAGCGCGGTTTTATTGATGATGCCCAAATGCTTAAGCTTATTGACGCACTAAAAGACGGTGTTGATTATAAGAGTTATTTAAAACGCGTATATGAGGATAGTCATGAAGATTATTAACACGGCGATAGAAGGGGTTTATGTTATTGAACCTCAGGTTTTTGAGGATAACCGCGGTTATTTTTTTGAAAGCTATAATAAGCAAAAAATGGATGAGGCTGGATTGAAGTACAATTTTGTTCAGGATAACCAGTCTATGTCCAAATATGGCACAATCCGTGGTATTCATTTTCAGAAAGGCGAGTTTGCGCAAGCAAAGTTGGTTCGCGTATTGGAAGGAACAGTTTGGGATGTGGCTGTTGATTTGCGTAAAGGTTCTAAGACTTTCGGAAAATATGTGGCTGTTGAGCTATCTGCAGAAAATAAACGTCAGTTGATGATTCCGCGTGGTTTCGGGCATGGATTCTCCGTATTATCTGAAACAGCTGTGTTTACTTATAAATGTGATAATGTCTATAACAAAGAATCTGAGGGCGGTATTCGCTTTGATGACCCAGATATCCATGTGGATTGGAAGATTAAGCCGGAAGAGGCTATTTTGTCAGAAAAAGATAAAAATGCACCGTTTTTGAAGGATGTTACATGTTTTTAGTTGTTGGAGCAAACGGACAACTCGGAAATGAGTTGCGCCTGATTTTGGGTGATGCGGCTGAGTATGTAGATAGAGAGTTGTTGGATATTACGGATGCCGGTGCGGTGAAGAATTTTGTTAAGCCGGAGAAATACAGCGCGGTTATTAATTGTGCAGCTTATACTGCTGTTGACAAAGCGGAAAGTGATGCTCAGCTGGCTGAAAAAATTAATGTGGACGGGCCGAAGAATTTGGCGGAGACAGGTGTGCCTTTGGTACAAGTTTCAACGGATTATGTCTTTGATGGTTTGGGACACAGACCATATAAAGAAGATGATGAAACTCATCCGCAATCTGTGTATGGAGCTACAAAATTGGCGGGAGAAAAAGCTGTTTTGGAAAAAGCCAGCGGCTGTTTTGTGGTACGTACGGCATGGCTTTATTCTACATTCGGCAATAATTTTGTGAAAACAATGCGCCGTTTGGGAGCTGAGCGAGAAAATCTGACCGTGGTCTTTGACCAGGTCGGAACGCCGACTTATGCACGAGATTTGGCAGAGGCCATTGTGGCAATGTTGCCTAAGCTCAAAGTCGGCGTGAAAGAAGTGTATCATTTTTCAAACGAGGGTGTTTGTTCGTGGTATGACTTTGCCATTGAGATTATGAAATTGTCTGGCTTGAAGTGCAAAGTTAAACCTATTGAGAGCAAGGATTATCCAACCCCGGCAAAACGTCCTTTCTATTCGGTTTTAAACAAAGGAAAAGTCAAAGAGGATTTGGGTTTAGAAATTAAGCATTGGTCGGAAAGTTTGAAAGATTGCGTGGAGAAGTTGAACAGTGGTCTTTAGTTCCTTAATATTTTTATGGCTGTTTTTGCCTGTTGTTTTTACGTTATATTTTCTTGCTAAAGAGCAATATCGCAATGTGATTTTGTTGGTTGCGAGTTTGTTCTTTTATGCTTGGGGCGAGCCGGTTTATGTTTTTGTGATGATTTTATCTATTATCATAAACTATTTTTGTGGTTTGAAAATCGGTGCGGCAGAAGAACATAAACGCAAAAGAGCATTGTTTTGGGCTGTGTTTGTAAACTTAGCCTTATTGGGTGTTTTCAAATATACCGGTTTCTTTACGGAAAATGTGAATGCAATCTTTGGTCTGCAGGTCGAGGTTAAGCATTTGCCTTTGCCGATTGGTATTTCTTTTTACACTTTCCAATCTATTTCTTATTTGGTGGATATTTATCGCAAAGTTTGCGAGCCGCAGAGAAATATTATCAAAATGGGCTTGTTTATCTCTTTCTTCCCGCAGTTGATTGCCGGTCCGATTTTGAAATATTATGATATAGCCAGTCAGATTGATAAACGACAGGTTACTTTGCCTTTGTTTAATGAGGGGGCTGTTCGTTTTTTACAAGGCTTGGCTAAAAAGGTTATTATCGCTAATATTATGGCCAAAACTGCCGATGAGATTTTTGCTTTGGGGCTTAATGATTTGAGCACACCTGCCGCATGGATTGGCATTATTGCCTATACGTTCCAAATCTATTTTGATTTTTCAGGATATTCGGATATGGCAATCGGTTTAGGGAAGATGTTTGGCTTCCAGATTCATGAGAACTTTAATTATCCTTATACCGCAACTTCTATTAAAGATTTTTGGCGGCGGTGGCATATTTCTCTTTCCACTTGGTTTAAGGAGTATTTGTATATTCCGTTGGGCGGAAACAGAGAAGGGACGCTAAAAACTTATCGGAATTTGATGATTGTGTTTTTCCTGACAGGTTTGTGGCATGGCGCGAGTTGGAACTTTGTGATTTGGGGGTTGTTTCATGGCTGTTTCTTGGTCTTGGAGCGAATTTTTCCGATTGAAAAATTTTTGAGGTTTCGCTTGCTGCAGAGTATTTATACGTTGCTGATTGTTATTGTGGCTTGGGTCTTCTTCCGTGCAGAAACTTTGGGTGCTGCATGGGGGTATTTGAACAGAATGTTTGTGCCTTTTGATATGGAATCTTACAGCAAATATTTATCTAACGAGTTTGTTTATGTTGCGGTGTTGGCTTTTGTTTCTTGTGGCTTTGGTGTAATGCTTTACCAGAAAGTTTTTGCTGTTTTGAAACATGAGAATTGGGGAAATGTGTTGCTCAAGGCTGTTAATCCGGCATTTTGTGCTGTGATTGCATATTTCAGCATCTTGTTATTGGCCAGCAATACATATAATCCGTTTATTTATTTCAGGTTCTGATTATGTTAAGATTTGTTCGCTTATATATGTTGCTTCCGGCAGTTTTGATGTTAGTGATGGTTTTTTATCCGTTTGCGGCTAATTTGTTTTATACAAATACGGCAATTATGGATAATCGTCCGCTTAATGAAAAGCCTACGGAGTTTACCAGAAATTTTGCAAAAGAATTTGAAGCTTATTATAATGATACTTTTGCCGGACGCAAAAAAATTATTTCAAAATATGTTAAGTTACAGCGTAGTTTGAATATTGATACGGGGCAGTATTTTTATGGTCAAGATGGTTGGATTTTTTATGATTCTATTAAGGCTAACAACGGAAATACGTTGGTTGACTATTATGCCGAAGTTTATTTTGATGATGATGATTTGGCCAAAATGGTTGAAGGTATCAATATGGCATATGATTTCTATGCTAAACGCGGTATAAAATATGTTATTTTTGTGGCTCCGAATAAGGAAAATATTTATTCCGAATTTATGCCGGAAAGAATGCAGAGAATCAGAAAATCAGATATTTCGCGGATGGATAAGGCTGTTGAATATTTGAAAAAGCATGTTAAAGCTGAAATTGTTAATGCGAAGCCTGTGATATTGGCTGCCAAAGAAAAAGTTGAGCAAAATCTGTATTTCAAAAAAGATACGCACTGGAATAATATTGGTGCTTATGTCGGGTTTGATGCTTTAGCTTCTGGTTTGGTTGGTTTAGGTGTAAAAGTATCCGTTCCTGATTTGCGAGATATGAATATAGCTAAAGGAAAATTGCGAGATATGGATATGGAGGTAGGGGCTCGGGAGTTTGCCTATCAGGTTGATTATTTGCCGGATATTTCCGTAAACTGTCAAGCTAATTCTAAAATAGAATCTGTTAAGGAATGTGTGGCCAGCAATAAGAAATATCCGCAAAGGATTTTGATGTGGAGTGATTCTTTTGCAGAGGCGTTGATGCCTTATGTTAACAAGACCTTTGCGTATTCTTTTTATGCGGCGGCAGGGTTAAAGAAACTTTCTGAAATTGAGGCTGTTGTGGATGAAACTAAGCCTGATATTGTTGTAGATGAGTTGGTGGAAAGATATTTTCAGCGTTTTGCCAATTATCCGCGGATTTTCGGGGGAGAATATGATTAGTAAAAATTTTAATATTAAACTTTATGGAGAATAATATGAAGTCTATTCTAGTTACCGGCGGTGCCGGCTTTATCGGTGCGAATTTCGTACCTTATTTTGCCAAGAAATATCCGGAATATAAGGTCATCAATTTGGATAAGTTAACCTATGCCGGAAATTTGGATAATCTTTCCGATTGTGCAGACTGTGCAAATTATCAGTTTGTGCAGGGTGATATTTGTGACAGAGCTTTGATTGAAAAACTCTTTGCCGAAAATGATATCAGAGGTGTTATTCACTTTGCGGCAGAAAGCCATGTGGATAATTCTATTACCGGTCCGAAGGCGTTTATTGAAACAAATATTGTCGGTACCTTTACGTTGCTTGATGTTGCTCGTAATGCTTGGATGGAAGCTCCTCATAAGGTTAAAGCCGGTTATGAAGATTGCCGCTTCCACCATATCTCTACAGATGAGGTGTATGGCGCATTGGGAGAAACAGGTTTCTTTAAGGAAACAACACCTTATGATCCGAGCTCTCCATATTCTGCTTCCAAGGCTAGTTCGGATATGTTGGTGCGCGCATATCATCGCACTTATGGTATGAATGTTACGGTTTCTAACTGTTCTAACAACTATGGTCCGAAACAGCACCCCGAAAAGCTTATTCCCAAAATTATTTCCAATGCTCTAAGCGGCAAAAATATTCCGATTTACGGCGATGGTAAAAATGTTCGCGATTGGCTCTATGTTTTGGATCACTGCAAAGCTATTGACTTGATTTTCCATAATGGTAAGTCCGGTGAGACTTATAATATCGGTGGGCATAATGAGCGCAACAATCTGCAGATTGTTGATGCTATTTGTTCTATTTTGGATAGCAAGTGCCCGAAGAAGGATGGTGGTTCTTATAAAGACTTAATCGTCTTTGTTTCAGATCGTCCGGGACATGACCGTCGTTATGCTATTGATGCAACCAAGCTCACAACACAACTTGGTTGGAAAGCTGATGAAAACTTTGATACGGGTATTGTTAAGACTGTAGACTGGTACCTGAAAAAGCTCAAGCTGTAGCCAGCTTGACCGCATCAATGGCTGTGGTGGCAATCATTGTTGAACCGCGATGCTTCCAGAGTACATATCGCACGATAGCACCATGTACTCTGGTTTTTTTTATCTGTAGCCAGCTTGACAAGGAAACGCTCTTGAGCGAACACTGGCTGCGATGGCAACCTTTGTTGAACCGCAATGCTTCAAGCTGTTGCCAGCTTGACCGCATCACTGGCTGTGGCTACAGTCTTTACTGAATCGCGATGCTTCCAATGTGCATATCGTTAGTGAGTGCTTTGTACTTTGGATTTTTATTGTAATAAAAAAGCTCCCTTGCGGGAGCTTTGCTTTATTTTACCTGAGGTTGTTTGGTTTTTATCAGTGAGGCAAAAATACCTATAAACAAAATACCAAAGGTGATACTCAAGGAATGAACCGCCTCAATATTTATACCAATATGCGGCAAGAAGATTTTGGTGCCGATGAATATCAGAATAACAGCTAAGGCCGGTTTTAAGTAAACAAAGCGGTTGACCGCGGCGGCCAGCAAAAAGTACAAGGATCTTAAGCCCAAAATGGCAAAAATGTTACTTGTATAAACAATAAAGACATCTTGGGTAATCAAGAAAATTGCCGGGATACTGTCTACCGCAAAAATAACATCCATCGTTTCAATGACCAACAAGGCAAAGAACAGCGGTGTGATGAAATATTTGCCCTGGCGATGAATGAAAAAGTGTTCATTATGAATGCGCTTGGTTACGTTGAATTTGCGGCGAATGAACTGGTAAAGTTTGGTCTCAGTTAAGGGGGTGTCATCTTCTTTTTGGGCGACCATTTTGATACCCGTATAAAGCAAGAAGAGTGAGAAAATGTACAATATCCAATGAAAACGGCTAACCAGCTGAGCGCCGATACCAATCATTAAAGCGCGCATAACAATAGCGCCTAAAATACCCCAGAACAAAACACGATGTTGATATTTGGTCGGAATATTCAGGCTTGAGAAAATCAGCGAAATAACAAAAATATTATCCATAGAAAGGCTTTTTTCTACCAGATAGCCGGTGTAATATAACATACCGTCTTGCGTGCCGTGCTCATAGATAATAAACACACCGAAGATAAGGGCGATGATGATATAAAAAGCACTGAGCTTAAAGGTTTCGGAAATGGTCGGTTCTTCATCTTTTTTATGAAAAACGCATAAGTCCAAAAACAAAAGTACGCAAACTATTACGCCGAAGATAATCCACATCATATAGGTCGGCATAATAAAGTGGTTGGTAAAAATTTCATGTAATTTTTCCATAGCAGAATATAATTCCTTATTTTATAAAATTAGTTTCGTTCACAAGTGAGGGTATGTTATGTGACGGCTCACGTCAATGATAATTTTTAGGTTTTCTTGAACTTATTTTTCTGGTATCCTTAAATATGCAGTTTGAAGAAAAATGGATAAAAAAATGAGAGCATTTTTATCTTCTCTTATGAGTTTGCGGGTCAGAAAAGCAGCTTTTTTGCTTGGCGGTGCAAGTCTTATTCTTTTTATGGCTTTTAGCGGCGGAGATTGGCGTACGGCCAGTCGCGAAAGCTCTGGTTTGGCGCCTTTGCCAAAGGATGTTTCGGAAGCTGTTGTGCAAGTTTATGCCGCCAGAACTTTTAGTTGGCGTGGGTATTTTGCCGTGCATACTTGGATTGCGACCAAAGAAAAGAATGCTTCTTTATATACAACTTATCAGGTTATGGGATGGCAGCTGCGTTATAGAGGCACAGCGGTTGATATTAAACAAGATATTCCAGACAGAAAATGGTATGGCGCAATGCCTGAGCTTGTTCAGGAATTACGCGGTGAAAAAGCCGAAAAAGCTATTCCTCAAATAAAAAAACTCGCTCAAAATTATCCTTATGGCCAGACTTATCGGGCGTGGCCGGGGCCAAACAGTAATACCTTTATTTCTTATATTATTCGTAATGTGCCCGAATTAACGGTTGAGCTTCCGCCACATGCAATCGGTAAGGATTGGACTCCGAATTTTATTGAAAAAGCTGAAAGCGGGCAGGGATATTTGTTATCTTTATATGGTGTGTTGGGCGTTTCGTTCGGTGCGGCCGAAGGAATAGAATTTAATTTGTTGGGCTTAAATTTTGGGGCGGATTTTTACCGCCCCGCTCTGAAACTTCCCTTAATTGGAAGAATCGGTCTTAAGGATAAGCCTCTGGAATAATTATATCTCAACATGAACGGAGATGCGGCGGTTCTTTATTCTATTTTCAGGAATCGGTGTGCCGTTTAAATCTCTGTTGGGATATTTTGGAGCTATGTTTGCCATGCCGACAGCTTGGAATCTATCAGGTTTTAGGCCGGCTTTGATAAATTCGCGTACAACGGCAGCAGCCCTTGCTGCTGAAAGCTCCCAGCTTGAGGCAAAAGTATTGCTGACAATGGGCATGTCATCCGTATGACCTTCAACAACAACGCGGAAGCGTTTGTAGCGATTGTTGCTCAAAAGCGGTGCAATTCTTTTGATGGTTTTTACGCCTTCCGGAGTGATGTTGGCTTCACCTTGTTCAAAGAGGTTTATATCAGCAATATCCAAAACAGCACCTCGGGAATCTGAGCCTAAACCAACACCTTCGCCTAAGTCCATTTCTCTGGCATCGTCCATAAAGCTTAATATGGTTCCGTTTAGTTGTTCTGTCGGAATGCTGTTGAACGCTGCGGCCATAGCATATTCCATTTGAGCCGCTTTTTCTTTGTCTAAACTTGATGAAGCAAAAAGCACAATAAACAAGGCTAAAAGCAAGGTTAATAAGTCCGAATAGGGGATTAACCATGTTTCGTCGGCATGTTCTTCATGTGGTTCGGAATGTTGTTTTTTTCTGGACATATTATTCCCCGCCTCTTAATGATTTGCGTTCGCTCAGCGGAATGAAGGATTGCAACTTTGCTTCCATGGCGATGGAAGAAGCGCCGCTTTGAAGAGCCAAAGCACCTTCAAGAATCATTTTCTTGACTTCTACTTCTTCGGCAGAGATGCGTTTGAGCTTGTTGGCAAATGGGTGCCACATAACATATCCGGTAAAAATACCGAGCAGGGTGGCAACGAAAGCGGCGGCGATGGAGTGGCCAAGCATTTCAATATCTGATAAGTTTCCTAAGGCAGCAATAAGACCGATAACGGCACCTAATACACCAAGGGTCGGGGCATACATTCCGCCTTGGGCAAAAATGGCTGCACCGGAGCGATGACGTTCTTCCATTTGTTTAATCTCGCCTTCTACGGTTTCGGCAATGAAGTCAGCCGGAAAACCGTCAGCAACCAAAATCAGGGTAGATTTAAGAAATGGGTCTTCTTGCTCATTGGCTTTCTTTTCAATGGCCATAACACCTTCGTTTTTTGCTGCTTTGGCAAGGTTGACAAACAGCTCCAAAACCTCTTGCTTGGGCATTGTCTTTTTTCCGGTAAATATGATTTTCAGGAGTTTGCCGAATCTTTTAATGTCTTTCATCGGAAAGGCGTTGAATAAAGCCGCAAAAGTTCCGACAAAAATGATGAGAAATGCTGCAGGATTGATTAAAGCATGAGGGTCTGCGCCTTTTAGGTACATGCCATAGCCAACGGCGAATAAACCCAGCAACATTCCGTAAGTTGTACTTTTTTCCATTGAAATTCTTTCCTCAACAATTAAAATTTTTTTATATTTTATAAATTAAATCATTTAATTTAGAGTTAATGGAAGAGGTTGATAGAACATAAAAAAACTGCCGTTGCGGCAGTTTTTTTATTGATTATTTGGTGGTGATGTAAGTGATGCTTTCAACATCAATATCAGCAGGTTTGCGCCAATGTGTATCAACTTCGCCGCGGATTTCTACAATGTCTTCAGGGCTGACACTTAGACCATTCCAGTCATCATCATCAATTTCAATTACAATGCTACCGGTTTTGTCTTCAAACAAATATTTTTCTTTGCCGACCATTTGTTTAATGTTGCCTTTCAAAACAACAAAACTTTCATCTTTGAGATTCTTTGCTTCGGCAACGGTTACGGAAGCAGAAGGAGCTGTCGGACCATAAAAGCCGCCACTTTGTGGTTTAGCAAAAGTGTGCGAACTTAAAATTAAAGCAGATGTTAAAACGGATAGGCTAAGTAGTTTTCTATTCATGATTTTCTCCTTTGCTGGTGTCTCTGCTTTGAGGCTAGAAGAAAAATGTTTATTTGGCAAGAACCTTTTTAAAGGTGTAAAAAAATCGGTTTTGGTGTTTGCTTTTGTGGAATATAAACTATATATTTATATAAAAGTAAGAAAGAAGCTAAGGAATATGTGTATGACTGACAGTAAAAAAATTTTGGCATTTGATATCGGCGGAACTAAAATTGCTTATGCCTTGATTGATGAAAAAGGTAAAATTTGCAGCGATGTTACAAAAATCAGCACACCTCGCGATAGTGCCGAAATTTTGGCAACCTTAAAACGTATTGTTTCCGGTTTTGAGAACCAGATTGAAGCTGTTGCTGTGGCAACTGCCGGCGAGGTTAGCAAAGATAATGACCGAATCATTGCCTCTGTCGGAAATATGCCCAAAGATTATATGAATACACCTTTTGCCGAACTTTCTTCTAAGCCCGTGGTGGTAGAAAATGATGCCAATGCCGCTATGTGGGCAGAATATAAGCTCGGCGCAGCAAAGGGAATGAATGACGCAATGCTGGTGGCCATAGGCACGGGTGTCGGTATCAGTTTTATTGTTAACGGACAATTGCTTAAAGGAAAGTCAGGAGCTGCCGGAGAGGCGCATTTTAAGGTTGCCAGAGGAAACCAAAGGCGTTGCGGCTGCGGAGCTTATGATTGTTATGAGATTTATGCTTCCGGTACGGCTTTGGGAATTGATGCCAAAGAAGCTTATAAAGATGACAGCATTACAAGCCATGATGTTATCAAAGGAATGAAAGAGAATAATCCACTTGCAATTAAAGTTTTCAACGAATGGGAACAAGATGTGGTTAACGGTATTATCGGTTTGGTTAATATTTTTGACCCCGAGATTGTTTTGTTGTTTGGTTCGTTAACCGAGTTTATGAATTATGAGAAGTTGGAAAAAATTGTTAATAAGGATATTTTGGCAAGACCAATTAAGCTCAGGCGCGCAAAGTTTGAGAATAATGCGGCAATGATTGGGGCGGCCTTAATTGCAGCGGAAAAAATTATGAAGGAAAAGAAGTAATGAACGGACTTATGGCTCTTTTGATGAGAATCGGTACTTTGGCTTTTGGTATGGCGGCGGTGTTTTTGTTGTTTTATACGGCGGCCTTATTGTTGCCTTTTGTTTTGTTGATGTTTGCCGTGTTGTTTGCCATAGGATGGTATAGGCAATATAAAATCAGGAAACAATTTGAGAATCTGCGCAGTTTTGTTGATGCGGATGAGCCGATTATGGAAGAGGGCAGAGCTTCTAAAATTATTGATGCTGAATTTGAAATTGTTGATGCTAATGATTTGAAAAAATAGTAATATTTGTTTTATGCGGAAAAGTTATAAAATAATTGTTGACAAGAGGCGACAGAAAGTTTATTAAATACACGACTTTCCAATGGCGGGGTAGCTCAGTTGGTTAGAGCAGCGGAATCATAATCCGCGTGTCGACGGTTCGAATCCGCCCCTCGCTACCAATAAAAAAACCACTCTTTTGAGTGGTTTTTTTATTGGTAATAAAGACAGGGATTCGAACCGGAGACGGCGTGAGCCGATAGAAAAGCTCCGGTGGAGCTTTTCGTTGCGAACGGTGCAGTTTTGTTAATTTGCAAGAAGCGATAGCGCAAGGATGCAAATGTTACAAAACAAACTTGGGGAATCCGCCGCTGGCTACCAATAAAAAAAACCACTCTTTTGAGTGGTTTTTTTTGTAACCAACTTTGAAAAAAAGCCTCCGAAGAGGCTTAAATTATTTTAAAAACGGTTTGATGTAGTTTTGAAACTTTTGTTCATATCTGGGGCTCCAACCCATAATATAATTATCGCCTAGGCAGAAAAGCGGAACTCCTAAACCTTCTTTAATTTTGAATTTTTTGGCACATTGCATAAGCATTTGTTGTCCTTCAGGTGTGGCAACATTGAGTTTTATGATATTTAAGTCAGGATATTTTTGCTTCAAAAATTCCTGTGCGTCATGGCAATGCGGGCAACTTTCCGAATAAAACATATAGGCTTTGTTTTCCGCTATCTTTGTTGCTTCTTGGGGCTTGTCACAGGCTGAAATGATGAGTATTGTTACCAGAGCTAAAAAATATGATAATTTTTTCATCTTTTTCCTTAAAGTTATTTTGTAACAACTAATTTTCGGATCTTTATTTATCCGTTAATTTTCTATGGCCGCTTGAGACTGACTAATCTACTTTTTCAAGATAGGAGCTCATTATCTTTTTGCGACCGTATTTGTCAAAATTTACTTCCATGCAGTTTTCTTCGGCGGCAGTGATTTTGCCATAACCGAAAGTTTGGTGATATACTCTGGTGCCGATTAACCGCCGGTCATCAGATATATAGCTAAAATCGCTGCCGGTACTGCTATAATCAGAAATGCCATAGTCGTTTCCTTTCTTTGTTTTATTTGTGTTCCATGCGTTATAAGTGTTCTTTTTATAATAATTGTTGTTATATGACTTGTTTTGCTGTGTTGCAGTATAGTCATTATATCCGCCACCATAGAATTTAGCGGCATTGTTGCAAATTTCAATATTCTCAGGCGGAAGTTCGTTGATAAACCTTGAGGGAATATTGTTTTGCCATTGTCCATATACACGGCGGTTGAGTGCCGTCATGATATATAATTGTTTGCGGGCGCGGGTGATGGCAACATAAGCCAGACGGCGTTCTTCCTCCAGGGCTTCCGTACCGCCTTCGTCTAATGCTCTTTGATGCGGAAACAGCCCTTCTTCCCAGCCGGGGAGAAAAACAATGTCAAACTCCAGACCTTTGGCAGAGTGTAAGGTGATGAGCATAACTTTGTTGGTATTTAGCGCATCATCATTGTCCATTACCAGACTGACGTGTTCCAAAAATTCTGACAAGGTTGGATATTTTTCCGTATCAGACATAACAGATATTAATTCTTTTAAGTTTTCTATGCGGCCGGGGGCTTCGGCTGATTTATCATTTTTCAGCATTTCAAAATAGCCCGAATCTTCCAAGACCTGAGAAGCGAGTTCATCGGGGGTGACGGCGTTCATTGTTTTGCGCCATTGTTCAAAGTTTGCTATTAAGTCCGCCAGAGCAGATTTTGCTTTGCCGCTAAACTGGTTTTCGGCAAGCATTTTTTCAACTGCCATATACATGGATATTTGGCTGAAACGGGCTTCCTGTTCAATTTTTTCAATACTCTTGGCTCCGATGCCGCGTGCAGGCTTATTGATGATGCGTTCAAAAGCCAAATCATCATGGGGTTGCAAAATGACTCTGAAATAAGCCAGAGCATCGCGAATCTCGGCTCGCTCATAAAACTTCGGGCCGCCGATGACTTGATAGGGAATGGCTTCTTTTATAAATTTATCTTCAAATTCACGAGTTTGAAAGGCGGTACGAACCAAAACCGCCATATCCGAATATTGTGCTCCTTGGCGCAGGTGATAATCTATTTGATCAACAACATAATCTGCTTCATCTTCACCGTTATAATTGCTGACGACTTTTATTTTGGTGTTGTCGCAATATTTGGCGGGAGAATTTTCCGCAACTTTTAAGGTTTTGCCTAATCTGCCGTCATTGTGGCTGATAAGGCAGGAAGCTGCAGCCAAAATATTGGCAGTTGAACGATAATTGCGCTCCAGACGAATCGTCTTTGCGTCCGTAAAGTCTTTTTCAAATCTTAAAATATTTTCAATCTCTGCACCGCGCCAAGAGTAAATGGATTGGTCGTCATCTCCCACACAGCACAGATTACGGCTTTTTTGGCAGAGCAGGCGCAGCAAAAGATATTGGGTTACGTTGGTGTCTTGATACTCATCCACCATAATATATTTGAACTTGGCTTGATATTTTTCCAAAACATCTTGGTTGGAGAGCAAAATATTCAGGGCATAAAGCAATATATCGCCAAAATCTACGCAGTTTAGTTCAAGCAGGCGTTCCTGATATTTTTTATATAAATGCGTTGTGATGTTTTCCTTAAACTCGTTTTGGATTTTATCAATGGTTAAGCCTTTATCTTTCCAACGGCTGATTTTATCCAGCACGGATTGCGGCGGATATTTTTTATCATCAATGCCTTCGGCTTCCAAAATCTGTTTAATGACGCGTTTTTGGTCATCTTCTGAGAGAATCGTGAAATTTGAGTGCAAGCCGACAAGCTCCGCATGGTTGCGCAGAATTTTGACGCATATACTGTGAAATGTGCCGAGCCAGACAGAATTGGCAACCTCACCAATCATCTTTTCAACGCGCTCTTTCATCTCGCGGGCGGCGCGGTTGGTGAAGGTTACGACCAGACAATTCCAAGGTTGAGCCTTACCCATTGCCAAAATATAAGCCAGACGCGTAGTTAAAACTTTGGTTTTTCCCGTGCCGGCACCCGACAAGACCAAAAGCGGTCCTTCCGTGGTGGTTACGGCTTGCTTTTGCTCAGGGTTCAACTGCTCAAGCCACGCATAGCCCGGCATCAGGGCTTGCGTGTTGTTATATATGGGAGCTTGAGCAGCGTTTGAAGCCGCGGTTTCGTCTAGGTCAAATATATTATCCATTTTTTATTACTTCTTGTTTTTTTGCTTATTACGAAATATATATAATAATATTAAATGAATTAAAAGGAGTTTTTATTATGCCGAGAACAAGTCAGGGAAAATATGTTACTCAAGCGTCTCAAGTTTTTCAGGAAGGGGATAATTTCTGGCATGCCGGCAAATATGACGAAGCACGCTCCTGTTATGAAAAATCAGCCGGTCTTTATGATGAAAAAAACGATGTTGAGGGGGAGGCTTTTGCTTTGTCCAGACTCGGTGAATTGGAACTCAGTCTTGAAAATTATGAGGCTTCTGCCAAAGCATTAAATGCTTCCATAGAGCTGGTCAAAAACTTTATTGATGGGCAGAATACTTATGGCGATGCACTTATCAAATTATCCAAAGTACAAGCCGCAGACGGTAATACAACCGGAGCAATCGCAACCATACATCGGGCACAGGAAGTATTGAGCGCGATTGATAATCTTGATTTGCTCGGCGATGCTTATGACCACGAGGCTTATATTTATCTAATGTTGAACAAAGAAAAGGATGCTTTGCAGGCTTATCGCAAAGCGGCGGATTTGTTTGAGCAAGACCACAACTCGCTTAAGGAAGCTTCAACTTTGCGTGCGATTGCAAGAATTGAGATGAAAAACAAGAACTATGACGTGGCGCATGATTTGTTGGAAAAATGCCGTAATCTTTATCGCGAAAACGGCGACTTGCTCGGTGAAGCAAGCGCATTGTCGGCAATCGGTTGCTTGCGTTATATTATCAGAGATATTGCCAATGCGCGCAAGGCGTTAATGAAATCCGTTTATCTGTATGGCAAAGTTTCGCACCATTTTGCCGAGGCGGAATCGTTGCTTTATTTAGCAAGGGTGGAGGCTTATGATCGCGAACAAGGCGACTTTGACCGTGCGCGCGCCCATTATAAACGCTCTATTGAATTGTTTGATTTCTTGGGCAACGAAGATATGAAAAAAGCGGTTTTGGACGAGTATTATAATTTTTTGAATCGGATTATGGCTAATTAACGGAAGGGATGAAAGTAGATGTCTGAACTCAGAGAAAAGCTGATTTCGCTTAAAAATTTTATGGAAACAAAAATTATCGGCCAAGAAGATTTGGTCAAAAAACTTCTGATTACGCTTTTGGCGGACGGACATGCTTTGGTGGAAGGTGCGCCGGGGTTAGCCAAAACAAAAGCTATTAAGACTTTGGCAGGTTGTGTGAAAGCGCAATATAATCGTATTCAGTTTACGCCGGATTTGCTGCCGTCTGATATTACGGGAAGTGAGATATATGTGGCTGCAACCGGAAATTTTGAATTTCGCAAAGGTCCGATTTTTGCAAACTTGGTTTTGGCAGATGAAATTAACCGTGCGCCGGCAAAGGTTCAATCCGCTTTGTTGGAGGCGATGGCCGAGCGGCAAGTCAGTATGGGCGGCAAACGTTATGCTCTTCCGGAGCTATTTATGGTTATGGCAACGCAAAACCCGATTGAGCATGAGGGAACGTATAACTTGCCGGAAGCGCAGTTGGACCGCTTTTTGATGTATGTTAAAATAAACCAGCCTGATGCGGCCGCCGAGAAAAAAATTCTGCGCTTGGTGCGTGGCGAAGACGGTTGTGCCAATGATGGAGCTGAGCAGGCAAAAACTTTTGCCGCTTTGGAAGTCGCGGATATTTTGGCGGCGCGGAAAGAAGTTTTGCAAGTGCATATGAGTGAGGCTATTGAGGAATATTTGGTGCAGCTGATTATGGCTACCAGACAGCCGGAAAAATATGATGCTAAGCTGGCCGGTTTTGTTCAGTTCGGCGCCAGCCCGCGTGCAACAATCGCCTTGGATAAATGTGCGAAAATCAATGCTTGGCTGAATAATCGGGATTTTGTTACGCCGGAAGATATTCATGCCGTGGTTTATGATGTGTTGCGGCACCGTATTATCCTGACCTTTGAGGCTCAGGCCGAAGGGGTTACGACCGATGATATCATTGCAACTTTGCTTCGGACTGTTCCGCTGCCTTAAGGTTAGAAAATTTTAAGAAAGCGAGTCCGTATGGGAAAGCTCAAGAAATTAACCGAAAAACTTTTTAAGCCGAAAGATGTTAAGCCTTTGGGCAATGGTTTGTATGCTTCTTTGGAAGAGTTGATGGAGCAACGCCGCTTTGTGCCTTATCTAAAAAACTATCAGTTCAGCAATGTGGTATCTGCCCGAGCCGGAGATGTGAAGTCGGCTTTTAAGGGGCGGGGAATGGAGTTTGAGGAGATTCGGAGCTATGCTTTCGGTGATGATGTCCGCGATATTGACTGGCGGGTTACGGCGCGCAAGCAAAAGCCTTATACCAAACTCTTTGCGGAAGAAAAAGACCGCGAGATTTATGTTTTGTTGGACTTGTCCGCCTCTATGGTCTTTGGTACAAAAGTTGAGCTAAAATCGGTGGCTGCGGCGAAAATTGCGGCTTTGTTCGGTTGGTTGAGTTTGGAAAACAAGGACAGATTCGGTTGTCTGATTTATGACGGCAAGGAAACTTATGTTTTTAAGCCCCAAAACAGCCGCGCCGGAATGATGGCTGTGTTGAAAAAAATCTCAGAGGTTAGCGCTTTGGTTCTGAAACAACGCAACGAGGGACGATTGGCAAAGCCTTTGCAGGTTTTGCAAGCCGGACTTAAGAGCCGGGCGGCGGTCTTTGTCATCAGCGATTTTTACGGTTTTGACGAGGCAGACAAAAAAGCCTTGGCAACATTGAGCAAAAAAGCGCAAGTCTATTGTGTGAATGTATATGATGTGTTGGAAGATAATGCGCCAAAAGCCGGTGAATATATGGCGGCGGAAGGCAAGGAACACGTGGTTTTTGAAACAAAGTCTAAGGGGTTTCGCAACACTTATCACGCTTATTTTGCCGCAAAACGCCAAGCTTTACGCGATTTTTGCCGCAAGTTTGCCTGTCGGTATATTCCGGTGCGCACAGACGAAGGACCTTTTTACAAAGTTTTAATGCACCGCTAGAGTCTTTTTTGAGCGGGGAATCTTGACAGTTTGGGGCAAAAGTGATATGTCTTAAACTAAATTATTTTGTAACTATAATTTGAAAAGAGAAAAAATATGGTTAAATCAAACGAAAATAGTGCATATAAAAGAGGGCAAGAATTGCTTGACCAAGGGTTGTATAAGGAAGCGATTGAGCAGTTTGATATCGCAATTAATGAACAACCTAAATCATGGAAGGCGCTTAACAGCAAAGGCTTCGCTTATCAGAAAATGAGTCGGTATACTGATGCCGTGGAGTGTTTTGATAAGGCATTGCAGATTAATCCGCAATCGGTCGAGGTGCTGAATAATAAGGGCGTTACACTAAGTATGCGCGGCTTGTATAAAGACGCGATTGCATGCTTTGATGAAGCTGTGGCTATTGATCAGACCTCTTTGGAGGCACTGAACGGTAAAGCCATTGCGCTTCAACATATGTTCTCTTACAAAGAAGCTCTGGATGTTTTGGAGCAGGCAATGAAAATTGACAACAAGCATACACAAACCTTGTTGAGCATTGCCGTTACGTTACAAAAGCTGAAACAGTATGAACGTGCTATTTCTTTCTTCAAAAAAGTTTTATCTAATGACAAAACCAATATTAAAGCTTGGAACGGTGTCGGTGTTACCTATCAGTTGATGGGCGACAATAACTCTGCTTTGAAATGTTTTACCAAAATTTTGAATATTGACAGCCATGAGATTCAGGCATGGATCAGTATTGGTTTTGTTTATCAAAAAATGCTTAAGTTTAATGATGCGCTGAAGTGCTATAAAAAAGCACAGATGATGATTAATAATCGTTATCATCATAAATTATATGACGGTTTGGCAAGTTGCTTGACCAAGTTGTCGGAGTTTGACCAAGCGATTGAGGTTTATAAGCAGATTTTCCAACGCGAAGAAGGCAAGAAAAAATGGGATGCACAGCGCTCCATTAAGTTTGTGAATAAGCTTAAGCGCAAAAAGGCTATCGGCACTTTAAATGTTCCGGGAAGCGCGCCGGCAAGTGATGCTACTCCGGCAGAAGGCGAGGGCGCATAGCTTATTGGATTATAATAATAAAAAAGGCTCTGTGAAATCAGAGCCTTTTTTTTGTTGACGTAAATTTGACAAAAAGTGTTGACGCATTAGCAAGATTGTACTATTTTTCTTTTTTAAGTGATTAGATATATGTTAATTTTTATGTTTAACTAAAATAAAAAAAATGAAAAAGATTAAATTTTTCAGCAGCCTCTTCGCTGCTTTGTATTGTATCTTTTTCGGAATTATGGTGCTTTTTGCATCTGAAGTTTCCGAAAAGTGGTATTTATTCGGTCTTTGCATTATCGCGGCCGGATTTTATTTTGGGTTTTCTTGGAACAACAGGCCCAGTCAGTGGTGGCTCTGCTAGTTCCAAACAAACCGTACAAGAGTCTCTTAGCTTTTTAGCCAAGGGGCTTTTTTTGTGCTCAGACTTGAAAGTTATTAAAAGGTGATTATGTGTATCGGCGTATGAATCTTTTTATCAGGAGGCTTAAATGGGAACTGTTTTGAAGTATATTTTTTATGCCGTTTTATTGGTGGTGTTTTATCTGGTCGGCCGAGGGGTTTATGATGGTTGGCAGGCTGAAGAAAATGCGCCCGAAGTTGTTGAAGTCGTTGAGCAAGTTCAGGAAACAGCTACCGGACAACAGCAGTAATGAAAAGCCCCGCTTTGGCGGGGCTTTGAGTTTTTATGCTTTCTTGGTTTTGTTTTGCAAGTCCTTAATCAAGTCATCAATCCCGCCGGGGGCTGTTTTTATATAAGCCGTATATTCATTGCGAGCGGTGATGGCTAAGCTGACATTCTCAATGATAATATCAACAATTTTGAAATTATTGCCGGTTTGCTTAACACGCCATACAACTTTTGCAGGCTCGCCTTGATCCATCGGGACAACAGAGTTTACAAAAACCTGATTGGCGGTGTTAGACGGTGTTGTGCCTTTAAAAATGAAGTTTTTGCCTTTGAACTCATCAAAACGCTGCGACCATGTTTTGATATTGAGTTCGCGGTAAGCGCTGATAAATTCTTTTTTCTGTTCAGCCGTAGCTGTTCTCCAGTAGCGTCCCAGTACAAATTGACCGATAAAATTTAAGTCCAAAGCATTGTTAAAAAGTTTTTCAAAGCGTTCGTCTTTAACGGTTTGTGAAACATTGGCGTTGATAATGTCTTCAATGCCTTCTTTGGTTACTTTTTGTACAAATTCCTCAGCTTTTGCAGCATCAACAGCTGCATTTGCCGTAGCTGAAAACATAAAGATTGAGGCAAAAATTGCGGCAAATAAGTTCTTTTTCATATTTTGTTATTCTCCAGTCCGTTAGTTGTTCATTTCATCAAAAATTTGGTCTTCTTCCTCAAAGCCAAAGTCAAAGTCGTAAGAGATGTTTTCATCGCCGTTTATGCAATTTTGATTTTGACGGTTTTGTAAAAAGGCGGAACGCATGGTCGTGTAATAATCAACCGAATTTCTTTCCAAATCATCCAGTAAATCCAGTGCAGACTCGCGAAGCGCTATGACCGAAACCGCAGAGTATCCGTAATATATTTTATCTTTAACATCTGCCGGAGCATTCAGTGTGGCTAAGAAAACAGGGTTGGTTAAGCTGTCTACAGCCATACCGACCGTGGAACGCGGTGTTGCAGGGCCTAACAGCGGTAAAACAATAAATGGACCATCCTTAATACACCATCTTGCTAAGGTTTCATCAAAGCCTGCTTTGGAGGGTTTTAAGCCCCAGCCGCCGGCAACATCATACATACCGGCCAGACCTAAGGTGGAGTTAATTACCAAACGAGATAAGTTAACGCCGCTTTCTTTGAACTCGCCTTGCAGCAAGTGGTTGAAAGCAGAGATAGGTTCTTTGATGTTGGCAAGTGCATTGTTTACGCGTTCGCGAATGTATGGCGTTGTAATCGCACGATAGCCTTTGGCTGTCGGCTTCAAAACATATTTGTCAACCTGATAGTTGAACTCAAACATTTTACGATTGTATGCTTCAAGTGTCGGATGTTCATCCGCGGGCATAGATGAAGTTCTGTCATTCGGGTTGGCGCAGGAGGCAACCGTTAGCGCAATGAGTGAACAGGCTGCCAATATTCTGTATTTTCCACGCAAGGGATAATTCCTTATTCTGGGTTTTTGCAAAAATCATTCTTAATATAGCAATAATTTTATGTAAATCAACAAAATTGTTTGTTTTGGGATGAAAGAGAATGTTTTTTTTCTTTTGTTACAAAGCCGAAATTTTTTGTGTTTTGCATTCAGTTTTTTTTTGCCCTACTATCACTTCCAGTTAAAACTTACAACGAAAAGGAATTTTATGATGACTAATAAACCTTCTAAACCGATTAATCTGTTTGATGTTCAGGCTTCGCAGAAAGTAATCGGTCAGGAAAACTTCTTGAAAGCTTTTGAAACGATTTTGAACCACGGCGGTTATGCTCAAGGACCTGAGTGCCGCGAATTGGATGAAAAATTGGCTGCTTATTCCGGAACAAAATATTGCTCTACCTGCGGTTCCGGTACTGATGCTTTGACCCTTGCCTTGATGGCTTGGGATGTTAAGCCGGGTGATGCCGTATTTGTTTCTTCTTTCACTTTCGTTGCTTCTGCTGAATGTGTGGCCATCGTTGGTGCTACTCCGATTTTTGTTGATTCAGATCCTGATACTTTTGATATGGATCCGAAAGATTTGGAAAAGGCTATTGCCAATGTTAAGAAAGAGGGTAAGCTTAATCTTAAAGCCGTTATTGCCGTTGATATCTTCGGTAACCCCTGCAACTATGATGAGATTATGAAGATTGCTCACTCTAACGGTATGAAAGTTTTGTCTGATGCCGCTCAAAGCTATGGCTCTGAATATCATGGCAAACGTGCCGGTAACATTGCTGATATGACAGCTACCAGCTTCTATCCAACGAAACCGTTGGCTGCTTATGGTGATGGTGGAGCCGTATTTACCAATAATATGACCGAAAATGAGTTGGTTAAGTCTTGCCGTGTTCATGGTATGAGCCCTGAAGATCACTATGATAATGTTCGCTTGGGTATGACCGGTCGTATGAATTCTTTCCAAGCTGCCGTTGTTTTGCAAAAATTGAAGGTATTTGACCAAGAGCTTAAAGATCGCTATACTATTGCAAAACGCTATGATGATAACTTGGATGTTTATTTTGGCAAACAAAAAGTTTTGGATAACTGCAAGTCAGCTTATGCTCTTTATACCATTACCTGCGAAGATCGTGATGAATTGATGGCTTATTTGAAAGAAAACGGTATTCCTTGCGGAGCTTATTATCCGCGTCCGGTTAATACGCAGACTGCTTATGCTAAATGGAATACTCGTTCATTGCCGGTTTGTGAGAAGTTGGCTAAGACTGTTTTGAGTATTCCGATGCATCCGTATTTGGATAAGGAATCTCAGGATTATATCATTGAAACAATGAACGCTTTTGCCGCTAAAAAAAACTCTAAAGCAGCATAGCTCCTATTAGGTTCAAGAAAAAACTCCGCAGAATTTGCGGAGTTTTTTTTGTGGGTTAGTTTTGAGAATAAAATTTTTCGTAAATCTTTAGATAAATGATGATTTGAATTAGGCTCATGGCTGCAGAAACTGCCGCAACAACGCCTGCTGAACAGCCCCTGAATAAAAGAATTGTTAAAGGTAAAATTCCGTAAATGAGCAAAAACATCAGTATTAAACGGCAATAATTGCCTTTGGTGCGGGCGAAACTTCTGGTGATGGAAGAATCTCTCCCGATTACGGCAGATATCCATGCAAAGGCCGGAATGAAAAACGTGAAGCTCAGAATTACGAATACGAATGCGGATAAAAACCATGTGAAGTAGGAGGACATTAGAATGTTGATGTAGATATCGCGTAATTGTTCATAAACCTCAGGAAAAGCTCGTAATGTTCCGGCCAGAAAGAACAGAATTTTGAAACCGATTTTAAGTATTAGCAAAGTGGCAAAAGCCAACAAAAGGATTGCAACCATTCGGATTAAGGCATTGGCAAAACGGCGCTTGTTTAGCAAAATTTTTTGTTTGAAATAAAAGCAAACAAAAAAGTAATAGAAAAAGTAAGTATAAATCAGGTAAGCAAAAACAATCGGCAGGTTGGTGGAAATGTTTAGAGCCTGAGCGTAATAAACGGCGGCATAAGCCAAAAGAAAAAAGCTCAATGAAAGAATATAATTCTGGCGTAAGAAAAGGCCGCTTTCCCATAAAATGTTTCGTAAGGATAGTTTGGTGTCCATTTTGTACCTCCGTAACTTATAATAGAAGGAAAATAATAAAAAAACAGCCCCGATTTTTTGGGGCTGTTGATAGTTATTTGCTTTGGTTTTGTTTTAGTTTTAGTTTTTCCATAAACTGTTCCAACCAGTGAATATTGTATTGTCCGTCAATATATTCCGCTTGGGAAATGATTTCCTGATGCAGCGGAATGGTGGTTTTGACACCTTCAATAACAAATTCTTCCAAAGCACGACGTAGGCGCATTAAAGCTGCATTACGCGTTTTGCCGTGAACAATGAGTTTGGCAATCATACTGTCATAAAACGGTGGAATCGTATAGCCGGAATAAATTTCGGAATCTACACGAATTCCTAAGCCTCCCGGAGCATGCCATTCGGTAATCTTACCGGGGCAGGGGATGAATGTCTCCGGATCTTCAGCATTGATACGACACTCAATGGCGTGGCCGGAGAAGGAAATGTCATCTTGGGTGTAGCCTAAAGCGGCACCGCTGGCAATACGAATCTGCTCACGAACAATGTCTATGCCCGTAACGGCTTCTGTTACCGGATGTTCTACCTGCAGACGCGTGTTCATTTCCATAAAGTAGAAACGTCCGTCTTCATACAAGAACTCCAAGGTTCCGGCGTTGGTGTAGCCAATTTTTTCAATGGCTTTACGAACAATCTCGCCAATCTCTTTTCTTTGTTGTTCGTTTAATGCCGGAGAGGGGCTCTCTTCAATGACTTTTTGGTTGTTGCGTTGGATGGAACAATCACGTTCGCCCAAGTGAACAACATGACCATATTTATCGGCCAAAATCTGCATTTCAATATGACGCGGTTTTTGGAGGTATTTTTCCATATAGACAACATCACTGGTGAAAGCAGCTTTGGCTTCGGCACGGGCCATTGTATAGGCTTCTTTCATTTCCTCATCGTTAAAGGCAATTTTCATACCTTTACCGCCGCCGCCAGCTGTGGCTTTAACAATAACCGGATAACCGATTTTGTGTGCCCATTCAATTGCCATATCAACACTCTCTAAAGCCGGAGAGCCCGGAGTTACGGGAATGCCAGCCTCTTGCGCAACTTTGCGGGCGGTAATCTTATCGCCCATTAGGCGCATTTGTTCGGCGGTTGGGCCGATGAAGGTTATGCCGTGGCGCTCAACCATCTCGGCAAAATCGGCGTTTTCCGAAAGAAAACCGAATCCGGGGTGGATGGCATCGGCACCGGTAATCAGCGCGGCGGAAATAATTGCCGGCTTGTTTAAATAAGAATCACTTGAGCGGGCAGGTCCGATACATACGGCTTCATCAGCTAAGCGAACGTGCATGGCATCGGCATCGGCTTCCGAATGCACGGCTACGGTTCTGATGCCCATTTCGCGGCAGGCACGATGAATACGAAGAGCTACTTCGCCGCGGTTGGCTATCAATACTTTTTCAAACATACGAGAATCCTAATGTTGTTATTCAATGATGATTAACGGTTCGCCATATTCAACAGGATCACCGCCGGCAACCAAAATCTTGGTAACTTTACCACTCTTGTGAGCCTTAACCGGGTTAAAGGTCTTCATGGCTTCAATCAAGCAAACCGTGTCGCCTTCGGTTACGGAAGAACCGACTTTTACATAGTCAGGCGAATTAGGATCAGCTGACAGATAAACAACACCAACCATCGGAGATTTTACACAACCGGGGAGTTTGGCATAGTCCTCATCCGAAGAAGCTGCCGGAGCTGCCGGTGCGGCAATAGCAGGAGCTGCTGCGGGTGCAGGCGGAACGGGTGCCATCGGTGCGGGCATCGGCGGAACAGCCGGCGCAGCAATGCGGCCGGAGAAATCTCTGGTTAGGCAGATGCGGCAACCTTCATCTTCATACTCAAGTTCGGTCAGGTTGCTTTTATCTAAAATTTCAGCCAGTTTGCTGATTACTTTTGTATCCAACGGATTTGACATAATTTGTTTTCTCACTTGTTTGTTAAATTCAAAAAATACATCTCACTTCATACCCCCGATTTTAGATAAAAACAACAAAAATATTCAATTTTGACCCTAAAAACATCATTTTTTGCACAAAAATCGTAAATTTTGAGCTTTTTTTGAAGTTTTTATTATCTTTTGTAAAATCAGGTTGTTTATGTTTTTTTTATCAATTAAAAGCTTTGTTTAGTTTGGTATGATAATTGCATAATCTTGTTATCTGAAATATTGAGGAGGAAAAATGACAGAATATTTATGGTTGGTTTATGCTATATTGTCAGCAGTAATGGCTGCCTTTGTAAGTGTCTTCGGAAAAATCGGTTTGCAAGGTTTGGATGCTAATACGGCAACGGTTATCAGAGCTATTATTATGGCTTTGTTTTTAGTCGCGGTGATGGTGGTGCAAAGAAACTTTAGCCATATTACCGAAATTCTGACCAACAAAAAAGCCATTACCTTTATTATATTGAGCGGTGTGGCAGGAGCTTTGTCTTGGTTGTTTTATTTTGTGGCTTTAAAATACGGCAAAGTTTCTCAAGTTGCGCCGGTGGATAAGCTCAGCGTGGTTATTGCCGCAGTTATTGCCGTGCTTTTCTTGGGTGAAAGTGTTTCTTTGCTTTCGGCTTCGGGAATCGGCCTGATTACGGTCGGTATTATCATGGTGGCTTTGGGATAGCAAAAACGGCACAAAAATTGCATATGATTTTCTAAGATAAACTTTGAGGAAAATAAAATGGCTTTGAGTATTTTTTCTCCTTCCGTTTCGGGGCTTAATGCGCAGTCGCACGCTTTGGAAACCGTGAGTATGAACTTGGCGAACGTTTCAACAACGGGTTATAAATCTGCCGAGACTTTGTTTTATACGATGCTTGGTAATCAGCCTTTGGTTAGAGAAAATGCTAGCGGTTTGTCTTCATCTCGTGTGGATGTTAACGGTGTGGGGTATTATGACAGAACAAGCATTACCGTTAACGGAACGATATCTTCTACGGGAAATCCGTTTGATGTGGCGATTGAGGCCGGAAGCAATGCATTTTTTGCCGTCAAAAATTCCTTGAACCAAATTTATTATTCCCGCGCCGGAGATTTTTCTACCCGAAGTGAGGATGGCACAATTTATTTGGTTAACTCCAGCGGTTATTATGTGCAGGGGTTTGAAGCTAACGAGGATGGTACGTTTAATGCATCTCTTACTGATTTAACCATTAAATATCCGGAAAATATTCCCGCCGTTGAAACAACTCAGATGGAAATTTCCGCCAATGTGCCGGCTGATGTGGACAACAGCAGTTATGGTTTGACTTTTTACGGACCAAACAATCAGGAAGAAACCGTTAATATGCTGTTCCAAAAGGTGGAAGGGCAGAATAATACTTGGAATGTTACTTTTAATATGGAAGGCGGAACCGTTGCGCCGACAGAGCCTTTGGAAGTAGTATTTGATGAAAAAGGCGGTTTGCTTTCGCCTAAAACATTTAATGTGGATGTTACTTGGCCTGACGGAAGTACGAGTGCCGTGGCTATGGATATTTCGCCAATGACGCAATATGCCGGAAGCTCCGAAATCGTTAATGTTTCTCAAGACGGACGTATCGGCGGCGATTATCAATATACTTATATTGACAGCGGCGGCGTTATTCAGTCAAAATACACAAATGGTGAAACTATTGCCAGCGGTAAGCTTGCTTTGGTTGGTTTCTCTTCACCGGAGAATTTGATTCCTATTAACGGAACTCTTTTTGAGGCTTCAAATGATGCCGGTGAAAGCTATTTTGTGGTTGATTCTACTACTAACGATAATACGGCATTTCGTTCCGAATCTCTGGAAAGTTCTAACGTTGATCCTTCTAAGGAATTTTCTAATCTGATTATCGTACAGCGGGCTTATAATCTTAACGGAACCGCATTTACCACGGCTAATGAAATGACTCAGACGGCAGTTAATTTGAAATCTTAGTTAATACTATTTGACAAAAAACGCCCTTTTGTTTATATTTTGACAGAATATTATGAAAGGGCGTTTTGTTATGGCTGATAAGTCTGCCAAGCTGAATTTTATTAAAACTTTTGTCAATGCAGCCTCTGTGATGATGAAAAATCTGGAGATTGAGGATGCTTCGGATATGCGTTTGTGGCGTATGGCAAAAGATGCGGCAGAACTCTATCCAGCCTTGCAATTGGCGGCAATGGAGCTTAATCGGCAATGGGGTTTTAGGATAAATTTACCCGAAACAAATGAGCCCCAGGAAGCCTTTGAAAAAGCCGAGGATTTTTATCGTTTACATTCAGAAATTATGCGTCAAGCCGAAGGTAATGATGCTTTTAATCAGGCTCTGATTTTGTTTAATCCTGCAGATAAAAGCTTTATAAATAAAGCTGATGGTGTTGCAACTTGGGTGTTGAATAATGGTGGTGAGTTTGAGCGCTATTGGCTTAATAAAAATATGGTGCTGGCCGCGTCTTTTACGCAGGAAATGCAGGAAGAAATATTTTCTCGGACGTTGGATGGCTTTTTGGACGCGCATTTGGCGGAAGAGTTGATGGAAGCCGTTACGGAAGGCGGCGGAATGATTAATCTGTCCAATGTTGAAGGGGTGCGTAACGTTTTGGCGGATGCGGCAATGGATTTTTCTCAGCGTTCCGGTTTTGTCAGCGAAAAAAAAGTTGCCGCCGATATAATGAAACGTCTGCAAAGAGATTGTTATTGGGATGTTCAGAGTGAGCCGATTAAAAAAGCTGTAGGAAGATTTGTTAAGCCTTTTACTGAGATTGTGGCACAAAATAGGAGAGATTTTTTCTATTATTACAGCAATAATGATACTGCCAAGAAGATTCGTGATGATTTTGACAATGTAATGAGCGATGAGGCTTATTTTCAAATAGAACGGCAAAAAAGAGCGAATCAGAGGCTCGGAATAAAAGAAATGGATATAGAGATTCCGAAAAGTTATGATTTGAATAAGATTTTTACGGAAGTTGATAATTTTGATTTGTTGGAAAAAATTGTTCCGCCATTTAAATCCGGTTCTCAGGAAGATTTTTGGGAAAATTATGAAACGGCCGAAAATATGAGCCCTGAGCTTGTCCAAGATATGGAAAAGATGATTTCGCTTATTTTGCAAGGGCTTGATGATGGTCTGGCAGAAACAGCTGCTGATTTGCGTCAGGTTGAGGCTGGTGCGGATAACTTTGGTGTTGATGAAGAACAGGATGAGTTTGGTGAAAAATGGAGTGTCGGGGCTTCGGAAGATATGGCTTTACGTCAGAAAATCCTGAATTTTGCCGAAGATGCTTTGAATGTTTCGGATTTGGTTAAGTATTATAAAGATGTTGAAATTAATGATACACCGGTAAATAAAAATGTCCTTCGGCAGATTGAAGCTAAGGCGGATTGGGATGATTTTACATATAGTGCATTGAATATGTTGTTTAATTCCCTTGATAGAAATTTGGATAAAAATAAAGATTTGCTTATTCCTTATGACGATATGAGAGAAAATGCCGTGGAAGAGCTTTTAGCATTGCCCCGGAGCCTTGAAAAACACAATGCTCTTAAAGTTTTTTATCGTGGCTTGTCGGTTATGGAGCAAAAGTTTTTTGAAAATAAGCAGCGAGAGGAAAATTTTGCCGCAGAAGATTTTACCATATATCATCAAGAAGATTATCAGACTTTGGTTGACGAATTAACTTGGGGAAAAGAGATATTTCCGAGTTTTACGGATGATAAAGTTGAACTCTTGGCTTATGATGTTAATCGGGTTGCTGTTTTGGGGCATATTATTCCGCTTTATAATGATACAGAATCGGATAAAGAGTTGTTGTCTTCGTTGCAAGAGCTTGATTCTTATGTCTCATTATCTCAAGAAGGGCAGATTTATGTCGGAAAATTAGCACAAAGGCATATAAACAGAATCCTTAAAACGCATAATCAGGTTCTAGATGAAGGCAATTTTGACCGCGAGCTTTTTGAAGATGTGGATAATATCAATAATTATCAGGCTCTGTTTGAAGATGCGAGAAATGAAAAAAATATGCTTCTTCAAGCAAGAAAAGAAGATGAGCTTGTTTATAAGCAATTCAAGGCTTTCAGAAAAACACATCCTTCTCGCCAGAAATTATTGATGAATGCAATGTGGCAGGGGCGTTTTTGCAATAATTGATAAAAAAATGCAAAAAAGTAAAAATTCTGCTGGACAAGCCAAAAAATATGAATTATAAACCTCTTCGTTGATTGTTGCTCGGGTAGCTCAGTTGGTAGAGCAGAGGACTGAAAATCCTCGTGTCGGCGGTTCGATCCCGTCCCCGAGCACCATTAAAAAAGCCGCTCTTAGATGAGCGGTTTTTTTTATGATTGCTCGGTCCAATCGGGCGGCGCTTGAGCTTGCCCTCTTGGGGACGGGCCCCGCTTAGAAAC
>CASFUZ010000013.1 GCA_949298065.1 uncultured Pseudomonadota bacterium | reverse complement strand
GTATTTTTTTGGCTACCATTAATGAAGGTGTATATTTTTTCCGCTAAAAGACATAGAGCACGTAAGGCAGATATGCACACCGGAAGCATCGCGGTTCAATAATAGTCGCCCAAGCAGCCAGCGAGCGCTCAAGTGCGTCCTCTTGTCAAGCTGGCAACAGCTTGTCATTCTGAGGGACATCGTCCCGAAGAATCCATAAAGATAAAGAGCACGAAAGAGAGATATGCACATTGGAAGCAACGCGGTTCAATAATGGTCGTCCAAGCAGCCAGTGCCGCGGTCAAGCTGGCAACAGCTTGCGCTCAAGTGCGTCCTCTTGTGGCAACAGCTAGAAAGCCCTTTCAACAGAAAGGGCTTTCTAAAAATATTATTTTGAATGGTGCTTATCCTTTTCGGCATAAGGATTACCGGTTTTTCTGACTGTAACCCTAAGCGGAATCCCCCCCAAATCAAACGTCTCACGCAAATTATTCATCAAGTAACGCAAATAAGCATCCGGCAAACCTTCAGGGTTACTTGAAAAAATATAAAATGCCGGAGGTCTGGTTTTGGCTTGCGTAATGTAACGCAATTTAATCCGTCTTTTATTTTTGCCAAGCGGTGGCGGATAGTTGTCAATCATATCCGCAAACCATTTGTTTAACGGTGCAGTTGGAATTCTGGTATTCCACCTGTCATAAACCTTAAACACCGCGCTCATCAACTTATCCAAATTCTCGTTTTTAAGAGCCGAGATAGTTACAGTCGGCACACCTTCAACCTGAGTTAGTGAGGTCTGTAGCTTATCGTTAAGTTTCTGCAATGTCTCTTTTCGGTTGGCAATATCCCATTTATTAACGGCAATCACCAAAGCGCGGCCCTCATCAATCACTTGTCTGGCGATGGTCAGGTCTTGCTTGTCTAATACGGCATCTGCATCCAAAACCAAAACCACAACTTGTGCCATAAATGCCGCATGTTTTGTGCTGGCCGCCGACATTTTCTCTAATGAATCTTCTATTTTAGAATGTCTGCGCAAACCAGCCGTGTCAACAAGCTTAATTTTGCGGCCTTTCCATTCCCAGTCAACAGATATGGCATCACGCGTAACACCGGCTTCAGGGCCGGTCAGCATACGCTCGTCCTTAAGCAAAGCATTCATCAATGTAGATTTTCCAACATTCGGCCTGCCGACTATGGCTAGCTGGATGGGACGAGATTTAAATTTTTCGTCTTCAGAGAGCTCTTCCGCAGAAACTTCTTGCTCTGCTTCATTTATATCTTTGGGCTTTTTATCATAGGGCTTGAGCATATCATACAAATCCAACAGTCCCAATCCATGCTCGGCTGAAAAAGGTATCGGCTCGCCCAAACCAAGTTTATAAGCCTCATGAATACTGTCTTCTTGGAGCTTGCCCTCGCATTTGTTGGCTAATAAGATAACCGGTTTGCCGCTTTGACGTACCAAATTTGCAAAAAACTCGTCATAAGGCTGCAAGCCATCTCTGGCATCAAACAAAAACAAACAAACATCAGCCTCCTTGATGGCTTTTTCGGTCTGTTGCCACATTCTTTTTTCCAAACTGTCTTCTTTGGAATATTCAAATCCGGCGGTATCAATAATTTTCATATTAATATCGCGCAGTTTAGCCTCAGCTTCCTTGCGGTCGCGTGTAACCCCCGGTTTGTCATGTACAATTGCTATTTTACGTCCGGCCAGCCGATTAAATAATGTAGATTTTCCGACATTCGGTCTGCCGACAATAGCTACTTTCAAAGTCATTCCTTAATCCTATTTATAAGCCGTTAGGTCTGCATCTTCTGTTGCAAACAAAGCTGTTTGTCTAACAATGATAGGAGATGTTGAAACACCATCACTGAGTTCAATATAGCCTAGTAATTTTCCGGTATAAGGAGAAACGGCAAAAATATGTCCGTTAGATGTCGGAACCAACAATCTGTTTCCGGTCAAAACCGGACCGCTAGCCGTAACGCCGACTCTTTCTTCTTTTGTTTCTCCAAGTGGAATTTGTGTGTTCCAAACAATTTTTCCCGTAGCGTTTTCTATAGCAAATAAGTCATAGTTATTACTCAGCACAAACATAAACTTTCCGGCCACCCAAGGCTGGTTGGTACTGCCGATTTCTCTTTCCCAAATTCTGGCCCCGGAGCGTAAATCTATGGCAACCAAAATATTGTTATTGCCGACAGCGTAAACAACCGCACCGTCAATAACAGGGTTTGCCTTAATGGCATTAATATTTGCCGGAGAGTTTACGCGTTTTCTGGAAACCAAAACGTCAGACCACAAAGCGGAACCCGTACTTGCCTTAAAGGCGCGGAGTTCGCCGTTGGAGAAAGCTGCTACAATAGTATCTTGTTGTGGGCTGTAAGCTGGGCTGGCCCCGCCAACCAAAGTCGTTTCTTCGGAAGGAGATTTATAATCCCACAAAACAGAACCATCCACACCGTTCAAGGCAATTAACTTATTATCAATAGTTTGAACAAAGAGTACGCCTCTTTCGGCAGTCGGAGCGATTCTGATAGGCAACCCTGTGTCATAACGCCACAACATTTTTCCCGTAACCATATCTAAGGCAAAAACCGTACCAAACCCTGTTGTGGCATAAACCTTCTTATCAAACACAGCTAATCCAGCCCCCTTAAGAGAGGTGCTAATATCGTCTTTAACCAAAGGTTTCAAACGTCTTTCCCAAATTTTCCGCCCGTCATCAAGTCTGAATGCATTGACGATTCCGTCTGCATCAATCGTAAAAACGGCCTTATGAGCGGAAACCGGTGTTGCAATCAAAAAATCTCTTTTAGAAGCGCCTTCACCGAAGCCGGAATCCCAAAGTTCTTTGAGCTTGCTGCCGGAAGCCAAATGTCCCATCATATGAGTTGAATTACCGCCGCTTTGCGACCAAGACGTATTAATATATGGAGCAGGCAGAACAATCTTAATTTCATTAGGGGCATAATCCGGCTGCAATGCTGTTTCGCCGTCTAAAACCGAAATTCTTTCACCATCCAATGAGATTTTTTCTTTTTCAAACATACTGCACCCGCAAAGCGCCGCTACAGTTGCAACCGTCAACAAAGACCTCATTTTCAAAAACTGCATAATCATCTCCATATTTTTAATATTTAATCAGCCTCGTCCAGAACCGATAACATATCTTGGACACGCATTTTTAAGGCATCCGGCAAATTTGGCGTATTTAACAATTCGTTATAAATAGCGCGTCCTTCTTCAATATTACCTTCCCGAATGGAAGCCATAGCCATCATTTCTTTAGCAATACTTGCCCAACTTCCGTTTTCTTCAATCAAAGGCTTTAATAAAGTCTCAATTTCTTCATAAGAGCCGCTGTCAAGCTTATAAGAAGCTAACTTAATTGCGGAAACATCGCGCAATTTTTTATTAATGCTTTTATCCGCCACAATTTCTTCCAAAATTTCAACAGCCGCATCAATTTTGCCTTGTTCAAATAAGATATTTGCAGTCTGGAGCTTGGCGATATTGCTGTAGATATTTCCACCAGTTTGCTCCATTTTTTCCAATACTTCAAGGCTTTCATCATATTTTCCTTGTCCTTCAAGATTAAGAGCATAAGCATAAGTATCGGACCATGTTTCACTACGTTTAATCTGCCAAGATTTAATTCCTTCATAACTAACGGCCCCGACAATAGCAAATACGACCAACAAAATAATGTAGATGCCATATTTTTCCCACATTTGTTTGAGATTATCGTTCTTAACCTCTTCGCTGACTTCACGAATAAAAGCTTCTTGTTCATCGGTGTCCAAATTTTTTTTCATAATATTTTATTCCTTTGCAATATTTAAGCTAAATATATTTATATCCCAAAAGCGTTGATTAGCAACCAAATATTCAAAAATTTGACAATTTTTAGCTGTTTACGACTTCGTTGATAAGAAATTTTTTAACCCATCGTAATTCTTCAATAGGGATTTTTTTACCGAAGACAGCGGTTCTCTCGTCAGAGATAATGGAGAGAAAATATCTTCCTGTTGCCGGATTAACAGTAACATCCACAGCTTCAATATCTTTTTTCATAATTTCGGTATTTTTGCGAGAAAAGAGCATAAACTTATGGACAAGGACGATTTTATCTTTTTTGACCACAATTTTATCTTTACGGAAAAGCACAAAGATAGAAGCCATAATTACTAAGGCTCCGATAATATAAAGCCCAAAAACAAAACCTTTAGAAAAATGTTCAACCGTAGAGTTATGATGATAAGCGGCACAAAGCAAAATGCTACCCAAAACAAGTAAACCCAAACCGATAAGAATATTATAAGCATCCCAAAAGATTTTGCGTGCCTTGATTACGGTTTTGTCTCTTTTCCGCACATAAGCAATAGAAGGAGGTAAAGGGTCTCTTTCATTAAAATTATTAATATACTTGCCCTCCTTAATCATTTCTTTCATAGACTTATCAAGGTCGCAAACATCGCGTTTAACCTCGCCCTCATCAGTCAGAATAATTGTCGGCATATTTAGCTTTTTAGCATAATACTCCCAAATTTTGCGAATATTTTTACTTTTGGTGGAAATATACAAAGGAGCAATTTTTTTAGGGTTTTTGTGATAAAGCTCAATAATATATTTGTTTTTGTTCATAAATCCGAACTGGAAAAACTCAATACGGAAACGCACTCCTTCATAGTTTTCAAGGGATTCTTTAATAGACTTTTTTGCTCCAAACACTGGGCGGGAAATAATTTGCACTTTTTTTCCGTCAAAGAAGATTTTTTTATAGCGAATATAAGAAAAAATAAGCGAGCAGACAATACCCAAACCAATAAGGATAATAACAATATCAAAGAAGGTTGGGTTCATAAAAGGTTGATAGAAAATATCTTCATCTTCGGGTATAAAATCAAAATCTGTTTTACCATGGTTTAAGCCGTTAAAAAGCTCAACAACACCAAGGAGGACGAGAATTAGACCGAAAATAATTCCGGGGTACAAAATCTGCAAAGCGATTCTGTCAGATTTTTTAGTCGGTAGTTTATCCAGATTAAGGACAAAGCTATGGCTATAGTGATTAGGTGCAGATTCGGTCATTACAATCAATCCTTATTAAAAATGCTTTTTCACTTTCCTATGCTATATTATTTTTTTCAAATAATCACCTTTTTTTTAAAAAAATAATATTAAGGTTTAATTTATTTTAATAATGTGAATATAATATGACACAAAATAAATGAATTAAGGTGGTATTAATGAGCAGTATAAACATATTTAATTCCGGAACAAATCTTTTGATAACGCTGGTGGCTCTGGTAGTTTTTGCCTTTGCGGCATTATACAGCAGTCAGGGAATAAAAATAGGAAAAGGCATACGTTATCTTTTTGTCGGTATGACATTAGAGTTCATCGGTTCATGGTTTGGCTATAGCATGGGAGATTATATCCAGCTAGGCATATCCATCAATATTTTAGCTTTTTTAGAATTGTTTGTTTTGCTTTTATCCATGATGTTTTTAGCGCTTTCAGCTTCTCAGCTATTGGTTTCAAACATTCCAGATACGCCGATTATCGGAGCAATTACGGCTTTAGGACTGGTTGCGATAATATATTTTTGCCTGATAGCTCAGGACGGAGTTATGGTTTCATATATGCGCCAGATTTTTCCGTTAACCGGTTTTGCCTATATTTCAGCTAGTTTTTGGTCTCAAAGCGGACACAAAAACAAAACAGGATTTTTAATAGGAGGTATCTTAACGGCATGTGTTACAATATTATTGATAAGTAAATTGTTAAATGTAGAAAGCGATTTTATCAATTCATTGTGGTATATATCTTCATTTGTCTATATAGGTCTGGCAGTTGCTTTACTGATAATCAAAGTTGACTTTTTGAATAAGAAGTTAGAAGATAAAAACTCCGAGATAGAGAAATATAACAAGAGAATAGAGGAAATTATAAAATTATCACCGTTCCCAATTATCATTTCACGTCTAAGTGATGACAGACTTATTTTGGCCAATAATAATGCCATTAAGTTATTTGGAATAGAGGCTGGAGAGCTTGAGAGGTATCGTCTAAAAGATTTTTTTGCCGACTCTGAAAATCGCCGCTTGTTAAGTGAGCGCTTAGAGCAAGAAAAGGTTGTTCAGGACTTTGAAATTTTGGTTAAAACCTCAACCGGAAACACACCATTCTGGCTTTTGGCATCGGCAAATATTATTGACTATAATTATGATATTGCGCTTTATGCTGCTTTTCAGGATATTACTTCTCGTAAAAATCGTGAAACATTACTCAAGAATCAAGCCATTCGCGATCCTCTGACATCTTTGTATAACCGCCGTTATTTTGAAGAGGAAGTAACAAAACGTATTTCTCTTGCCCGAATGAAAGGAGACTGTTACTCTGTTCTGATGATAGATGCGGATAAATTCAAAAACGTCAATGATACCTATGGGCATAAAGTCGGAGATAAGGTTTTGATAGAACTTTCTTCCACAGCCGAGCGAGCTCTGCGTGATTGTGATATTGTAGCCAGATATGGCGGTGAGGAATTTGTTTGTTACTTGTCTGATGTAGGACCGGAAAAAGCACAAGTTGTTGCCAATCGCCTACGCGAGACAATTTCTAAAATCGTTGTTTATTCAGATGAAGGTAAACCCTTTAGTTTTACCGTGAGTATAGGTATTTCATCCTCAGACATTTCGGATAATATAGATACATTGATTAAGACAGCGGATGAAGCCCTGTACCGCGCCAAGGAAAATGGTCGCAATCGTTGTGAGCTATTTACAAAAGAGGATTTAGCTAAATTTAACAAAGAAGCAGAAGCTACGCATAAAGACGAAGCAAGCCAACTTCACCCTGTTTTTGAGAAAGAAGGCGCTGAAGAAATATCTTTATTAGATGGTATTGAAGCCAACCATATTTCCGAAAATAATGGCAACATAGAGGAACAAAAAGTGTCTCAAACCAAAGAACAAAACAAACCTCAGGATGATTATATTCCAATATTAGGTATTGAAGAAGAGGATTTGAAATAAACAATGACCTGCCTCTATGCCGATATATGCGGTGGCTGTCAAAATCGCCATCTTTCACAAGAAGAGTACCGAGAAAGAAAAATTTTATCAGTCAAACAGATTTTGTCGCAAATCAAAAGCGCCGATATAAATTTCGGAGAGCCTGTTTTTGTGCCGGACGGAACACGCCGTCGCGCCTCTATGGCTTTTGTAAGAAGAAAAGGTAAGGTCGTTTTAGGTTTTAATGAGGCTGCAAGCAAAAATATTATAGGCTGTGAAACTTGTGCTTTGCTAACCCCAAAGCTCAATGAGGTGCTTCCATTTATAAGAAATTTATTAAACGAAATTTGTGCGATTCCTTTTAAGGCAAAGAAAAAAGGCAAAAAGGCAGTTCAAACCTTTCTTGATGGCGGAGATGTTTGGCTTTGTGAGGCGGACAATGGTATAGATATTGTGCTGGAGTTTGAGAGCAAGCTGGAGCTTGGGCACAGAATGGCTATTTTTGAACTGGCTCAAACCGAGGATAATGTCATCCGAATTTCGCATAGACAACACGCCGATGCTGAAGCCGAGCCGATTGTAGAAAAATCAGCGCCTTATATCAAAATCGCCGATACTTTTGTATATATTCCGGCCGGAACATTTTTGCAGCCGTCTAAAGCCGGAGAACAAGCCTTGGTGTCGTTGGTATTAAAATACCTCGGCGAAACGACAGGTAAAATTGCTGACTTATTTTGCGGTGTCGGCACATTTTCCTACCCTTTGGCGCGAAATGTCAAAAACAAGATTATCGCTGTAGATTCTTCGGAAAGATTACTGGATGGTTTTCGCCGCAGCGTGAATAAAAATATGATTTCAAACATTGAAATTTTAACCAAAAATCTTTTCAAATATCCTTTAGATGTAAAAGAATTACAAGGTTTTTCCGCTGTTGTGTTTGACCCTCCGCGAGCAGGGGCTGCCGCTCAGGTGGCTGAATTGGCGGCCTTGCCCTTTAATGAGAGGCCAGAGAAAGTTATTGCCGTTTCCTGCAATCCCGGGACCTTTGTTAATGATGCCAATAAGTTGATTGAAGGTGGATATAAACTTGTAGAAATAACTATCGTTGATCAATTTACTTATTCTAACCACAGCGAGCTGGTTGCATTGTTTACAAAATAAAAGCCCTCGTATATAGTAAACAAAAAACTGACGGAAAGAAAAATGCGTAGCCGAATTTTTGTTTTATTTTTTGTTTTTTGTGTGGCGGCTTGCCGTTTGGGCGGAGATGGCGGAAAAATGTGTCCGCGGGTGAATATTCCGCGCGATTCTTCGTATTTAACACAAATAGTCAATTACCATGAGGAATTTCAAATTTCGCTCATCGGCTATGAGGGACATTGCTATTTTGATACCAGAGTAAACAGGGACAAAGCGGTCATCAATCCCATGTTTAAAATCAAACGCCTGCGGAAAAGTGATGAGACGGATGTCCACTTTGCTTACTATACCGAAACTATAAAAGGTCCTCCGGCATATTTGGGTAAAAAGACTTATTACTTGTCTGTAACTATTCCGGAAAACGAGAAAGAAATAACCTACACAGCGGATTCGGTTGAGGTCAAAATTCCACCCAAGATGAAATATGAATTTGACATCAATCTCGGGCTGTATATCACGCCGGAAGAAGCCAAATACAATCAACGCACATTTGACATAGATTATCGCTATGTTGATGAATAACTAAGGAGCATAAGAGAATGACATTTTTGCAAAACAACAAACTTTCAGAAATGGCAAATGCCATTAGGTTTTTGAGTGCAGACGCAATTGAGAAGTCAAAATCCGGCCATCCGGGAATGCCCTTGGGTATGGCTGATGTTGCTACGGTCTTGTTTACAAAGTTTATGAAAATAAATCCAAGCGAGCCACGCTGGTTTGATAGAGATAGATTTGTTTTGTCGGCCGGACATGGTTCTATGCTGATGTATTCTCTGCTTTATCTTTTGGGGTATAAGGATATTAATATTGATGATTTGCGCAACTTCCGCCAACTTGGCGCTAAGACGGCAGGGCATCCGGAATATGGACATTTAGCCGGAATTGATATGACGACAGGGCCTTTAGGACAAGGTATTTCATCAGCTGTCGGTATGGCATTGGCTGAAAGAATAATCAATGCCAAGTTTGGCGATGACTTATGCGCACATTACACTTATGTCATCAACGGCGATGGTTGCTTGATGGAAGGCATTTCCGAAGAGGCAATTTCACTGGCCGGACATTTGCGTTTGAACAAGTTGATTGTGCTTTGGGATAATAACAACATCACCATAGACGGCACGGTAGACAAGGCAAACTCCACAGACCAGATTAAGCGTTTTCAGGCTGTGGGCTGGAATACCATTGAGATAGATGGTCATAATTATGAGCAAATAGAAAAAGCCATTGCTCAGGCACAAAAGTCAGACAAACCGACCCTTATTGCCTGCAAGACCAAGATTGGTTTCGGAGCGCCGACTAAATGCGGCACGTCAAAATGCCATGGCTCTCCTTTGGGCGCGGAAGAGCTTGCCGCAATGCGCCAGAATTTGAATTGGAATTATGAACCTTTTGAAGTTCCGGAAGATATTTTGAACGCATGGCGAGAAGCCGGCAAAAGAAACGAAGAGGCATATAAGGCTTGGGATAAAAAAGCTCAAGCAGCCGGTAAAGAATTTTTGGATTATATCAATGATCGCTTACCCAAAAATTGGGATAAGGATTTGAATGAGTTGAAGAAAAAATCCATTGCCGAAGGCACAAAAGTTGCCACAAGAAAGGCTTCACAACTTTGCTTGCAGGCGATTGTGCCAAACATTCCGCAAATTGTCGGCGGTTCGGCAGACTTGGCCGCATCTAACCTGACTTTTGTTGATGGAATGAAAACCGTAACCCGAGAGGACTATAACGGCAATAACATAATGTATGGCATCAGAGAGCACGCTATGGGAGCCATAATGAACGGCTTGGCTTTGCACGGCGGCGCAATTCCTTACGGTGGAACATTCTTCGTATTTTCGGATTATATGCGTCCGGCTATGCGCTTGGCAGCGTTAATGGGCTTGCGCGTGGTTTATGTCTTAACGCATGATTCTATCGGTGTCGGCGAAGACGGCCCGACACATCAGCCGATTGAACATTTGGCATCTTATCGCTGTATGCCTAATATCTTAACTTTCCGTCCTTGCGATGTTGTTGAAACGGCAGAAGCATGGCAGCTCGCACTGGAAGAAGAACACACGCCGAGCATCTTGGCTTTGACACGTCAGGGCTTGCCGATGTTAAGAGATTCTGCCGAGCTGAATATGACGGCACGCGGCGGCTATATCATCCGTGGCGATAAAAAGAAGCGTCAGGCAACCTTGATTGCAACAGGTTCAGAGGTTTCTCTGGCTGTTGCCGCAAGAGATAAATTGAAAGAAGAGGGCATAGAAGTAGCCGTTGTTTCCATGCCTTGTACGGAGTTGTTTGACAAACAAACGATAGATTATCAGGAAGAAATTTTGGGTACGGCACCGCGTATAGCGATTGAGGCCGCATCTAAGTTCGGTTGGGAAAAATATGTCGGCTTGCACGGCGATATTATCGGTATGGATGGTTTTGGCGCATCCGGTCCGGCAGAACAACTGTATGATTACTTCGGTATCACTCTGGAAGAAGTCGTAGACAGTGTCAAAAACTTGCTGAAGAAATAAAAGCAAAAGCCCCGAAATCTCGGGGCTTTTATTTATCGTGATTTTTGCTTCATAAAATGCGCATTTCGTTGAGGAACAATCATTATATCTTCACCTTTCACCTTATGAGCCTCAGCTGCTTGAACATATTCTGCAGCTTTAAGTGCTTTCTTATAAAGTTGGTATCCTTCCCGAAAAGAAGTTTTGCATAAATTACGCAAGTTTTCTTTAAAATTATCGGATATATCAATATCTTGATTCATGAATTTTATAAAGTTAATATTTACGGACTTTGTTCCATCTTTATCTTTAATCGGAATATTAAAAGAATAGCACAAATTAAGTCTTTTGAGATACTCTTCGTTATGTTTTCTTGTGATGTTTTTCCAACTGGCTCTTTCTCTCAACCTATAGAAGAAAGATTTATTGTACCAAGTTTTAGTCATTTGCATATGAGCTTTTTCATAATAATTTTGCAAAGTTTCTTGCCATTGTTTTTTTGTTCCGTTTACAATCAAAGCTAATTCTGTGCTTGTCGGAATTTTTGTAACATCCGGATTAATGCGCCCGTCTTTGATTGCATCGGTATAAAATTTAAAGTTACCATTAAAAACATGTAAGTCTTTTGTTTCCAAATACTGTTGCCTAAAGTCTAAAAGCTGAGCGATATTTGCGGCAATTTCGTCATGACAACATATTTTTGCAAATTGAAAAATATTGATACCAAAATTTTTAATTCCTAGTTCATCATTAAAACTATGTGTAGCTTCATGAATAACTGTAGATTTTATTCTATTTTTATCATTAAACTTTTGAGCTAAAAGTTTTTGATATTTTTGTACTGTTGGTGCCATACCGGTTGTATCAACCACAAAATGTTTAAGTGTAATTGATTTTAGTTCGGAAACATAGCCGCCAAAAGTGTCAAAAGCTCTTTTAAGATAAGCAGTATCAATAACGACAGTATCCACATTATACTTAACCGGCGTATAATTTTCGGAAGCTTTTGTTAATAAGACTGTTTTACCGGCACTTTTTGCCGATATATTAAGCTCGGTATTATTAAGAGGAAATTTTGTTTTATAATCAACGGGAGAAGTTCCCTGAGGACTATTAAGCGCCGTATTGCAAAATAAAGCAAATACAGAACCGACAACGATGCCGTCAGCAATTCGCCGCAGATTCTTTCTGTGCAAGCCTCTGCTTGGGGTCTTATTTAAATTTTTCTTTGGCTCGTTTTTCATAATGCCCAAATAATAACATAATAAAAGTTTTTCGCCAATAAATTAAAAACAAAAATTAATTTATCTTAAACATAATTTATGTTAAATAGACCTTAAGAGGAAAAATAGATGAAAGTATTAGTCCAAAGAGTAAAAAAGTCATCCGTGGAAGTGGATGGAAAAATTGTATCATCAATCAAAAAAGGCTTACTGATTTTTATCGGTATAGAAAAGGGAGATACAACAGCACAGGCAGACTACCTGGCAAATAAAATTTCAAACTTGCGCATTTTTGAAGATGAACAGGGTAAAATGAATCTCTCGGTCCAAGATGTAAAAGGAGAGGTGATTGTTGTCTCTCAGTTTACTTTGGCAGGAGATTGCTCGCGTGGAAATCGCCCCGGTTTTGATTGTGCCGCACGTCCTGAAGAAGCGAAACCTTTGTATGAATATTTTTCAGATTGCTTGCGCGCCAAGGGATTGTATGTCGGAAACGGTATTTTTCAGGCGGATATGCAAGTATCTTTGATTAATAGCGGACCGGTAACTTTTATGTTGGAGAAAAAATAAGATGGCAGATACACAAAGTACCTTACCGCAACCGATACATAATGCTGCAGGTAGTTTAGCCCCCCAAAAGCCGACAGAGTTTTCAGGTTTTTTACGTTTGTTGTCAATCACATCGTATGAAGATACGCCGCAAATAGAAAATTATGAACGCCAAGTCTATGATTTATTAAAAAATTCTCCGCAAAATATAGAAGGATTAGAAGTTTTATTAAGAATAGAGTTAATGCTTGGCAACCACCAAAAAGCTCAATCTATTGCGTATCGGATATGGGAAATAGGTGGAACAATGAAGCCTGAGTTTGAAAAAAGTTATATTAATGACTTACTTAATTTGAGTTTGATAGAAATGGCCTCAATTTTGCTGAAACCATATTTTGAGAGAATGACAGACAATATTAATGATTATGGCCATTTGTTTTTAAAATATGCCATAGCTTCGGGACAAGTTATGGTGTTGGAAAAAGTCGCATCGCAGCTAATGACTGTTGGCTCTAAAAAAGCGCTGACGGATTTTACGGCTGTTTATCGTTATCTAAACTATACTGAGACTTTTAGGGGGATACAGCGCCGCGTTTTGGATATGGTAAAAGACACGCTTTGTGCTTATGAGTTTAATATATATACGGACAGAGGTTTTACGGACTTGGAAATTTTACTTTATGTCGGAAAAGAGATATTAGATTGTAATAAACTCAAAGAAAAATTAGATATTCAGATTTCAGCAGTTTGTGCGGCTAAAGGAACAAAAAAACTCAATAACTTGAGTTTTACCGTTTTACCGATAAGCGCTTATTCCTCTCCTACTATTTAGCGGCAGGTGTAATAATTTCCGGCAAAGCTTTATCCGGTCTTCTGCGGCGTTCGGCTTGGTTGACTTTATCTTTTATTTTTTCACCGGCAGCCGCAAAAAGTTTTTTCAAAAGTTTAGCCGCAACTTCTTGCTCATTTTCGCTGCTGTTAAACAAAACAAAGCGATTCTGATGCTCTATGACAGAAGCCTTTTCATCCGGAAATTCTGCTTCAACCGAAACCACCATTTGCAAGCGATTCGTGCTGGAATTTATGGGGTCTACTTTGGCCCGCAAAACCTTTGTCTTTATAATATAGTCAGCTAAATCTTTTTTATCCGTAATAAAATAATTTTTATCATTTTCAAAGAGGGCACGCAAAATCTGCGCGTGAGCATCAGAGGTACTTTTATCAAAAAACTCAGTCGGTGCAATATAAACCAATCCGCGCTTGTCATCAATATTTTGGTTGCTTTCTTCTTCAGTGAGGGGAATAGCTTGAGCTTTCTTTTCAGCTTCTGTGGGCAAATTCAAATTCTCTGTTGAAGAAAGAGGCGCTTTGTGCTTTTCAATAACCTCATCATCAGAAGGAGGAATAATTGTTGTTGGTGTATTTTGCAGTTCTGAATAACTGTTGTTTACATCATTAACAATTTCAGTCATCGTATTCTGATTATCTAAGTTTGAAGGGGCTGAGTTTTTTTCTTGTTCGGTAACCGCTTGCAAAATATTATCAAGATTAACATATCCGCTGACTTCAACGCACAATTCTTCGTCAGTTTGTTTTGTGGTTTTGGCTGTCATATCCTCAATGGCATTGTCCACCAAGCCATAGACCAATACGTTATAATCATGTTCATTCATTCCGTCACGGAAAGAGCTAACCTCATTGATAGAGTTAACCGCCAAAAAGCTTGCTTTATCGGTCACTCTGACCCGAACAGTAGATTTTGCTTCATTAGGAGTAAATTTTTCACAAGCATTTCCTTTAATCGGAATAGCACTACTATCGGCCCAAACGATTTTGGTCATCAAACAACAAAATAAAACAATAGCATAAACAATAAGCTTCATTTACCACCAACTTTTATCATCATTTTGTAGCTGACGGATAGTTTCCGTCCATTCATTAATCTTGTTGTTATCTTTATCAAAAAGAACAATTTTATATTCAATAAAAGGAATTTGATTATTTTGGAAAGAAATTTCTTTAATTTGCGTTTCTAAATAATAGTCGGCATCATTAAGGTTATTGACAGGAATGTAAATATGGGATTCGTCAATAATTCGTTTAGTTGTATCTTTGGCATAATACAAGCCGTCAGGCAGGGATTTGCTGAGTTTTTTAAATTCGGTAATATAAAGTTTTGGTGCAGAATTTTTCCCGTAAATATCAGCGGTTTGGTCCAACATCTTGTTAACTGAACGCGTAGCGGCCAAAGCATAAACATCCGGCATCATCATATCATTTGTCTGTTCATAGACATAAGGGCTGTCAATAACAAATACCTGTTCTTTTTTTTGCTCAAAGATAGTTCCTTCGCAAGCGACAAGGCACAAGGCAGCGGGTACAAACAATAAATTTTTCATATTTTACATATCCTAAAAAACTCATATTGCATTTACTATATAAGCTTTTTTCTGAATTTAACATAAGTTTTTAAAGTTATTCACTAATTGCAATTTATAAAAATATTGTATAGATTACGAATATTGTTTTTTACCTAAATATGGACTTAAAATGAAATATATATTCTTTTGTCTGGTTTCGCTGGTTTTTCTGAGCTCTTGTGCAATGCCGACAACAAGGCATCCTAACATTCCCACGGTAGATAGCTATGATATGAAAGATGTTCGGCGAGAGCTCCGCCGGTATTCATACCAGCTTTCCACACAACGCCGCCAGCGATTGGGAGAGATAGCCTACAATCTTCGCAAATCTACGGGACAAGAAATGTGTGACCGCAAGCTTTTGGCAGACATCGGGGTTGATTTTATGCGTATAAACCGATTGAATGTATGGAAGTGGAGTGCTTCATATGATGCTCTTAAAGAAGAGCATGATGATGCACAGATGTTATATGGGCGAAATGTGGGAGAAGTCTGGATTGAAGGTGTCTATAAGGGGTCGGCAGCCGAGAAAGCGGGAGTAAAAAAAGGAGACAGGTTGGTAAGTATAAACGGTATGCTGATTTCTAAAGAAGATGATAATAATGAGGTTTTTAATATTATTTATGAACAAATGTATAAAAGCGGGAATGGCATTCCGATAGAATTAGAATTGGAGCGTAATGGGAAGAGCAAAAAATATTCTTTTGAGCCGGATATGGTCTGCCCTTATTACATAGGAGTTAATGATACATCGCCGGATATTAATGCCTATGCTACGGGAGATAGTATCATAATGACGGCAAGAATGATGGATTATGTTTCGGATGATACGGCTTTAGCTGCAGTTGTAGCGCATGAGTTGGCCCATAATGTTTTAGGTCATCGTGAATCCAAGGGGCAAAATATGCTGATAGGAGCCTTGATTGGCGCGGCCATAGATTTCTCAATAGGCGGAGATGGTAGCACGATGGATGCTGCGGCAGCCGTAGGCTGGAATGCATATTCACAAGAATATGAGATGGAGGCAGATTATGTGGGGCTGTATCTTTTAGCCAGAGCCGGATATGATTATCACAAAGCCGGAGATATGCAAAAACTTTTAGGCGCGCTAAGCCCGATGGATATATATGTATATGAATCAGACAGCACGCATCCATCTTCATCAAAGCGTTTAGCTTTAGCCAGAGAAACAGCTAAGGAGATAGATATGAAGTTGGCTTTAGGCGACAAGCGTTCGGATTTGGTTCCTGATTTTAAGAAAACCAATAAGCATCTGAAGAATAAGACAGACATAACAAAGGATAATGGGCTATGGTAATCACTTATTCGGTAATCTTAATAGGTTTGTTGTTTTTAATACGTCCGCTGCAAAAAAATAGTTTTTATATATTGCATTCGGCTTTAGTCATTTTAAGTGCATATTATATTGAAACGCACTATTTCAGAGCTTCGGTTTTTGGGTCAAAGACGCTACTTTTGTTTATAGTCTTTCAGTTTGTGTTCATAAATATGGTAACGATATTGGCTTATTGGGTAGACAAACGTGCAGCGATAAAAGGAGCATGGCGCGTGCCGGAGATAAATCTACATACATTAGAGTTTTTAGGCGGTTGGAGCGGTGCTTTGCTGGCGCAAAGAATATTCCGTCACAAAACCAAGAAGCGCAGTTATCAATCCATGTTTTGGTTTATTTTATTTATGCAGATAGCAGCCATTTACATAATACTGAAGTATTTGGGATTGCTTTAGGTTTAAACTTGCATAAATACGACTTTATGTTTATGATACGACAGAATTTTGTAACAAATTAGGAATAATTATGGCAGAAAAACTTATAACAGAAGGAACGGAAATAAAATTTACCGAACATTACAAGAGGATGTGGCCTTTTGTAAAACCCTATTGGATAAGAGCGCTGATAGGTATTTTGCTATGTATTCCGATTGGAGCATTAGATTCTGTTGTCGCATTAGCATTAAAGCCATATATGGATTTAGTCTTGGTTGATAAGACAGATCAATCACCAGCCTATATTCCGATATTGATAGTTGCCTTCACAACGGTACAGGGTTTTTTGAACTATGCAGCCACCTACTTAAATACTTGGGTCGGAACAAAAATAAATCATGACCTCAAAAGGGCTCTGTTCAAAAAACTGGTTAGTTTAGACATTTCATTTTATGACAAAAACAACTCCGGCTATATTATGCAGCGTTTTTCAAGCGATGCGGATATGGCTTGTACTGGTTTGTTGGATAATCTTAAAATATTTATTTCAAGACTTTTCTCTTCTTTATCATTGATTTGTGTATTGATATATAACTCATGGCAACTATCCATTATTGCGATTGTTGTTCTGATTTGTGCCTTGATGCCATTGGCTTCAGTCAAGCGCCGTATTAAATATATTGTGCTTAAAAGTGTAACGGAAGGGGCAAAAATATTTACAAATTATAATGAAACTTATTCCGGAGCAAAAACCATTTACTCTTACAATTTGCAACAAAAAATTTATAATAAATTTGATAATACATTGCGCACGATTTTTAAGCTGACGATGAAGATGATTCAGCGGACGGCTTGGATGACGCCGTTAATGCACGTGATTGTTTCCATCGGTATTGGCGGTGTTATTGGTTATGGAAGCTATTTAATTGTTAACGGCACCATAACCAGTGGTAATTTTGTATCATTTATTACTGCATTGGTTATGCTTTACACGCCGATAAAAGGCATTGGCAAAAACTTTAATAATGTTCAAGTATCATTTTTAGCGATAGAACGTGTATTAGATATTTTAGACATTACACCGGAGATTCAAGACAAGAAAAATGCCAAAGAACTAAAGCAAATAAAAAATGACATTTGTTTTGAAAATGTTTGTTTTGAGTATATTGCAGATACACCGGTATTAAAAAATATCAATCTTAAAGTCAAGGCTGGTACCACGACGGCGATTGTTGGTAATTCAGGTGGCGGAAAAACCACTTTGGTTAACTTGTTGCCGCGTTTTTATGATGTCAAATCAGGAGCGATAAAAATTGACGGAGAGGATATCCGCGATTTAAGTTTAGAATCTCTGCGTGATAATATTGCCGTTGTTTTTCAGGATAACTTTTTGTTTGAGGGAACAATCCGCGACAATATTATCATCGGCAAAGAAAATGCCACGGATGAAGAAATTGAAAAAGCTCTCAAGATGGCATACTTAGATGATTTTGTAGCCGGTCTTGAAAATGGTATTGATACCGAAATCGGGGAAAGAGGCGCTTTGCTTTCCGGCGGGCAGCGTCAACGTTTGGCCATTGCGCGTGCTTTTGTAAAAAATGCGCCGATAGTCATTTTGGATGAAGCCACTTCGGCCTTGGATAATAAGGCGGAGGCCGTTGTCCAAAAAGCTATAGATAATCTGATGAAAGATAGAACGGTATTTGTCATTGCGCATCGTTTGTCAACAGTTCAGAATGCGGACAAAATCGTAGTGGTAAATGATGGTCAGGTTGTTGAAGAAGGCACGCATGAGAGCTTGCTGAATATTGAGAATGGTGCATATAAAGCATTGTATAACGCCCAGTTTAAAAAGAAAGCAGCTTAAGCTTAGCGCAAATATTCTTTGTTTTTATAAAATTTAAGAATAGAACTTTTAAATTCATTAAGCGTTTTCTGCAAGTCTTCTTTGTCGTAGTGAAAATAAGCCGAAACAGCCTCTTCATCACGTTTGGTAAAAAGATTTTTATCAAGCTGTTTCAATAAATCTATTGTACTTTGAGAGATAAAGTTTTCTTTGCTTTGTTTGAACATAAGGTTAACAGTATTACCATTAATTTCATGTTCGGCGCAAGCTTGTATAAAATCCTCAAAAATATGCTCGGCCTTTTTGTTGGAGGCTAAAGTTCCTTTGCGGCAGAGAACAAAAGCTTGCACGCGGCCTTGCATATAATCGCTATCAGCTTTGGCATTAAACAAGTCTTGAACACAGTCGGCAATTAAGGCTGCTTCGCTATTAGAAATTTCAAGATTATCCGGCTTAATCAGCTTATCGCGTAAAGCTTTTTTATAAAGAATAAATTTATCATCAATAAGATTAATATTGTGGTCTTTCATATAATCTGCGCGTTGTTCAATAAGTTCTTCAGCCAGAGCGGATTTAATAAAGGCATCATGCACTTGCAGAATATGAATTACGTCAAGCGAGGCCAAATCCGCCAAAGTCAGATTTTTTTTGCGGCAACGCTCAATAAGAGTGTGGTGCCAAAGCTCGCGGTGAAGAGCTTTTTCAATTTTGGGGGTGTTATTATAATCTTCATCCAGAAGAGCCTGATAATCAGCGGTATTATCACCCATTTGGGTCGCGTCTGCTTCAAAAATAAAGACCTGAATCATACTGGGTGAATTTTCTGAGCGCATATGAAATAGGGTTGGTTGCAGGTGTTTTTCAACCAGAGCATTATCGGCATAAAGCGGCACAAAAACATCATTGGTATTTTTTGTTGCGGTAACCTTAACTTTTAAGACGGAAACAGAAACCGGAGCAATATTTTTTTCTGAGCAATATTTTGTCGCAATATCATTAAGACGAACCTCAAGCAATTTTTGCTTAAAGTCGTCTTTTGATGTGTGTGTGGTATTTAAGCTATAGACAGAGGCGGTTTTAGTTTCTGGAGAAATTTTTTTTGCGCTCAAATTTTGCCGCCATAAAGCAGAGCCAAGCGCAGACGCAAGCTTAAGCTTGTTAGAAGAATGAGTGATTCTCTGCGTTTGCGGCAATATTATTCTCCCCTAACTGAATAATTATCCTGCAAAACATTGTTTATTATACCATATTTTGCTGATGAAAGCAAGCAAGAGCTAGAAAAGTGAAGATTTCCACGCGAGCTAAGAAAAATCTTGCAAAAGTTGGGCAACAGTCTATATTACGACATAGCAAAAATTAAACAGATAAGGAGAAAACTATGCCTTTAGTAACAATGCGTCAGATTCTTGACCATGCTGCCGAGAACAATTATGGTGTTCCGGCATTCAACATTAACGATATGGAGCAGGTTCTGGCAGTTTTGCAGGCTGCAAAAAAAGTCAATGCCCCGGTTATTTTGCAAACCTCAACCGGTGCGCGCAAATTTGCCGGAGACCCGATGATTCGCCACATGGTTGCCGCCGGAATAGAGATGTTCCCGGAACTTCCGATTTGTATCCACCAAGACCATGGCTCATCGGTCAATATTTGTCAATCAGCCATTGTTAATGGCTATTCTTCCGTAATGATGGATGGTTCTTTGGAAGCAGACGGCAAAACTCCGTCTTCTTATGAATATAATGTTAAAGTAACGCGCGAAGTTGTTGCCCGTGCGCATGCCGTTGGCGCTTCTGTTGAAGGTGAGTTAGGCGTTATCGGCTCTTTGGAAACCGGTAAAGGCGATAAGGAAGACGGTCATGGTGCCGAAGGCGTAATTGATAAGAAGCGTTTGGTAACCGACCCAGAGGAAGCTAAGAGATTCGTTGAAGATACTCATGTTGATGCTCTAGCTGTTGCCGTTGGCACATCTCATGGTGCTTATAAGTTCACCCGTAAGCCTGATGGTGAAATTTTGGCAATTGATGTTATTGAGAAGATTCACAAAGTATTGCCGAATACCCATATGGTTATGCATGGTTCATCTTCTGTTCCGCAAGAACTGCAAGATTTGATTAATGCTTACGGCGGCGCTATTCCGCAGACTTATGGCGTTCCGGTAGAAGAGATTGTCAGAGGCATTAAGTCCGGTGTTCGTAAAGTAAACGTAGACACCGACTGCCGTATGGCTATCACAGGTGCTATCCGCAAGATTTTTGCCGAGAACCCGAAAGAGTTTGACCCGCGCAAATATCTCAAACCCGCAATTGAAGAGATGCAGAAAGTCTGCGAAGCTCGTTACATTGCATTCGGTGCGGCTGGTCATGCAGATGGCATTAAGGTTATGCCGATGTCTGTTATGGCCAAGCGCTATGCTGACGGCGAAATCTAAGATTTTATAATCTTTAAAATCAAGAACCTGCAAATCTTTGTGGATTTGCAGGTTCTCTTTTTTCCCGAACACTCTTTACATTTATTTGGAGTTTAGTCTGGTGTTCAGAGAAATCCCTTCACGAAAATTTGCTTAAGAACTATAGCGTCATAAGAGTGCATGCGAACGCATTATATAATATCCGAACGGAATAATAGAAAACTGTACTTTTTTGACTAATTTGTCATTACATTGACAAATTTTCCGCAAAATGTCAACCATAGAATTTTTATATTTGGCTAACCAACGGTAATATAACAATATTTTTTTTGAAATACTTTTTGCTGGTAATTCGCGAATCTCTGGTTTATGATTTAAAAAAACAAGAGAGGAGTAAGGATAATGGTTTTGATAGCCCCGAGTATGCTTTCAGCCGATTTTTCGGCTCTGCGCAAGGATTTGGAAGAGGTAGAACAAGCGGGAGCAGACCTCATCCATTGGGATATTATGGATGGTCATTATGTTCCGAATTTAACCTTCGGTGCCGGAGTCGTTAAGCAACTGCGCCCTTATAGCAAACTCCCCTTTGATGTTCATTTAATGGTAACTAACCCTGATGATATGATTTCTTGGTTTGCAGAAGCCGGCGCAGATATCATCACGGTCCATGCAGAAGTTTGCCCGCATTTGGACAGAACCTTGGATGTCATTCGTGCAACGGGCTGTCAGGCTGGCGTTTCGCTCAATCCTTCCACACCGGAAGATGTTTTGAACTATGTCTTGGATAAAACAGATGTCATTTTGGTTATGACAGTTAATCCAGGCTTTGGCGGACAAGTCTTTTTGGACAGCCAGTTGGAAAAAATCCGCCGTATTAAAGCGATGATAGGCGATAGAGATATCAAAATAGAGGTAGACGGCGGCATAAACCCGATGACGGCAGCAGAGTGCATTTCTGTCGGCGCGGATATTTTGGTTGCCGGAACATCGGTTTTTGCAGGGCGTAATTTCCGCAAAAACATAGAAGCTTTAAGGTAATTTTAAGATAAAGAGAATAAACTCTTTAGCAAAAGAATTTTGTTGTGGAGAAAAGTCATGGCACTGGTAATGGTCATAGAAGATGAGGAAGCCTTAGCCTTGCTCTTAAAATATAATCTGGAAAAAGAAGGTTACGAGGTTGTTTGGGAGCCGCGTGGTAACAAGGCCTTGGCGGAGATTGAGCGCCATTGTCCCTCAGTCATTTTGTTGGATTGGATGTTGCCGGAGATTTCTGGTGTTGAAATCTGCAAGCTTGTGCGTAGCAAGCCAGACATTAAGAATATTCCAATCATAATGCTCACCGCCAAAGGTGAGGAAGAAGATAAAGTTAAGGGGCTTTCGGCCGGTGCGGATGACTATGTAACCAAACCTTTTTCCGTGCCCGAGCTAATGGCGAGAGTCAAGGCCAACTTACGCCGCGCGCCGGAGCTGATTAAGCAAAAAGAGTTTGTCTTTGAAGATATCCGGATGGATTTGGTTGAGAAAAAGGTTTTCCGCGGCGAGAACTATATTCACCTAGGCCCGACAGAGTTCCGTCTGCTTAAGATGTTAATGGAAACTCCGGGAAAAGTTTTTTCGCGTGAGATTTTGCTCAAGACCGTATGGGGAGATAATATTTATGTGGAGTCGCGCACGGTAGATGTTCATATCAGACGCTTGCGCAAATCCTTAAACCAATATGGTCCGGACTATATCCGTACGGTTCGCGCCACGGGCTATTCCATAGACACCAAGCCTTCAGACGCGGAGGAAGAACCAACGTCGGAAACGGAAGAGGAAGAATAAAAAATAAATCACCACAAAGCGGAGTGCAAAGCTCCGCTTTTTTACGGCTCTTTTTGCGAAAATGGTTGCTTTTTGTCTAAAACAGTGCTAAGACTAAATCAAATACATATTTTTGTCTGAGAGTTAAAAAACCGTATTATAAACCCCTAAAACTTAAGAGTTATGAAAAATTTATTAAAATTTTCAGTAACTTGGAGGCGTGTAGATGATAGACATCTCATCCTCAAGTTGGTGGAAGCGGATTCAATAGAATCACGCGTGAAGCCGGAAGAGGAAACCCTTGAGGCTTTTGCCGAAGGTCTTGAAACATTAAGCTTCGTGCTGGAAGAAAAAGATAGTGAACTTCGCCGCGGCGAAGTCGTTACACTAGAATTTGTCGGAAACGACCTCAAATATATTTATATTAGGGGGAAGAAGTTTCTGATAATTCGCTGTAACGAGGCAGAGCTCTATCTTTTGAAACCGGTTCAGACGGTCAAAGGTATTGAGCATTTGCCGGAAGTATTCCAGCATCGTATTAAGATGTTGGCGGAATATGCCGGTCCGGACTTCCTCAGTTGGGACTTACAGCAGGAAATCCAAGGTTGTGAACTGGCCGTGGCTGTCTACAACCAGATTCTCACCTGCGACCATCTGCTGACAGAAGCAGATTTTGCCAATCTGGGCAAGCTCTTGGGCGAAGACTACAAATTTGTCGGCTCTGTGCCTGCAAATTTTGCCTTGGCGATGGCTTTTGCATTAGAAAGTTGTTTACCGGGGTTGCTGCAGGCAACAGGCAAGGAGCTGGTTAAAAAATTGGCAACTTGCGCCGTAATGTATCTGCCCATCTGTGGTGATACAGCCGGTATGCATTACTGCCCCAATAGGCAAGATGTTCTTTCTTATGTCAAAACTCAAAGTTTTTAGGTTATGAAAAGTCCTGACGTAATAATAAAGAGGGTCATCAAGACCAAGAAAAGTTACAAAGTGGATTTCGGCGATGATGAAATTCAGTTTGAACTGCCTAAGGAGTGTTTTGAGCATAAGAAACCGCCTCGTGTCGGAGATACGTTTCGGTTGGAGCAAAAAAGAGTTGAGGGAAGGCTCGTGTCCTCAATTTTCATCAATAACGAGCAAGTTTTATAGTTAGGTTTGTAATTGAAAAACGTAGACCGCATGGCTTGAGAAAGTCGTGCGGTTTTGCTTTTTAAATAAAAACTTGATTTTTGTCCATTTTGTGCTAAAAGATAACTATAAAAATAAGAATTGTAGATATTATTCTCTGTGAAGAGAAATTGAGATAAGTTTCTTTCTCTTAACCCTTTTCTTTTCTCTGCAAGGAGCAAAGAAGTATTTTAAGGTGTTTTCCCCGCTTTTCTCTGTGAAGAGCGAAGCGGTTTTTAAGTTGATTGTTTAATTATTATAATACATAGAGCATATGGAAACAAAAAAATTTCAAGGCTTAAAGATAGCCAATGTCAAAAAGCGTTTAGCTTCTTATCGGTTGCAAATGACGGATAATTCGGTCATAGACATTCCACGCATTGAACTTGGTGGTTTTATTCCTCAAAAAGGAATGACGGTTCGCTATCAGTTTTATCTTGGTATTGTTTTGCAAAAGGTGGAGTTTGACGGCAAAGTTGTTATCAATCGCATCACCTCAGACCTCATGCGACAGTTGGACTTGCTGAACGACATCCTAGAAAAAGATTCCAGACATGAGCTGATGAAGGAGAAAGACCCGCTGGTGGATCGTTTGCCTGAGACTATGAGAACAAGGGCTTTCCTGCTTTTGGAAATCGGCAAAAAATTATGCCAACAGGAAAATCTGGACGATGCCATTTCTTACAAGGTTGCACGTAGTTCATTAGAAGATGTAATTTCGTATGAGGTCGCACGCAGTTCTCTAGCAGCAGCGCTTGGTAGCCTAGGCTTGGAATATATAAAAAAATTCCGCAAGCTGGACTTAGAAAGACAACAGGCTGTTTTGATCTGTAAGGCAGAAGAAAAGTTTATTGCCGACATCATCCTTTTGGCGGAAGCCTATGCCAAAGACTTGGAAAACAACATCATCAACCTCAAGTCTCAAAATATTGAGGATTCCGAAGTCTTAAAAGTAGGAAGTTGCTTTTTGAATATTGATTCTGAAATATTGCAAAAGGCAACGGAGGACTACCTGAAATAAAGCAAGGAATAACAAAAAACACCTCGTTTTTGCCATAAGGCAAAGCGGGGTGTCTTTTTTTGGTCTTGATATTTGCCCCATAAACTCTTAAATTTATGGGGAGAAAAGAGAGGCTGAAAATGGACAATTTACCCGAACTGCGCGACATTCATATCCCCGAAGGGGTTTCGGCTTTTCCTCCGGCTTATGGCTGGTGGGTTTTATTGCTTTCAATTCTTGCAATATATGTATTGCTGCGCTTATTTGCCTTACTGCGCCGCAAGAGCAAAAAACGCTATGCCTTGCGATTGTTAAAGGATATTTTAGGCGATTCTCCCGTTGCCGCCGCCGCCCAAATGTCGGAAGTTTTGCGCCGTATCTGTGTTTACAAATATCCCGAAGCTGCAGCCTCCAGCGGCAAAGCTTGGCTTGATTTTCTAAACCTTCACAGCAAGAAGAAACTCGGCGGCAAAGCGGCGGATTTGCTGCTCAATGCGCCCTATATTCCGCAGGCCACCAAAACTTATGGCAAGCCGGAAACCGATGAGTTAAAAGCTTTTTGCCAAGCTTGGATAGGAGAAAATTTATGAACCATTTTGCTTATCCCGAGTTCTTTTGGCTTTTGCTTTTGCCTTTTTTGATTCGCACGCTTTTGCCAGCAGCCAAAGGTTTGCACGGCGATGCTTTGCGCGTGCCTTTTGTCGGAGATATTACCAAAATCAGCCTAAAATCTGGTGGCGTTTGGGGGCTCTCGGCCGATTCTGAGCATAAGATTTCCTTAAAACTGGTTTTGCTTTATATCATATGGGCTTTGTTGGTAACCGCGGCGGCACGTCCCCAATGGGTCGGCGAGCCGGTGCGTATCAAAAATTATAGCCGCGATATCTTGATGGTAACGGATATTTCCAACTCTATGTTAGAAGCAGATTTTGGCTTGCATGGCCGCCGCATAGACCGTATGACCGCGGTCAAACTTGTTGCTTCAGACTTCATCAAAAAACGCACGGACGACCGCATCGGGCTAATCTTGTTTGGCACAAGAGCATATCTGCAAGCCCCCGTAACTTATGATAAAAAATCGGTTGAAGAGATTTTGAAAAACGCAGACCCCGGAATGGCAGGCGATTCAACCGCCATCGGCGATGCTTTGGGCTTGGCGCTCAAAACCCTTAAGGATAGTCCGGATAAAGATAAAAAGGTCATTATTTTATTGACTGACGGCGAGAACAACGACGGTGCGTTGTCTTTGCCTCAAGCCATCAATCTGGCCAAAGACGAAGGTGTTAAGGTCTATACCATCGGTGTCGGGAGCGATATGACCCAAACTTTCTTTGGGCTGATGTCACGGCGCTCAGGGTTAGATGAAGCTAGCCTGCAAAAGATTGCCGAAGAAACCAAAGGCACTTATTTCCGCGCTAAGGATACGGGGTCTTTGGTGCGTGTTTATGAGGCGATAGACAAACTTGAGCCGAGCCAAAACGAGGATCAATTTGTGCAAGAAACGAAGGAACTATATTATCTTCCGTTGCTGATGGCTTTGCTCTTGGCAAGTATTCTCATTTTTCAGACAAGGAGGGCGGCATAATGGAAGAATTTATCCGCGATTTTCACTTTTTGCGCCCGTGGTTTTTGCTCTTACTCCTTTTGCCGATATTATTTTATTGGAAGTTTTTTAAGGGCTTTAACAACAAATCGTCATGGGAGCGGGTTTGCGATAAGAGGCTTTTGGAGTTCTTGCTCATCAAAGGCAGCTCGGCGCAACGCAAGACGGTTGTTTACTTGGCTTTCATAGGTTTTGTCGGTGCGGTTTTGGCTCTTTCGGGACCAACTTGGCAAAAGAAGGAGGTGCCGGACTTGTCGCCTGAAAACCCCGTCATGTTATTGTTGAATATGTCCACGGATATGGCCGCCAAAGACATCACGCCCAACCGCTTGGCAAGGGCAAAATATGATATTTCGGATTTGCTCAAACTCTTGCAAAACACCCAAGTCGGTATGACGGTTTATAGCCGCGAACCTTTTATGATATCACCCATCACCGAAGATGTTGAGCTGGTTGAAAACTTGCTCCCGTCCATAGTGTTTAACATCATGCCCACCAACGGCGACCGTCTGGACAGAGCCATAGCCTTGGCGGTAGAAAAATTTAAGAACGCACAGTATCAAAGCGGCAATATTGTTATTTTTACCTCAGATGTCGGCGAGCGTTTTGACTTAGCCTTGGAAGAGGCGGAGAAAGCTAAATCCGCGGGCTATGTTTTAAGTGTTGTGGCCGAAACATCCAAACTTCCCGAGAAGTTGGAACTCATAGCCAAAGCCGGCGGTGGCATATGTGTTAAAGGCAGCACGCAAGGTATAAAAGAGATTGCCGCCGAGATAGAAAAAACCATCAGTGATGAGCTCAAGTTAAGCGAGAATTTGCGTTCAAGCTGGGATGACTTTGGTTATTATCTGTTAGTCTTACCTCTGTTGTGTTGCTTATATTTCTTCCGCAAGGGGATTTTGGTTGCGGTGTTTGTTTTGGGCGGCATATCTTCGGCTCAGGCAGGCTTTTTCTTAAATGCCGATCAAGAGGGCTTAAAGGCTTATCAAGCGGGAGATTATCCGACCGCCGCGCAAAAATTTGAGGATAAGCGCTGGCAAGCCACCGCTCTGTACAAGGCCGGAGATTATGACAAGGCTTATGAAGCATATTCGGCTTTTAATGATACGGAAGGCTTGTATAATCAGGGCAATGCCTTGGCTAAAGGCGGCAAAATAGAGGAAGCCATAAAAAAATATGAGCAGGTTTTGCAACAAGAACCCAATCATGAGGATGCTAAGTTTAATCTGGAATACCTGAAAAAAGAGCAGCAACAGCAGAACCAGCAGAATCAGCAAAATCAGGACAAGCAGGATAAAGAGGAGAACCAACAGCAAAATCAGAATGAGCAAAATTCTGATAAGAACAATCAGCAAGACCAAAAAAATTCTGACCAACAGCAGTCTTCCGGCAATGAGCAAAATCAGCCAAATGAGCAACAACAGCAAGATGAGCAAAACGGAAATGAGCAGCAGAATGAGCAAAATCAGCCGCAACCGGCACAAGGCGAGCAGGAGAAAGAGCAGGGCAAACAACAAGGCTTGAACGAGCAGGAACAAACAAGCGAGCAAAAAGCCGACAAAAAGCCCGAGGAGCAGGAGGCTCAAGCCCAAGCGGCCGAAGTCAAGGATGATAACAAACAAGACAAATATGATGAAAAGGTGCAGGCGCGCGCTCAGCAGTATCGGGACATCCCCGAAGACACGGGCGGACTTCTCCGCGCCTTTATTCAAAAAGAATACAGAAAAAACAGATATAAGGAATAAAAAATATGAAGAAGATTATAAGCATTTTAGTTTTTAGCATATTTTTTTGCACGGAAGTTTGGGCGCAGACTTTGGTTGCCAAAACCAGCCGCACGGACTTGCCCGAAGGCGAAGCCTTTTTGCTGACCTTAGATTATGACGGCAACGACAGCGCCGCCCCCGAGCTTAATGTTTTGGATAAAGATTTTACGGTTTATTCGGTAACCAATTCTTACCAAACCAACATCATCAACGGTCAGGTTTCACAACGCCGTCAATGGCAAATCGGACTAATGCCTAAGGCTGTGGCGGGAACAACAATAACCATTCCGTCCATAAAATTGGGCAACACGCAAAGTAACCCGATTCAGATTCGCATTTTAGACGCGCAAAGTTTGGCAAACCCCAATAATTCTAACAATCCCAATTATCAAGAGCCGAGAAAAGGTCCGCGCTTTGCCGTCCGTGGCGAGGTGGACAACCAAACTCCCTATGTCCAGCAACAAGTAAATTATACCCTGACCTTGCTTGATGCCGGAGGCTTGCAAGGCGGCGCACCGGAAGTTGTGGATGAAGGCAAAAATGACTGGCTGATAAGAAGTTTGGGCGAGCCCGAAGTCAGCAGCAAAATCGTAAACGGTCGCAGCCTGCGCGAAATCAAGTTCCATTATGCGATGTTTCCGCAAAAAAGCGGCTTGCTGAAAACCCCGGCTTTTCGTTTCAATGGTTATTATCTGACTCAAAACGGCCGTGGGGCAGACCCGTTTGATGACTTTTTCGGCGGTTCATTTTTTGACTCGGGCATCGGTTTTGGCGGAATGTTTGCCACCAGAAATCCGGTTGTCTTAAACACCAAGCCCATAGACATAGAGGTCAAGCCCGTTCCGGCGGAAAACAAGGGAAGCTGGTGGCTTCCGGCGGAGAATGTTCGGCTCTATGCGGAATGGAACCCCAAACAACCAACCTTTAAGGTCGGCGAGGCTGTAAGCCGCACGATTTATCTGAAAGCTGTCGGCGTGCTGGAGAGCCAACTGCCGGATGTAGATTTTGTTGAGGCAAACGGCTTAAGACAATATCCCGAAAAGCCTGAGGCTCAAAACGGCATAGAACAAGGGCAGGTCGTTGGTGTTAAAAAAATCACCAATGTATATATTCCTGATAAATCAGGCAATATAACCGTTCCCGAGGTTTCGGTAAACTGGTTTAATGTCAAAACCGGAAAAATGGAAAGAGCCGTTTTGCCCGCGGTTAATATAAATGTTGAGGCCGGCAACCAGATTGAACCGCAAATGCCAATGCCTGCCGCGCCTGTCGTAAACGAGCCGGAGCAGATAGCCACCCCGCAGGCAGAAAAGCAAAATCCAATGCCGATGAGCGCGGAAAACCGCCCGACCAGCAATCCGTGGAATATATACACGCTTTTGTTGGCTTTTGTTATGGGTATGCTGATAAGCTGGTTTTTGTTCCGCCGGCCGGCAAAATCGGTTAACGGCGAGGTAAAGCCGAACGTAAAAGAGGCGCACAAAGAAGTCATCCGCGCGGCTAAGGAAAACAACTTCCGCGCTTTGAGAGACAGCTTGCTGATTTGGGCACAGCAAAAGTTCAAAAATCAGCGCATAAATAATCTGAATGATGTTATCAAAGCCGTCAATTCCAAGGACTTTGAAAAGCAGACAGAGATTATCACCGCGGAGCTTTACGGCAGCGGCGGCAAAGATTGGAATGCCGATGCTTTTATCAAAATCTTTGAAAAAGCCGATGCAAAGAGGACAAGTGCAACAGAAGATGACAAACCTCTTCCCAAACTCTACAAAAATTAAGGATGATGCCGCCCTTCGGGGCGGTTTTTTTGTTTGAGAAAAAAGGCTAAAAGCGGAGCTTGGATTTTATTTGTTCATAGGTGTAATAATCTGAAATTTTACCTTGAAGCAGGTAGGATGGTGTTGTGGAGAATATGGCTTTGGCGGCTTTCAAAATATCTTCGGCACAAACGGCATTGATTTTTTCAATTTGTTTTTCAAGCTGCTGCAATTTTCCGAAATTAATCAGCTGTTCCGCCGCAAGCTCAATGCTTTCTTCATTATCTTCGGCTTTTTTGGTCAAAGCCACAATCAGTTGCCTTTTCGCGCGCGCCAATTCTTTTTCGGTAACAGTCTGTGTGGCCATTTTTTGAATCTCAGCCAGTACAATGTCCAAAATTGGATTAATATTTTGCGCCTGAGCCGCCGCCGTAATCGCCACATAGCCGACATCCGTTTCATCTACGATAGATGTGCTGATGTCATAAACCAAAGCGCGCTTGATTCTGACCTCAGTATTCAGGCGTGAAACCTCTTCGCCACCCAAAATCTGCATCGCCAGATATTTGGCTTCTTTTTTTAAGCCTTTGTCCTCTGCCAAAAGGTCAAATCCGAGCTCAAATTTAACCTCTGGTTCATGAGGCTTAATATGTCTGAAACCGCCGATATATTTTTGCGCCGGTCTTTCGGTTTTTATTCCGCTTGGGATATTGCCAAAATATTTTTGTGCCAAATCCACAAGTTCTTGGTGTTCAAAATTTCCGGAAGCCGACAAAATCAGATTTTTGCCGCAATAACAATTTTTGCGCCAATCTTCAAGCTCTGCCTTGCCGATTTTTTCAAGAATTTTGCTTTGGCCCAAAATATCTCTGCCAAGTGCTTGGTCGCCGTAAACAATTTGCGAAAAAGCATCATTAAAAAAGTCGTCATTATCATTTTCATCTTCATACATTTCCTGAAAAATGACTTGCCTTTCGCTGTTAATATTCTCTTCCGTAAAAGTAGAGTTACGCAAAATATCAGCCAAAAGCTCAAGAGCTGCTTCTTTGTCCTCAATCAACACTTCAGCTGAAAAAGCCATACAGTCCATATCTGTCCAAGCATTGGACTTTCCGCCCATATCGGCAATTTTTTCATTAATCTCCAGTTCGGAGCGGGTTGTCGTGCCCTTAAAAGTCATGTGTTCGCAAAAATGCGCAATACCGTTAAGTTCTTTGGGTTCAACTCTGGAGCCGCAACGACACCAAACCCCGACATTAAACATTTTTGTTGCGGTGTTTTTTTGAGAAACGACACTCAAACCATTATCCAATATTGTCAAATCAGCCGTCATCAGCTCCAACTTACTCCAAAATTTTATTTTCCGATTATCGGCGCAAACAGGCATTTGTCAACATAAAAATCCTTGCTTTTATGGCTTTTTGATGACATATTGAAACAAATTTTTTTAACATAAGAGATTAAGACAATGGCACTGAAATATGAAGTTTTGAAAACTGACGGCAAAGCCCGCCGCGGTCGTTTGCACACCAAACACGGCACAATTGAAACGCCGGCTTTTATGCCGGTCGGAACTTGCGGCACGGTCAAGGCGATGATGCCGGAATCCGTTGCGGCAACGGGGGCGGAGATTTTGCTCGGCAACACCTATCATTTAATGCTTCGTCCGGGGGCTGATTTGGTAGAAAAAATGGGCGGTCTGCACAAGTTTATGAACTGGAATAAGCCAATCTTAACCGATTCCGGCGGTTTTCAGGTTATGAGCCTGACCGGCTTGCGCAAGCTGACCGAAGAAGGTGTTACCTTCAGCTCACACGTTGACGGCAAAAAGTTTTTCTTAAGCCCTGAGGTATCAATGAAGATTCAGCACAAGCTGGATTCAAATATCACTATGTGCTTGGATGAATGCGTTAAGCTTCCCGCCCCGCATAATGTGGTTAAAAAATCTGTTGAGATGTCTATGCGTTGGGCAAAGCGCAGCAAGGATGCTTTTGTTGACCGCGAAGGCTATGGCATTTTTGGCATTCAGCAAGGCGGTGATTATGAGGACTTGCGCGCTTGGTCGGCGGAAGAACTCAAAAAAATAGGCTTTGACGGCTATGCCATTGGCGGTTTGGCGGTAGGAGAAGGTCAGGAAACAATGTTTAAGGTTTTGGACTATGCGCCGGGGATGTTGCCGTCAGATAAGCCGCGTTATCTGATGGGAGTCGGCAGACCGGACGATATTGTCGGCGCAGTTTTACGCGGTGTGGATATGTTTGACTGTGTTATGCCGACCAGAAGCGGCCGCACGGCTCAAGCCTTTACCGCCAGAGGTCCGATAAACATTCGCAACGCCCGCCATCGTGAAGATCCGCGCCCCTTGGAAGCAGAGTGCGATTGCCCGCTTTGCCGCAATTATTCAAGAGCATATATTCATCATCTGCAAAAGTGTAATGAAGTTCTTGCCGTAATGTTATTGACTTGGCATAATATTCGCTATTATCAACGCTTGATGCAAGGTTTGAGGTCTGCGATAGAAGAAGGCCGCTTAAATGAATTTGTAGCCGAGTTCTACCGCCTACAGTCAATGGGAGATATTGAGGAGATATAAGTTATGGTTGAGATTAGCGGTGCGCGCCACGATGAAATGTTGGACTCTTTTGCTGAGCAAAACAAGCAAGAGGGCTTGAGAGTTTTTGTTGCCGGTGGCAGCCGTCCGGGAACAGACCCTGTTTATGTGGAAGAAGCATATAATCTCGGCCGCCAGATTATCAAAATGGATTTCAAACTTGATTTCGGCTTGTCCAATGCCGGCATTATGGGCGCGGTTGCCCGCGGCGTGATGGACGGCTGGAACAAAAAACAAAGTAAAGATAAGGACTATCCTATTCAAGCCGTAACCACACAAGAATATTATGACCTTTATCCGCGAGATGATGAGCTTATTTCACAGATTGAGAACCTGATTGTGGCCAAAACCTTGGAAGAACGCAAACAAAAACTCTTGGATGCCGACTTTGTGGTTTTTGCCCCCGGCGGTGTCGGAACACTGGACGAGTTGGCTTATGATTGCGTGGCTATGCAAGATGGTTTTTTGCAACCCAAACCCTTTATTTTGTACAATATTAACGGCTATTTTCACCATTTGTTGGAATATATGAAGTCTTTGGCGCAAGAAGGTTTTTCAGATCCCATACCTTTTATTGTCGCCGAAAACAGTGATGAAGTCGGCATTGTGTTCCGTCTTTTGAAGTTGCGTTATAAAAAAGGTTCAACGCCGGCTGAGGCTTATGCCAATACACGCCAGCTTATTTATGAACTGCCCTATTTCATCAAGAAAAAAGTTAACAGCTCTATCTTTGTTGAGCATATTATTGAAGAGATGGAGCGTATCACTAAAGAAGGCAGCGAGGAAGAGAAAGCCGAGCTTGCCAAAGAGATTGAAACGGCTTATCTGGAAAAAGAGATTGAACGTATGTATGAGCGTTTGGCCAAAACCGGTCGCGATACCTCCATTGTCAGCGACAAACTAACCAAGCTCAAAAAACGTAAAGCTTCAAAATAAACTTTTGCGCCGGAGCATAAGATGACAACATCTGTCTGGAAGTTTTTGTGGAAATATCTTTCCAAGCTCAAAGTTTTGTTCTTTGGGGTGTTGTTATCCGTGCTTGCCGGTGAGTTTTTTGTGCGCTTGTCTTTGTATTATGCCTCAAAGATTGTAGATGTTTTGGCATCAACCGGCCCGAAAGATGTTTTGTTATGGAGCGGGTTGGGACTGGCTGGGCTGGCTTCAATCTTTTTGCTGTTCAAAGGCTTGTTGCTCAATGTGCTTATTTTCATTGAGGCCAGATTCTTGCCGGTTTATATGAGCCGTATCTCCAAAGACTTGTTTAACTATGCGCACCGCCACTCAACAGCTTTTTTTGCAGAGGAAATGGCGGGTAATATCTCGGGCAAAATCAAAACCATTATTGATGACAGTTACAACATTTATTATACCATTCTTTGGGGCTTTATCTCGCCAAGCATTGCCGTCATAATTAGTTTTGCGTTTATTTTTGACATCAATGTCAGTTTGGCTATGGTTATGTTGGGGCTTAATTTTTTGCTCATTTGGGCCTTGTATGTCTTGAGCCGCAAGCTCGCACCTTATTCGGAAGCGCGTGCCAAGCTGATGTCCGAGGCCAACGGTGTCTTGGTAGACAGCATCAGCAATGCCAGCCTGGTTAAAAACTTCAGCAATTTTTTGTATGAGAAAAAACACTATTTCAGCTTTGTGCGTAAGGCTGCCGCGGCTGACAGAATAGAAAATAAGCAGTTTGGCTATTTGTTCATCGCCCAAGGCGTGTTGCGGGCTCTGTTGCAGGCTGTGTTTTATGCTTTGCCCGTGTGGTATTGGTATCGGGACAAAATCAATGTCGGGCAGTTTGTGCTGATTCAGTCCTTAATTGCGGTTTTGTGTAATATTTATAATATGTTGTCTATGAACTTTATCAGCTTTTTCAGATTATACGGCGGTATCAAAGACGGCCTAAAACTGTTGTCTCGCCCATTTGAGGTTGTGGATGCCCCGAACGCACGCCGACTGAAAGTCAAAGCAGGACAAATAGATTTTAAGGATGTTAATTATCATTACAAACATTCCGATGCTCTGTTTAAGGGATTTAACCTGCATATCAACGCCGGCGAAAAAATCGGCTTGGTCGGGCGCTCCGGCTCAGGCAAATCAACGCTCATAAAGCTCTTGTCGCGATATTATGACATTCAGGGCGGAAGTATCTGCATTGATGAGCAAAATATTGCCGAAGTAACCCAAAAGAGCTTGCGCGCCGCGATTGCGCTCATTCCGCAAGATCCGTCTTTGTTCAACCGTACGATTATGGAGAACATTCGTTACGGCAAACTCCGCGCCTCGGATGAAGAGGTCTATGCCGCCGCCAAAAAAGCCTACATTCACGACTTCATTATGTCTTTGCCGGAAGGTTATAAGTCAAAGGTTGGTGAAAGGGGCGTTATGCTCTCGGGCGGTGAACGGCAGAGGATAGCCATTGCCCGCGCCATTTTGAAAGATGCGCCGATTTTGATTCTGGATGAGGCCACTTCCGCCTTAGACAGCGAGAGCGAAAAATATATTCAGGCCTCCATTCGCGAGCTGATGAAAAACAAAACCGTCATCGCCATTGCGCACCGCCTCTCCACCCTAAAAGAGATGGATAAAATCATTGTGATGGATAAAGGCAAGATTATAGAGAGTGGCACACATACCGAGCTTTTGCGTAAAAAAGGCTTGTATCACGGCTTTTATGATATGCAGTCGCAAGGCTTTATCAATATGAACTCTGCGCCAAAGGAGGAAAAATGCTAAACATTATCTGGGTTGCTTTTTTCATTTCGGCTTTTCTGATGGCCTTGTATCGGGCTTTGTTTTTGGGCGATGGTCTGGTTTGGACGGAGTTGGTTAATGCTGTTTTTGTGTCCTCTAAAACAGCTTTCTCAATCGCGCTGAATCTGACCGGAATTTTGTGCTTTTGGCTGGGGTTGTTGAAAGTTGCCGAAGCCTCGGGCATAACCCAGCTTTTAGCCAAAGCCTTATATCCTTTGTTTAAGCGTATTATGCCCTCTGTTCCGGAAAATAGTCCGGCCTTGTCTTCTATGATAATGAACATTGCCGCCAATATGTTGGGGCTGGACAATGCCGCAACCCCGATGGGCTTGAAGGCGATGGAGCAATTGCAGACCCTCAATCCCAAAAAAGATACGGCTTCAGATGCGCAAGTTTTGTTTATGGTTATCAATACTTCGGCTGTAACGCTTATTCCCATCACGATTTTAATGTATCGGGCAGAGTTGGGCGCAAGCAATCCGAGCGCGGTGTTTATGCCCATTTTATTTGCCACATCGCTGTCAACTTTGAGCGGCTTTTTGGCTGTGGCATGGGTGCAAAGGCTCAATATCTTCAATCGTGTGGTTATGAGCTATTTGTTAGGTTTTGCCGCTTTTATCGGTGCCGTTGCTTGGTATTTTGAAAGCCTGCCTTTAGAGGAAAGATTACAGATGTCTGCCGCTTGGGGCAATTTTATCTTGTTTGCTTTCATCATCAGCTTCATCACCGCAGGCATAATCCGCAAGGTTAATGTTTATGAAACCTTTATCCAAGGAGCCAAAGAGGGTTTTGATATTGCAGTCAGAATAATCCCTTATCTGGTTGCGATGTTGGTGGCTATCGCAGTGTTAAGAGCCTCGGGTGTTTTGAATATTATTGTTTTGAGCTTTGAAAACTTTTTTAATTTTATCGGTATAAATACCGACTTCGTGCCTGCTTTACCGACAGCCATTTTGAAACCTTTGTCAGGCAGCGGCGCACGCGCAATGATGATTGAAACCATGCAAACCTATGGTGCGGATAGTTTTCCGGCATTTGTTTCGGCGGTGGTTCAGGGCTCAACCGAAACCACGTTTTATGTCTTGGCTGTTTATTTTGGCGCGGTCAAAATCACCAAAATCCGCAGTGCTTTGCCTTGCTCGCTCTTGGCAGATTTTGTCGGCATAACCTCCGCCATCATCTTGGCTTACTTGTTTTATTAGGAATAAGGTTCAACTATGAATAAAAAAATAGAAGAGATAAAACAATTTTTTGCTTATTATTGCTCGTTTAAAGGGATATATAAGCGTATCCCTTTCTGGGGCGCATTGATTTTTGGAAGCCTTGTTTTTTATGTTTTCTCTCAAATTCCTGTGCCTTATTTTGATATTGTCGGCTGGTTAGGTTATTTTTATATTGCCTTGAGCGCTTATCAAAAAAGATGTCGGGATTTGCACATAAAAGGCTCTTGGATGATAGCCGTTGTTTCCGTCTTCTTCATATATATGGCAATAACTCACCCTCTTGGGATAGATAAGAGCGAGTTTTTCTTGCCGATTTCGCAAATCATCTTGTTTGTATATTTATGCGTATATCTTTATGCGCAATTTATGCCGGGGAAGAAAGAGGCGGATGAGCATTTGACTAGCCTGTTGCTCAAACATCCCAAAGCCTATTTTGCTTTTTGCCTTCTCCTCTTTCTGCTCGGGCGAGTGATGATTGAAAATTGGTTGGCAGATTAACCCGTTGACTTTTGGGTTGGTGTTTAATATCCTGACACCAACCCAAAGATAAGGATTAAACAAATGATGCAAAAAGTTAAAAAAGATATCAA
>CASFUZ010000012.1 GCA_949298065.1 uncultured Pseudomonadota bacterium | reverse complement strand
TGAAATCGGCACGGTTGAATGCTGGAGCGGCGAGCAACAGATGTTTCTAAACTGCAAGGCTTGTGTAGAAGAATGTGATTCCGGAGAGATTGACTTAAATAATTATTGGTGCAATGGCGACCTGAAATGTATCTTCGGCGGGCGCTAGGAACAAGGACTAAGATATAAGGAGAAAGACAATGAAGAAGTCAAAAATAATATCACAAATAGCGTTTGCATGGGGTTTGGGGGTAATAAGTGTTGCACCGGTTTGGGCGCAGACTTGTATCAAGACACCTTCTTGCGCTGACCTTGGTTATACCAAAACAGAAGCAGATTGTACGGGTAAAACCATTCTTAAATGCCCGCTGGATAACTCTCAAGTTTATTGTCCGAGTTATGAAGAAACTTTGCGAACTTATAAAGTCGGCGATATTTATATTGGAAAAGATGGTGTGGGGATTGGAAAGGTGGTTCAATCTGCTGTTGCGGGCACTCAAGCTGAGGTATCTCAAACATGTGCCGGCAAGACAACAGCAGGGCTTTCTTGGGGGGTTGCTGATGCTAACCTGTTGTCAGAAGCTTTGGATACAGGTGGCATTGCTGATATGAGAAGCTGTTATTGGGTTGCAAATGGTTTTTGTGCTGTTGGTGATAACTATGTAAACTACTGCAATTTTCCGTCTGGTCCCTGCCTTAATGTTACTAGTAGTTCCAGCTTAGGTGCTTATTGCCAAGCGGCTTTTTAATTATTCTAACAAAAATCCCCTCATTTGAGGGGATTTTTTGTTACTCTGTCATTGCTTCCGCTTTGGGGGTCTCTGTCGGAGCAGCTTCCTCTGGGGCGGGAGCTTTGGTTTCATCTGCCGCAACTTCCGGTACTTCTGCGCCAGCCGGAACTTCTTCTGCTTCAACAACCTCGGCTGTTTCTTCAACAACGGCTTCTTCAACCGGTGCTTTATCCTCGGTCATTTCTTCTTTGGCCGGAGCTTCCTCTGTTGCGGGAGCAAAAAATTCGTGCTCAACTTTGTCTCCGGGTTTGATGTTGTGTTTTTGAACATCTCCGGCATTGACTTCTAAAACAGCCGCAGCCGGGAAGGGCGGAATAATCAGGGTTAAGGATTCCGGTTGTGCATTCTCATATATCCAGAAGATATTACCGTCCGGTTCAATAAAAATCATATCCAAAGGAATCTTTGTATTTTTCATCCACATGGCGGTGTGTTCAACCTTGGAAAGGTCAAAAATCATTCCGGAATCGGCATCTAACTTTTCTCGGAACATCAGGCCTTTTTCAAGCTCAGGAATGGTTCTGGCTTCTTCTACCTTATAAGTGATTTTGCCATCTTGAGTTAAAATATTAAGGTCGCTTTTGTCATTTTTGGGAGAGCAGGCAGCCAAAACGGCGACAGCCATAAAAAGTTTGATAATGTTTTTCATTGTTTTCTCCTTAATTATTTTTTGCTGGAAATCTTGCGGGGATTCCATTTTGATACAACGACCGGTCCGTTCTGAGAATAGGAAACTTTCTTGTTTGCGGTTGTGTGGGTTGATGAATAAGTTGCCGTGTCGGGGTTTTTGACAAAGCTCTCAACTACGGTCTTGAGCGGCGCAATGTTTTGCATTCCGTGGATGTAGCAAGTTTGATATGCCGGATTGGATTTTATCATTAGGTTGAGTTCTTTTTCGCTCAGAGATGCATAACGCTTCCAGACTTTGCCCAAAAAATCCTCAACTTTTTCAGGTAATGATTTGGGGGGCATATAGGGACGACCTTGCGAGAACATAACATTTAAATTCGGCTCAAAAAAGCCGTCCTCGCCACAGATAAAAAGGCTTGGCATCAAAAGTTCCATATTGTTCTTTAGGGCAAAGTGAACTTGCGCTAAGAACAATAAGTGGTGGAGCTTTTCATCCTCAAGGCGCGAGTTTTCCTGCTCGGCCTTGTTGATGAACCAATAGGCTACCTCTATTGCGGAATTTGTTGCAGAACCAGCCATATCCCATTCCTTTTGCTATTAACAGATTATTAGTATAAAACATTAATTTTATTAAAACAAATATTTTGTGCTTTAATAATAAAAAACTGTTATTTTTTCTTATATTTGGGCTTGAGTTCTTGGAGAGATTATTATATCTATATAAAAAGTCGGTTTATTTATGAGGTTTGGTCAGATGAATAATTTGAAAAATTTTGTCGTTTTAGGTGCTGCTTTCTTGGCTTTGAGTGCTTGTTCTTTGGCACCTTTTCCCGAATTTGACGATGATGAATATTCTTTGGTGTCTGACAGCGAAAACGCAACTTATGAGGGACAAGAAAACAAGAAAAAAGCCGATGCTCCCGAAAAAGCTGCTCCGGCTAAGACTAAACCTGTAATTGTCGCTGATGATTTGGATAAAAAATCTGAAAAATCAGAGAAAAAAGTTGTTGCTAAAACAGAAGAGGTAAAAAAAGAAATTGAGCCAAAAGTTCAGCCGACTTCTGTTGAAAACACAATTCCCAGTGTTTCTTATTTAGTTGCCACAATTTATTTTAACAATGGTTCTGCCGCGGTTGATGCTTCTTATAACAAACAATTGCGCGATATCGTGAAGTTGGCAAAGTCTAAAAATGCAACTTTGAATGTTTTTGGTTATGCATCCAGCCGTACGCGCAATACAGATATTGTCAGCCACAAAATGGCTAACTTTAAGGTTTCGGCCGAAAGAGCCGAAAATGTCGCTAATGCGTTGCGCCGCGCCGGAATGCCTGCCTCTAAAATTAAGGTTGAGGCCTTGTCTGATTCAAACCCCGCTTATCTTGAGGTTATGCCGGAAGGCGAGCGTTTGAACCGCCGTGCCGAGGTTTATATCAGTTACTAGTCGTTGAGTTGAATTTGTGGCATTCTCGTTTGAAAATAAGAAGTCTTTAGGCGGAAATATTTGGAAAGCTGTGCCCGTTGATGAGCGAAAAGCCGAGCTTGTGGCTCAGCGTTTTGCTTTGCCCTTGGCTGTGGCAAGAATCGTGGCGGCAAGAGGTATTTTGCCTGATGATGTGCCCAACTTTATTAATCCAAAACTACAAAACTTGATGCCGGATCCTTTTTGCTTAAAAGATATGGAAAAAGCGGCGCAAAGGATTGCCGAGGCGATTGTTCAAAAGCAAAAAATTGCGATTATCGGCGATTATGACGTGGACGGTGCTACGTCATCTTCGGTTTTGCGTTTGTTTTTGGAAAGTGTGGGGGTTGAGCCGATTATTCATATTCCCGAAAGAGATGAGGGATATGGTCCGAGTAAGCAGGCTTTTGATGAATTTGCGGCTCTTGGCACAGAACTCGTGATTACGGTTGATTGCGGAACAACAGCTTTTGAGGCTTTTGAATATGCCAAAAGTTTAAATATTCCGGTTATTGTGTTAGACCATCATGAGGCGGAGGTTAAACTCCCCGATGTTTATGCCGTGGTTAATCCTAAAAGGCTTGATGAAAACAACGATTATCCTTATTTGAAATATATGGCGGCGGTCGGGGTGGTTTTTTGTGCGATTGTGGCTATTAATCGGGAATTGCGTCAGCAAAATTTCTTTGCTGACAATCAAGAGCCAAACTTAATGCAGTGGCTTGATTTGGTGGCTTTGGGAACGGTTTGTGATGTCGTGCCGCTGTTGGGCTTAAACAGAGCCTTTGTACGGCAAGGTTTGCGGATTATGTCTTTGCGGAGCAACACGGGATTGCGGGCTTTGATAGATAAATCCGGCATCAGCGAATCTCCGAGCGCTTTCCATTTAGGGTATGTCTTGGGTCCGAGAATCAATGCTTGCGGACGTGTCGGTGAGGCTTCGCTCGGCAATAAGCTCTTGTGTTGCAAGGATGATTTTCAGGCCGGAATGTTAGCTGAAAAACTTAATGATTTTAATGCGCAACGCAAAGAAATTGAGGCTTATGTTCTCTTGAGCGCAATTGAAATGTTGGAAGGTGTGCCGCAGGAATATCCGATTGCGTTTGTTGCCGGAAAAGACTGGCATCAAGGCGTGGTCGGAATTGTGGCCGGAAAACTCAAAGAACGTTATAATGTGCCTGCTTTTGTGATGTCTATTGAAGAAGACGAGGTTAAAGGTTCGGCGCGCTCCGTTCCCGGCGTGGATTTGGGAGCGTTGATTATGGCCGCCAAAGAAAAAGGAATATTAACCAAAGGCGGCGGGCATATGATGGCGGCAGGTTTTTCTTTGGAAGAAGATAAACTGGAAGATTTTAGAAAATTTGCCGGAGAATATGTGCGCCAAAAACTCGGTGATGAGAGTGTTACGCCGGTGATGGAAATTGACAGCACAATGGATTTGCTCGGAGCTAACGTAGAATTTGCCGAATCTTTGGAAATGCTTGAACCCTATGGTGCGGGAAATGCCGAGCCGAAAATTGTGTTGGAGAGAGTTCGCGTTACAAAGTCTGGTATTGTCGGGGCAGGGCATGTGCGGTGCTTTTTGACCTCGGGTAACGGCGGTTCTCTGAAAGCTATGGCTTTTAAGGCGGCGGATACGGAATTGGGCAAAAGCTTGCTTAATCCGCAAGGCGCTATATTTGATGTGGCGGGAATGGTGCGCCGAGATAATTGGCAAGGCAGAAACTCCGTACAATTTGTTATTGAAGATGCGATAAGGTGTGAATGAGATGAGCAAAAATAACGAAGTTACAAAACGAGCAATGAATATTAAAAAACTGCGGTTGGAGCGTGAAAAAGCCGTGTTTATGAAGCTTGGCGGAAAGCTCAAAGCTTATTTCTTTACCGGAATTTTGGTTACCGCACCGGTGATGATTACGTTCTTTGTGGCCTATAAGCTGATAGTGTTTGTTGATGTTTCTGTGAATAAGCTTTTGCCGCCGCAAATTGCGCTTAATAACTATTTGCCATTCACTATTCCGGGGCTTGGTATCATTATCCTAGTTGTGGCGCTGATTTTGGTCGGTATGTTTGCCGCCGGATTTTTGGGGCGCTTTTTCTTGCGCTTGGGCGAGTGGATTGTTTATAAGGTGCCGTTTATTTCCTCAGTCTATTCGCTCTTAAAACAGATTTTTGAGACTTTTCTTTCCAGCAAGAGCGATGCTTTCAAAAAAGTGGTGCTGTTGGAATATCCGCGCAAAGGAATCTGGATTTTGGGGTTTGTCAGCACGGATACGGAAGGCGAGGTTAAGGATATTGTGAAGAAAGATATGGTGAATGTGTTTATTCCGACAACACCGAACCCGACCTCAGGTTTTCTGATTTTTGTGCCAAGAGAAGATGTGGTTGAACTTGAGATGAGTGTTGAAGACGGCATCAAATTTGTTATCTCCGGCGGTATTGTTTCTCCTGATGAGTTGAAACAAAAGAAAAAGCGTAAATAAAATTCATTGAAAATTAGCAAATTGCTTTTATAATTACTTTTGCCGATGGAAATGGTTATGCCATCGGCGGAGTATGACAACTCCTTACAGAAAAATATCAATAACCTCCTAGATGGAGGATGGTGTGATATAAGCCGCTTTGCGGACGAATAAGCACGCTGTTTCTGTACAGTTGTCAACTCCTCCGCTCTCTTCTGAGGGCGGTTTTGTTTTTAGCAAAATAATAGGAGTTGAAAATGATTGTTATTAATCTGAACACAAAACGTCTTTATAAAAATATCCGAAAAGAAATCGGCAGGTTTTTGTTTATTAAACGGCAAGAGAAAAACTGGTCATTAAAAAAAGTGGCTTTGATATTGAAAATTTGCCCTGAAACATTGGAAAATGTGGGATTAGGGCGAGGTATGGTCAGATGGATTGTGATAGTTAGACTTTTAATGCTATATCAAGCCGAACTTAGAATAAGATTTGTTTGTGAGTAATAAAAAATCCCCTCTTTGGGAGGGGATTTTTTTGCCTTTAAGCAAAATACTGTATATGCAGATAAACCGTTGCTATCAGAACGCTTATCAGCATAACCGGAATTGACCAGATGAGAAAGCGCATGAAATGAATCGGGTGGCCTTCTCTTTGCGCCATACCTGCCACAATGACGTTTGCCGAAGCTCCAATCAGGGTTCCGTTGCCGCCAAAGCAAGCACCTAAAGATAATGCCCACCAAACCGGCATCATCGCTTCTCTGCCGCCCATAGAGGCTTCCATAGATTTTATCATCGGAATCATGGTGGCAACAAAGGGGATATTGTCAATTGCAGATGACAGAACAGCTGAAATCCAGATAATCAGCATTGTGCTTTTTTGGATGCTGCCATCGGTTAGATCAATGAACATTTGTCCGAGCATACGCAAAATACCCGTTTCTTCCAAGCCATAAACAATAACAAATAAGCCTGAGAAGAAAAAGATGGTTGTCCAGTCTACCAGATTAAAAGATTCCTCAACTTTGCGTTCGCGTTCGTCATGACGATTGCCGAAAGTATAGAGCAACAGCAAAACCGCCGCACCGGCGATAGCAATCGTCCCGTTGGCAATATGGATATGCTCGGCGCTGACAAAGCCGATGATAACCAAGGTCAAAACAAAAAGTGATTTGCCTAACAATGTCCAATCCGTGATGGTGTCTTTCTCGTTTATTTTCATAACGGCTTGTTTGCTCTTTTCGGTTGTCAGCAAGCTCTTGTGCCAAATCAAATCAAAACCGAAGACCAAAACAATCATAGTGATGGTTACAACAGGTGCTAATTCATACACAAAATCCATAAAGGATAGTTGCAGAGCAGAGCCAATCAAAATATTCGGAGGATCACCGATTAAGGTAGATGTTCCGCCGATGTTGGATGCAAAAATTTCCAGTATGAGGTATGGGTAGGGATTGATTTTGAGTTTGCGCGTGATTTGGAATGTAACCGGAACAATGAGCAACACTGTGGTTACATTATCCAAAAAGGCCGAAAATATTGCGGTTACGAAAGCCAAAACAATCAATAACCCTCTGGGGTTGGCATGTACTTTTTTGGCGCCCCAAACAGCCACATACTGAAACATACCAGATTTCTCCGAAATGCCGACAATCGTCATCATACCGACAAGAAGGGCAATGGTGTTGAAATCTATGCCTTTAAGGGCTGTTTCTTGAGTCAAAATTCCCGAAAATATCATAAAGGCGGCACCCAAAAGGGCTACAACTGCACGGTTGAGCTTTTCGGTAAATAATATTGCATAACAGACAACAACAATTGTGGTTGCCACAACTTTGGGGTCCAGCCCCCAAACAGATGCCGTTGCCTGTGCTAAGTCAGTTACCTGCATGGTTAGGTTTCCTTATCATTACAAACAAATTTTCCATTTATTTATAATACGGACATCCTAACATTCTCTTAATTTTAAGCAAACCAACGCAGATGCAGATAAACCGCAGCCATTAAAACACTTATCAGCATAACCGGAATTGACCAGATGAGAAAGCGCAGAAAATGAATCGGGTGGCCTTCTCTTTGCGCCATACCGGCCACAATGACGTTAGCCGAAGCCGCAATCAGGGAACCGTTGCCGCCAAAGCATGCGCCCAAAGATAACGCCCACCAAACAGGCATCATTGCCTCCCTGCCGCCTAAAGAGGCTTCCATAGATTTTATCATCGGAATCATTGTGGCAACAAAGGGGATATTATCAATCGCCGTGGAAACGAAAGCAGACATCCAAACAACAATCGTTGCGGCTTTTTCAATGGAACCATCGGTTATTTCTATGAACTTATTGCCCATTAGAGCCAGAACACCGGCTTCTTCCAAACCATAAACAATGGCAAATAAGCCGGCAAAGAAGAAAATCGTTGTCCAATCTACCAGACCAAAGGCTTCTTCAACTTTGTGCTCGCGGTCGGAATGTGAATTTCCCCAGGTATAGAGCATCAGCAAAATTACGGCTCCCAAAATGGCAATCGTGCCGTTGGCTATATGAAAATGTTCGGCAGCCATAAATCCGATGATGACAGCTAATAAAACGGCTAATGACTTAACCAGCAAAACAGAATCGGTGATTGTGTCTTTTTCGTTTAAGTGCATAACCGCTTGTTTGCTTTTTTCCGATGCAACCATTTTTCTGCCCCAGATGAGGTCAAAGGCGATAATCAACACAAGCATTGCAGCGGCAACAATCGGCGTGAGCTCATAGACAAAGTCCATAAAGGATAATTGCAAAGCCGAGCCAATCAGAATGTTCGGAGGATCACCGATTAAGGTTGCCGTGCCGCCGATGTTGGAAGCAAAAATTTCCATAATCAGGTAAGGGTAGGGATTGATTTTGAGCTTGCGTGTAATCTGAAAAGTTACCGGTGCAACCAACAATACGGTGGTTACATTATCCAGCAAAGCAGAAAAGACGGCAGTTACAATTCCGAAAACAATCATCAAACCTCGCGGAGATGCCTTTACTTTCTTGGCAGACCAAACCGCAACATACTGAAACATTCCGGATTTTTCGGCAATACCGACAATTATCATCATACCGATAAGCAAAGCCAGCGTATTAAAATCTATGCCTTTAATCGCTGTTTCTTGGGTCAGAACGCCGGTTAATATCATAACAACCGCACCAAACAGCGCGACAACAGCACGGTTTAATTTTTCCGTAAATAAAATCAGGTAGCTGATGATGAGAATCGCGGTTGAGAGTATTTTGGCATCCAGCCCAAAAATGACGTTGGCTACGGAATGTTCCATGGCTTGCTCCTTTGCTTTTTATCTTACCGCATTACTATATAAGCAAGTTTTAGAAAAAACAAATGAATCCGCAATGGTTTTTGGATAATTTATTTGTGTTTTAGATATTTGATTACGCCGTAAAGCGTATTAATTTCTTGTTCGGTTAGGTGGTTGCGCGTAAATATGTTTTGCAGATTTCTTTCCATATGCGGACGCTTTTCTTCATCCCTAAACCCCGGATGTTCGCTTAAATTTTGTTCCAAATGTTTTACAAAATTCAGCACCATTTCTTTGCTGGCTAAAGTTGTGGTGTTGGTTACAAAACGAACGTCTTCCGCATTAATTTGGTTCTTATACCATTCATAGCCAACCAATAAAACCGCTTGCGACAAGTTAAGCGAACAATGTTTGGGGTTTAAGGGAATTTCTATAATCGCATCAGCCAAACTGATGTCATCATTATGTAGCCCCGTGCGTTCGGGCCCGAACAAAATTCCGATATTGCGATTATCTTCTTTTATTTTTTTGCTAATCTCCTTAGCGGCATTTTCCGCTGTATGAACAATTTTTATCTGATTTCTGGGTCTGGCCGTGGTGGCATAAATCTCTTGTAAGTCGGCAACGGCTTCTCTGGTGGTTTTATATATTTTGGCATTTTGTAAGATTTCTTCTGCGCCCGATGACGCTGAAATCGCTTTTGCGGAAAGGTGGTCTTCTCTCGGATTGACCAAACGTAAATTGTATAAACCGCAGTTCATCATGGCTCTTGTTGCCATACCTACGTTTTCGGCAAGCTGTGGCTCTACCAAAATTATGCTTGGCTGTTTGTTCATCTCAATTGTCCTGAGTTAGTATAAATGGAGGGTAGGGATCAATGAATAGGTCTTTTTGCAAAAATTTGCGTACTTTTTCTTTATCTGTGGGGTCAACGCTTTCAACCTCAGGTGTGCGTTCTTCTAATCTGGCTGCTCTTTTTTCTGCCAGATTTCTGTTTTTTATTATATCAGAAATTTCGCCTTTGCGGGTGTTCTTTAATTTAAGTTTAAGGGCTTTGGTGTTGCTGTTTTTGAGTCTTAGTCTTTCTTCATAGGAAACAATGTTTAAATTATCCGCTTCTTTGTCAAGCGTCGTTTCTTCTGATTGATTTGCTGATTGTTCTTGAGCCCAAACGGAAATACTTCCAAGAAAGGCTAATGAAAATACGGCAACAAAAAGTTTGTGCATGGATTTTGTCCTTGTTGTTTAGTCTGTACCCAAGATGTCCATAGTGTTAAACAAGATGTTTTCAAAGTCAAGTCCCGTGCCATCCTCAACGTCAGTTAAAATACGCGCAAAAGACATTCCAAGCGGATCTTCGGCAGAGAAAACATTGTCATAATTTTCACGCAGTAACCGACCATAGGCTTGTGGCATATCTTTGATTTTTTGGTCATAGCTTTCAGGAATCTTATATCCCATGTTTCGTAAGTGTTGTGTCATAACCAACATATTGTGGCGGTTAACTTCAGGTGCTATCATTTCTTGGCCTTGTGCATCTGTATAAGTGGTGGCCTCTCCGACATAATTTAATTTGCCGTGTTGACCAGATCCTCTCCAAGTTACAATACCACTCCGATCTCTGGCTCTGGCCCATGGGTCAACAGGCAAAATGTCGCCGTTGGTCGGGCCATTTTCGTAGGCGGGCGCGTTGGGGGAAACATCTGGGCCTTTGTCCGGTAGGTTGTCTCCAAAATAACCATCGTTGGGATTCGGAGCCCAAGGGTTGGCCGGGAGCTGTGCGTTGGCCGGTGCAGCTAATGATATACAGCCGATTGCCGCCAGAATGTAAAGATACTTTTTCATGACCGCCTCCATAGTTCTCCATCTTCTTCTATCATACTATAAAAAATCAGAAAATAATAGTTACAATATTGTTGCAATAGTAAATATCACGTTAACCTAGTTGACAAATCGGTTCTGAAAGTTATGATATTTTTTGTTCGTTTTATGAATTGTATAGGTGCAGATGCTTAAAAAAATTTTTTGGATAACCGTCTTCCTTTCTGCAATTTGGGCTATCAGCGCGCATATGAATGATAAAATGATGCGCAAATATTTTATGGCTCCCGTAAAGTTTTCTGATTTGGTTGTTAAAGACAATATGTCTGAACGAGAAGAAAAGTTCGGTATCCTTTCCAAAAAATGGTTATATGGTGTGAATACACCTCAGAAGTTGAACCAGAATTTTGATAAATATGCAGGTTTTGAGATTGATGTGGCTTATGATAAGGAGCTTAAAACTTTTGTTGCCGGAAGAGGAAACGAAAAAATTACGCTTGATGACTTGTTTGCCTCTCAGCCGGATTTAAGTGAAAAGTTTTTTTGGCTGGATTTGAAAAATTTGGACTTTAATAATAAAGCTGATGTTTTGAAAGAACTTATTGCACTAAGCGGCAGAAATATCTTGCATAAATCACATCTGATTATCGTCTCACCTAATGCCGAATATTTGGATGAATTTGCTGCAAACGGATTTTTGACTTGTTTTCAGTTTCCGTCTTTATATCGTGTGAAGAGCAAGGATTTGCGCAAGGTTTTGGAGCTAACGGCGCAAAAATACAAAACATCTACCGTTGATTTTGTTTGTGGTGATGTGCGTTATTTTAATTTTATGGATTTTTATTTTCCTAAAGCGCTGAAAATGTACCAAAATACGGGGCGTGAGGCTAAAAATATTAATCCATATATCCTTAAACGCTCTGATACTGTGGCTGTTCTAAATCAAGAGCAAGAATCTAAAAAGTAGAGATAATACCGCCGCCCAAGACTCTGGTGCCTTGATAAAAACAACAACCTTGTCCCGGTGCTATACCGTAAAAATCTATGTGCAAACTGATTTCGGCAGTTCTATTTTCCTTAAAGCTGACTGTAGCCGGAACGGCAGCTTGGCGTGAGCGCAATTTGACCATCAGCTCCATTTCCTGCGGGTGTTCTTCACCTAGCCAATTTATATCCGTAATGCGGAGCTTTTTTTGTAAAAGTTCTTCTTTACTGCCGACAATAATTTGGTTATTTGCGGCATCTATCTTTAAGACATACAGAATCCCCACATCTCCGCCGATACCCAAACCTCTTCTTTGACCTACGGTATAATTAATTATGCCTTTATGTTGGCCCAAAACTTTGCCCGATGTGTCAATAATATCTCCCGGCAAAGGTTTAAAATCTTGCCGTAAGTCGCTGATTAATTCAGCATATTTGCCGTTTTGAACAAAACAGATATCCTGACTGTCTGCTTTTTGATGAATTTCAAGTCCGGCTTCTTTGGCTATGGCTCGGGTTTGTTCTTTGCTGTAAGTAGCCAAAGGGCAGCGCAGCATTTGCAAATTTTGTTTGCTGATGTCAAAAAGAAAATAACTCTGGTCGCGGATTGGGTCTTCTGCGCGATGGAGTTCAACACCGTTTGAGGTGAGCTTGATTTCGGCATAATGTCCGGTTACGATAATATCCGCACCGTGTTCTCTGGCATAATCTGCTAAAATTCCGAGTTTGATATGTTTGTTGCACATAATGCAAGGCGAGGGGGTTAGCCCTTGTAAGTAAGAATTTGTAAAATAATCAACGACTTTTTGTTTAAACTCTTGTTTGAGGTCTATGAATTGATGTGGAATTTGAAGTTGCTCGGCAACTTTGGCGGCATCGGCAATAGAAGATTTTGCCGGAGCATAGGGGGCTTTTAATAAATCCATCGTAATGCCGAAAACATTATAGCCTTCTTTTTTGAGCATAGCTGCAGCGGCAGAACTGTCTACGCCGCCCGACATCGCAACATAAACCGTTGTTTTCTGCGGGGATTTATTTAAGCCCAAGGAATTAAGCATCTTTTTTCTCTTTTTTCAGTTCGGCTAATTCTTGTTTGACTTTCTCCAGCTCTTTGCAAAGGCTTTCAAAACGCTCTTCCATCGGGTCGGGATGAGATGCGTCAATACCATAAGCTTGAAACTTCTTGGCTTCTTTGTTATTTAATTCCTGAACTTTATGGGCAGCCATACCGATAACTGTCGTATTAGCCGGAACTTCCTTAACCACAATGGCGTTGGAGCCGATTTTGGCATTGTTGCCAATCTTTATAGGTCCTAAAACTTGTGCGCCGGAGCCGATAATCACGTTGTTGCCGATGGTGGGGTGGCGTTTGGTTGTTGTTTTACCGTTTTTATCAAAAACAGTCGTACCGCCTAAGGTGATATCATGATACATCGTAACATTGTCGCCAATCTCGGTGGTCTCACCGATAACAACGCCCATACCATGATCTATGAAAAAACCTTTACCGATTCGCGCACCGGGGTGAATTTCAACTCCGGTTAAAAACCTACCAATTTGTGAAATAATGCGTGCTGTGAGCCGAAAATTCTTTTTCCAGAGCCAATGGCTGAAGCGATAAATAATGATACTATGCAAGCCGGAAGAGCAAAGAATCGCCTCAGTTCTGCTCTTTGTGGCCGGGTCACGGGCGATAACCGCGTCTATGTCTTGCAAAATAGTGTTGAATTTTGATTCCATTTTATGATACATTCCTTTGAAAAAATTAACAATTTGTATAATATTTTTTATTTATAATCAATTGTTATTAATTAATAATAAAAAAAGAGATTTTTAAATGACAGAGGTACTTTTTAACGGTCATGCCGGTCGCTTGGAGGGGCGCTATCATCAGAGTGAGAACCCTAGTGCGCCGATTGCTTTGATTTTGCATCCGCATCCGCAATATGGCGGAACTATGAATAACAAAGTGGTTTATAGCTTGTTTAGCTGCTTTCAAAACCTTGGTTTTTCGGTGTTGCGTTTTAACTTTCGCAGTGTTGGGCGTTCGCAAGGCGAGTTTGAGGATGGGCCGGGAGAGCTTTCTGATGCTACAGTCGCTTTGGATTGGTTGCAGTCGGTTAATCCCGAAGCCAGACAATGTTGGATTGCCGGATATTCCTTCGGCGCATGGATTGGTTTGCAACTTTTAATGCGCCGTCCCGACATTAATAACTTTATTGCCGTTTCTCCTCCGGCTAATGAAAAAGATTTTTCTTTCTTGGCTCCTTGTCCGACTTCCGGCTTGATTATTCAGGGTGGTGCGGATGAGATTGTTAATCCGCAATCTGTGGCAACGCTTGCTAAGCGTTTGAATGTTCAACGTAATGTTGATGTGGATTTTGCTCTGATTGAAGAAGGCGACCATATGTACAACAACCATTTGGTGGATTTATACAAGATTGCCGGAAACTATATTATAGGTGCCGTACAACGCAAAGCGCCACAGAAAAAACGCCGCGGTCGCCGCAAGAAAATTGAGATGCAGGAAGAGCAAGAGCCTTTGATGTTGGAAGATGACAGCGCAGATAATGATTTGTCTGATGACTTTGACGATGGGGAAGAGTAAAACTGTTGTTTTTAAAAAAACGCCTTCATTTGAGGGCGTTTTTTTATGCAATCTTTTCTTTTAAATACTTTAAGATATAAACTCTGATGGCGCTTGATAAGTTTTCATGTTCGCGTTTTGAATCAATCTCGGTTACTAAGCCATTGATGCTCATATTCTTTTCTTTTGCTATGTTCTCAAGCTCTGCATAAAACTCATCTTCCAGCGAAATGCTGGTTTGATGGCGGCCGGCAATGACAACGGATTTTTTTTGCATGATTATTTTTTGCGGAAAGCATCAATTGATACGACTGTGGCAACCCCGTTGGAAGTCTTTTTCGGTTCTTCCTCAAGTTCTATTTCATCTGTAATATCATGGTCGGTGCTATGGGTGATGGGTTCATCATCAAAATTAAAACTTAAACCAAACTTGGCATAGGGGTCAGCAAAATAGGTGATGGCCTCAAAGGGAATAAACAGACTTTGACGGATGCCGCCGAAGCTTAAGTCTATGCCAAAACCTTTGTTTTCAACAACCAGGTTTGAAAACTGGTGCTGAATGACAATGGTCATTTCTTCGGGATATTGGCTTTTGAGCTGATCCGAAATATGGGTTTGCGGGTGATTGGTCTTAAACGTGATGTAAAAATGGTTTTCTCCGGGCAAGCCTTGACGCTCTGCGATTTTTAGGGCCTCAACCACAACATTCTTCAAAGACTTTTCAATCAGTTTGTCATAATTTATTTCGGTTACATATTCGCTCATTTTTGTTCCTCTTATACAAAGAAAGCGAGCCCTTCTGTTGCTGGGCGGCTCAGACCCCACTTGCTTCTAACCATAGATGCAAGGATTTATGCTTTGTTACGCTCGCATTAAGCAGCGATTGCAACAGGTGCTACGTTATTATCGTTAGCATTCATTTAATTTGAACCGATAACGGTGGTATCTCACCGAGCGCGACATACATATCTTTACTGTTACCTGTCTACCCTGTTTCACCCCCATAAATTTTATTGGTGGAGGTGCTGGGTACTGCCCCCAGGTCCAAATAACCTATTTCATACAGCCTCTAGCGCCGTAGTCGGTTGTCCGACAGCTTTAATTATATCCGAATTTATCTTATTTTCAAGTGCTTTACTTTAATTTAAGACTCGGCTGATTTTCTTGGGAGTAAGTTGCAAACTGTCCTTGTCAAAATCAGTTGCAGTGTTAGAGTCCACGTTATTCAAATAATAAGGATATTTAAGATGACTAAAGTGGCTGTCTGGTGTCGTCATGAGGGCGATAATATTATTGGAATCGGGCCGCAGATCCCTTGGCATGTGAAATCTGACTTCAAACGTTTTCGCCGTATTACGGAAGCGCAAAACTTGGTGGCGGGGCAAACAACCTATGAGAGTTTTCCGAACAGAACTTTGCCGAATCGGAATATTTATGTGCTGACTTTTGATAAAGACTACGAGGTTTCAGACCCCGAACACCATTTTGTGGTAACAGATATTAACGATTTTAAGGATTTTGAAGGCGATTTATATATCTCCGGTGGCGCAAGTATCTACAAGCTCTTTATGACCGGAAGCTCTAAGCTTATGCCCGATATCGTGGTGGATTGTATGTATAAGGGCGAAGTTAACCCTGCATTGCAAGGACCGAAAATTGATATTACCCCTTGCATAGAGGTTTTGCATAAGTCTTATCGGCAGATTTCTGTTGATTATGATTTAGACAATATATTGACCACCGTTTGGGTGCGCAAAGGCGAATTTGTTGAACAAAGCGTGTTAAAACGCATTATTGCAGCTATTGAAAAGGAAGAGGACTAATGAAACAATATTTGGATATGCTCCGCTATGTTTTGGAAAACGGCGTGGATAAGATGGACAGAACCGGTGTCGGTACACGTTCGGTTTTCGGACAGCAAATGCGCTTTGACTTGAGCAAAGGTTTTCCTTTGATGACAACCAAAAAAATGCATCTCAAAAGTATTATTCATGAGCTCTTGTGGTTTATTAAAGGCGACACTAATGTTAAATATCTGCAAGACAACGGTGTGCGGATTTGGAACGAATGGGCTGATGAAAACGGCGATTTGGGGCCAATCTATGGTTCTCAATGGCGCAACTGGAACGGCGAGGGGATAGACCAACTTGCCCAAGTTATTGAAACACTTAAACATAATCCCAATGACCGCAGGATGATTGTTTCAGCTTGGAATGTGGGCAAAATCTCCGAAATGCATTTGCCTCCTTGCCATATGATGTTCCAATTCTATGTGGCAAACAATAAACTCTCTTGTATGCTTTATCAGCGTAGTTGCGATATGTTCTTGGGTGTGCCCTTTAATATTGCTTCTTATGCCTTGTTAACAATGATGATTGCGCAAGTTTGCGGTTTGGAAGTCGGTGAGTTTGTGCATACGCTCGGTGATACGCATATCTATCACAACCATTTTGAGCAGGTTAAGGAACAGCTTTCGCGTGAACCGCTCCATTTGCCGACAATGAAGCTTAATCCCGCCATCAAAGATATCAACGACTTCAAGTATGAGGATTTCACTCTGGAAAATTATGAGTGTTATGGGGCGATTAAGGCTCAAGTCGCTGTTTAAAGTTTGTATAGTGGTCATCTAGTGCAGAAATTGCAGGACAAAAGTGTCCTCACGTACGTTTATGTACGCTGTGGTACTTTTGCCTTTATTTCTTACTATATGACTCACTCTCCAAACTTTTCAAGCTGTTTAACAAGCTGTTGCCAGCTTGACAAGTGGACGCACTTGAGCGAACACTGGCTGCGGTACCAATCATTGTTATATCGCGTTGCTTCCAACGTGCATATCGTGAGTATGTGCCTTGTGGTTTTATGGATTCTTCGGAGCAAAGCTCCTCAGAATGACAAGCTGTTGCCAGCTTGACAAGTGGACGCACTTGAGCGAACACTGGCTGTGGCACGAACCTTTGTTGAACCGCGATGCTTCCTAAGTACATCTCTTGCTTGCGTGCCTTGTGTCTTTATGGCTTTTTTGAAAAAAAGTATAGCAAAACACCGCCGGCAAGGTTTCTTGCGGGCGGTGCAGGGGCTTTTTTTACTCATTTTTTTGCTTTTTTTTTAGTTTAATCACTTGGCAACAAAGAAGTCTTTGCCGCCTTTACTTTTCCGCACCAATATCAGGTCGCGGTAGCGAAATGAATCTCCATGAGCTTCTTTTTTGATGAGGTTGCTTGCGTCCAGAATCATCGGAGGCAAGTTTTCCGTCATACAAAGAACGATGGCACATTCCTCGCATTTGTTGTCTTTTTCTCTGATTCCCTCCATCAGCCAGACATCATAGTCCGTGAAAGGCGAGAAGGAAAAAGCTTTTCTTTTCAGCCGGATGCGAGAGGCTTGAGCTTTCGCATCATCTTCCAGAAGGATTCCGGATTCTGTCGCGCGCTGGCGGAGGACAGTTTCGGCATATTCTTCCTTCAGATTGGCCGCTCTTAATGTTGTTTTCATTTTTCATTAGTTTAAAGATTTTGAAAAAATAAAACACATAATTTTAAGAGAAGCCCCTCGCTTGTTGAGAGCTGAGGGACTGGGACCATACATCAATTTAAGCTTTGGCCAGAATTAGAATGCCTGCGCCGTTGGTTTTGCAACGGAGTTTTTTCTGGTTTACTCTAAATTCTTTCTTGAGCTCGGTTTTTTTGAACTCTCCGGCTTCCAGAATTGCTTTCTTACCATCGCAAATGCGATGTGCTGTGAAGCTGCCATCAGTATTGCGATACAACCAGACATTATACTGCACTCCACATTTGAAAGCGAAGTGTCTACTTTCACGTTGTTGTCCACCTTTATAAGTGTAGTGGTGTGTCGTTGGTGTTATTTTGCATACTTCGCGGCTGTTTGCTAAGATTTCTCTGCCATGTTTGTGAGCAAAGTTCTTTACGCGAGATTCAACACAGTTTTCAGCCAAAAATTTTGCCGGAATGTTTTTTGATGTATTCATATGTTTAAGTTTTAATGCCCGAATGGGCGGTTAGTAAATATAGTAATTCTCACAATTCTTAAGTAATGTGAGATTATATGAGCATATTTAATTTGAATTGGCAAGTAAAAAATATGACAAAATTTCGGAAAATTTGTATTTTGTTGTTTTTGCTTGAATTTATTTTAGCCAAGAATGCTCAGTATGATGCCGACAAATAGCGGAATGGACAAATTATCGTCAATTTCTATCTTGTCTTCAAACATTTCGGCAGCTGTGGCGGCAAAGCAAGCCAAGACTCCGGCATAGGTAAAGTGGAAAATCGGTTCATAAAGCATATTGATTAGCAGGGCACTCAAAAAGAAAGCCAAAGTTCCTTCCAAGGATTTGCTTTTATACAACTTTCTTGTACCGAAAGCTTTGCCGAAAAGGGCTGCGCAAGTGTCGGAAATGAGCATTACGGTCAGAGCGATGGCGGCAATCGGTTTGGAAAACAGCAAGGTGCATATAATGGCCGCTGCCAAAACATACATTGAGCCGCTGACCTGAAATTTGTTGCGGACACGCTCTTTGTTCCTTAATGTTTTAAAAAACAAAAGACCGAAAGTTCTTCTTGCCCAACGCCATTTTTTGAAGTTGCCATATTCCAACAAGGCATCGCCCAAAAAGAGCAGGGCGAAAAGCATAATGGAAACACCGGGGTGCGCAAAATAAATCAGTGCGGGAATCCACAAAGAGCTTAAGTGGATGGATTTTCGTGCAAGTTCGCGGCGGAAAGACTTGTTTTCCGGAATATGCAGTTCCGTAGCAAAGTCATTGAGCTTTAGGTTCGGGCGGTGCAACTTAATCCGCCACAAGGGTCTTGGAAAAGAAAAGTCCGGCTTTTTGAATCTGAAGGGTTTCATAACATTATCCATCCGCAATGATTTTGCTGCTCTAGTATCATTTATCTTATAAGTTGTAAAGCTAAAATATTTCTTAATTTATTCAGACAAATTATTGCTTTGAGCCGCTTGCTGATAAAAAGCTATGGCTTCATTAAGGTATTTTTGAGCTTCTTTCGCATTTGTTGTTTCCGGTGTAACGGAATATTTCTTACCCGGAATAAGGCGGATTTCAATATTATTACTTTTATAACCTATCTTTTGCCAACGACTGAAAAACAAACGGGAAACATAATCTTTTCCGAGAGCATCCGTACCATAAAAACTGCTCTCATAGTTGAAGTTAAGTAGGCCTAAAATTGTCGGTGCAACATCAATTTGGCTGATTTCGGTGTTTATTTGGCGTGCTTTTATCAACTTTGGTGCATAAATCAGCAGAGGGATTTTGTATGTTTCCAAAGTGGCATCAGGCAGGCGAGATTTTCTGGAAGCACGGTCTGCCACAAAGACAAAAATCGTATTATCAAACCAAGGTTTGTCTTTGGCTCTTTCCAAGAACTGACCAATGGCATAATCGCTATAAATAACAGCTTTTTGGCGGCGGTTGGCGGTTTCGGGAAAGCCTGTGAAGCTATCTGGCAAGCTGTATGGATAGCGGTTGGAAGAGGTCAGCAACAAAGAGAAAAATGGTTTGTCTGAAGCAAAAGATTTGTCGGCTTCGCTCAAGGCTTTATTATATAAGTCTTCATCCGAGGCGCTGAGCAAATCAGCATAGCTGATGTCTCCTTTTTGCCATTTGCTTCGGTCTAAGATTTCAAAATCACCTTCAGCCAAGAATTTGTCTGTCTGGTCAAGAACGCCATAGCTCGCATAAATCCATTTCGTGTCATAGCCTTTGGATTTGAAAATTGCGCCCAAACCGTGCGGTTGTTGGTTGTTGGGCAGACCGAACAAAGATAATCCGGGGAGAGGCGGCAAAGATAAATCAATAGCCTCAAGCGCGCCGAAAGTGCTTGGAGTCGTGGCATAAGTGTTTGGAAAATAAAGACTTTGGGTAGAGAGTTTTTGGAGGTTCGGAATATAACCTTTGTGCTTGGCGTTTAAGTGTTCGGAACTGATGCCGCGCATAATGACCAACATAACATTAGCTCTTTTTTCCGGCTTAAAGGAGCTGATTTGGCGGGTGATATTTTTTTTAGGATTGATAAAAGTTATGTTCTTGCTGCCAAAAATCTTTTGTAAAATTTGCAAATTATCAGTTTGGCTGTTGGTCAGATAAAATTTGTCGTATTCTATTTCGTTTTTGTGCAAAGAGTTAAACAAACTAAAAGCACCTTCTTTGGCTATTTCATCATTAAAAGAATTGGGCGAAATTTCCATATCGGCAACATTTATGTTGATGTAGGCCAAAATGCAGACCATACCGTAAATAATGCTTTGGAATAAACGCCGACCGAAAGCAGGCGCTTTAATCTCCGTGAACAGCCAGCGATAAGCCAAAATCGTGAAGATGATGGCGGTAACAAAAATGGCAATAAGAATCTTAGCAATTGGGTAGGCGTGTTCTAAGTTGCCTAAAACCTGATGCGTGAAGATAATGTAGTCTATAACAATATAATTGAAAGAGCTTGAAAACTCCTCCCAAAAGATTTGAGAGACAGCGCCTTTGCAAAGAGCTGAGACTGCAAAAATAAAAAATGTTGCAGTTGTGATGATTTTATCCAGACGGCTGTTTTGTTTGTCGTGCGGTAAAATGAGCAGGTAAAAGACATAAGCTTGCATAACAAACAAAAAGGAAACGGATGAGGTGAGCAACAAAACACCAAGCGTTTTGACAATGGCTAAAAAGGAAAAATCAAAATTGGTGGCATTTTGCACAACTTGCAACAACATAAAGCATAATTCTATGCCGATGCTAAAAATAAAAAATGGGAGAAGTCGTCGCAAGAGGTATGAGTTCATTGCTTTACAATCCTTTTTGTTTTATTCAGAAGTTACCTTGCTTGCATTGAAATGGCAACAAAAAAACTTAATATCAAGAGGTTGTGTGGAAAATTTTATATAATAAAAGCCCCGTTTTGACGGGGCTTTTTGCTAGATGGCTTGTCTTAGGGCATCTATGGCTTCGTTCAAACGAGAGGCATCTGAGCCACCGGTTTGAGCCATATCCGGTCTGCCGCCGCCGCCTTGAGCTCCTACAAAAGGTGCAACAATCTTAATCAAGTTTGTTGCGGGCAGGCGGTCTTTTAAGTTATCACTAACGCCGATTACGACTGAAACTTTGCCTTCTGCCGGAGAGAAGAAAGCAACAACGGTGTCATCTTTGCTTTGAGCCTTAACCTCATCAATGAAGGCTTTGAGCTCTTTAGGCGGAATGTTCTCAATAACCTTGGCAACAAACTTAAGACCATTGACGGATTCAAATTTATCCTGATTATCCGCCGCTTTGTTGCTGACAAATTTCTTCTTCAAATCAAAAATTTGAGCTTCTAACTTCTTCTTTTCTTCCAGAAGCTGGGCAACACGCCCCTCAATATCATTGAAACTTGCTTTTAAGCTGGCACCGACACGATGCAATCTGTCTTCAATGTCTTGAGCAAATTTTTCCGCCGCGGTACCGGTTAAGCATTCCAGACGGCGAACACCTGCGGCAATCGCGCTTTCGCTGACAATGTTAAAGTAACCAATGTTACCTGTTTGTTTAACATGGGTACCACCACAAAGTTCCATAGATACGCCGTCGCCAACGCAAACAACGCGGACTTCATCGCCGTATTTTTCACCAAACAAAGCCATTGCACCGGCTTTAATCGCGTCTTCCTGATTCATAATATTGGTATGAACCGGAAGGTTTGCTCTGATGAGTTTGTTAACCGTATTTTCCAAATCTCTGATTTCGGGTTCGGTGATTTGTTTCGGATAAGCAATGTCAAAACGCATTCTGTCTGCGGCAACCATTGAGCCTTTTTGAGTTACGGAAGCGCCGAATTTTTCCTGCAAAGCATGGTGGAGCAGGTGGGTTACCGTATGGTTGGCTTCAATGGCGTGGCGGTTTTCTTCATTGACACGGAAGTTGGCAAAACGACCTTTGCCGACTTTGCCTTTTAAAAGCTTGCAAACATGAACATATAAGCCATCCAATTTCTTTTTGGTGTCGGTTACTTCAACCTCAAAGTCATCACTCACGATAGTTCCGATATCGCCGACCTGACCGCCCATTTCGCCATAAAAAGGTGTTTGGTTGGCCAAGAGATAAAACTCGCCTGAGGAAACTTCATCAACTTCTTGTCCGTTTTGAACCAAAGCGGTAATCTCGGCATCGGATTTGAGCGTATTATAACCCAAAAATTCGGTAGAGCCGAGTTTGTCTTGCAGTTCAAACCAGATTTTATCCGTTCCGGCATCGCCTGAACCAGCCCAGTTTTTGCGAGCTTCGGCACGTTGTTTTTCCATAGCTTCATCAAAACCTTTGGTGTCTACGCTGATGTTTTTGGCTTTGAGTGCATCTTGTGTCAGGTCTAGCGGAAAACCGTAAGTATCGTACAATTTGAAGGCGGTAGCACCAGAAAGCTCATCTCCTTCTTTAAGATTTTGCGTTTCCTCATCCAACAGACGCAAGCCTTTATCCAAAGTGCGCAAGAATCTGGTTTCCTCTGTCTTAATGGTATCAGAGATGAGGTTTTGGGCACGATAAAGCTCAGGATAAGCATCGCCCATTTCTCTTTGCAGAGAAGGCAGAAGTTTATAAATCATCGGTTCCTTAACGCCTAACATATAAGCATGACGCATAGCGCGACGCATAATGCGGCGCAAAACATAACCACGACCTTCATTGCTCGGCAGAACGCCGTCGGCAATCAAAAAGCTCATAGAACGCAAGTGGTCGGCAATAACATTGTGAGATGATTCTAACGGACCCTTGGGATCTGAGCCGGCAATTTTGGCAATATCTGCGGTCAGGTTGCGGAACAGGTCAATGTCATAGTTGGAGTGAACACCTTGCAAAATGGCTGAAATACGCTCCAAGCCCATGCCGGTATCAATACATTTTTGCTTAAGCGGAATGCGAGAGCCGTCCGGTAAATCCTCAAATTCATCAAAAACAAGATTCCAAATTTCAATCCAGCGGTCGCCGTCTTCCTCCGGAGTGCCGGGGAGGCCGCCCCAAACTTCCGGTCCGTGGTCATAAAAGATTTCGGAGCAATAACCGCAAGGTCCGGTATCGCCCATTTGCCAGAAGTTGTCCTTGGTGGCAATGTTGATGATGCGGTCTTCAGGCAAGCCGGAAACTTTTTTCCAGATATTGCGTGAAACTTCGTCCGTGTGGAAAACGGTTACGGCCAAGCGGTCTTTGGGCAGGCAGAACTCTTTGGTTACTAGTTCCCAAGCATAGTTGATGGCTTCTTCCTTAAAATAATCGCCGAAAGAGAAGTTGCCGAGCATTTCAAAAAACGTGTGGTGGCGGACATCATAGCCTACGCTGTCCAGGTCATTATGTTTGCCGCCGGCGCGAACGGATTTTTGGGAAGTGGTGGCACGCTTAAAAGGCGCAGTTTCCGCTCCGGTGAAAATGTTTTTGAACTGAACCATACCCGAGTTGGTGAACATCAAGGTCGGGTCATTGTCGGGAACCAAAGAAGACGAAGGGATTACCTTGTGTCCCTGCTTCTCAAAGTAATTTAAAAAAGTTTTTCTGATTTGATTAACTGTTGTGGTCATTTTTACTTCCCAATGAATTTAGCTTGTTTTAACCGTGCTAAATTAGAGCAAACTTCCTGATTTGTCCAGATAAATTTGCTAAAAATGAGGTGTAATTTTAGATGACCGCGCCGTTTATCCAAACATAAGAAATGTTGAGCCAAGTTGCAAAGGCCAGCCAAGCAAAAAGCGGGTAGTTTAAGTAGGCTGCCGTTTGGCTTACTTGAGCAAAAGATTTCAGCATATTCCAGACCACCCAAAGCAAAGCCAGCATTAGCATTAAACCAAGTCCGGTTTGGCCTAAGAAGAAAAAGCAAAAGCACCATGCCAACTGCAAGATGAGTTGTCCGCTAAAGAGTTTTATGCAAAGCGTGCGAAGGGCAGAGGCTTCGGCTCTTAAAATCAGCCAAAAAGATAAGGCTTGCAAAACATATAAAATGCTCCAGACAATGCGAAACCAGATTGCCGGAGGTGTAAGCGTGGCTTGGGGGAGTTCGGCATACCAGCCTTGAGTGCCCATACGACTGAAATATCCGCTAAGCGCGCCGATGGCAAAAACACTGATAAAAGAAATAAGAAGATTTTTAAGAGATTGCATAATTTTTCTCCGCTAAGTTATTTTATCTTAATATATTTTTATAAATTGGAATTTTAAAGAGGTTATTGAAGATGACAAAAAATATTTTTAGTCTAAAAATAACTTGAATTTTGTCAAAAAATGTGCTTTTATTAGATATATTCAAAATTTTTTCGGGGAAAATTCTATGAAAAATCCACAAGCAGAGAAAAAAGACGGCACCTTTATCACTTTGGTCGGTGGTAATAATGCCAAGCGCATCGGCGGCAATAGTTATGTGATTGAGGCTCAAAATGAGGGCAAAAGCAGTCGTGTTATGGTGGATTTGGGCGCGGTAATTACAAATTTTGAAACCGGTTTTGAGTCCGCATTCCCCGATGTCGGCAAATATTTTGACCGAATTAACCCTGAAACCGGAAATTTTGAAGAAGCTAAAGAGCCGATTGATGCCATTGCTATTACGCATGTGCATGAAGACCATGTCGGCGCTTTGACGCATTTAGCTAAGATGGGGTATATGCTGCCAACCATTTATACTTCTAAACTCACACGCAATTTTGTGCGCATTATGTTTAATAAATCCGGTTTGCCTGAGCCGGATATTCGCGCCGTTAAGCCCGGTGAAAATATTAAAATCGGCGAAGATTTGGTGATGGAAGGTTTTATGGAGGCGCATAGCGCGGTTGATGCTATGGGCTTTCACTTCTTGTCATTTAAAGGTGATAAGGCTGATGCGGGTATTGTTACCCATGGCGATTTTTTTGACGGGCAGGAGACTCCTTTTGCCGAAATTGATATGTGGAAGAGTTTGGAAGATATTGCTTCACGCAAACCCATAACTCATATCTTGCTTGATTCCACTATGGCTCCTTATGCCAGCAAAGAACAAGAAAAAGCTCAAGAAAAACCGCGTTTATCTTATGATGAATATGTTAACAATGTGGTCGGAGTTATTAAGGAAAACCCCGGAAAAGTGGTTGTTGCGCCGGTTATCGGGCGTAGTTTTAATAATGCGGGCATACATTTTAAGGCCGCAGAAGCTTTGAACACAAAAGTTTGTTTAGATGGCGATTGGCTGGTTGAAATGAATCGGGCAATGTTGCTTTCGGGGCACAAAGAGTTTGAAAACCTGATTTATAAAGGCGGAATGGATGAATATTTGAAAGATGACAAAGTTCCCGTAAAATATGTGGTGAATACGGGAGCTTTTGCTCAAGGTCTGCAAGAATATGAAAGTTTAAAAGAAAGCGGTGCTTTAATTCCGATGGCTTCGGCAACTAAAATGGCTTTGGGCTTACATCCGCATCTTAAGGTTAATAGCAATGTTTTGCTCGTGATGAGCCAGCGCATTATTGATGAGATTAACGGCAAGACAGGGCCCAAAATGTTGCAGCTTTTTGCTGAACAGGGAGCAACCGTGGTAATGAACCCGAGCGCTCAAAAAGTGGCAAATTTCAGAGTGGTGCCGATGCAGGCTTCGGGGCATATTATGAATTCCGAAATGCGCGACTATTACCATAAAATTAGCAGAATAGCTCCTTCTGCAGAATTTATATCTATTCACGGAAGTGAGGAACAGCTTAATAACACGAAGCGGGTTATCGGAGATGAAGGTGGTGTTTGCCACGTCTTTATCAATAGTGATGTTATTGAGGTCGGTAAAGGTGTTACCGCCGCTCGTGATGATCTGCGTCAACCTCAAGAGTGGATTGGGGCCGAGCGTGTTTATTTTAACCCGCTTAATCCGGACAAAACTATTCCGCTCAACGGAAGACTTGAATATTATAAGATTGATGAAAATTTTGTTCGTTTATCCGAGAAGCCTGTTTTCGTGGATATGGTTTTTGGTAATGTTTCCAGCAAGCCGGGGGACAAAGATTATTACGCTAATCATCCTGAACTTTCTTCTAAGGCGGAAAAATCTGAAAATATTATGATTAATCCTTATACCGGCAAACCCGTTAAGACCAAAGGCGGAAAATTCCGTAAAGAAAATCCGCTCAAAAATAAGAACAAAAATAAGTCATTTAGAAATTTTGGCAGCGGTCGCGAGGAATAGAAACCGGAAAATTAATTTTTCATAAAGCATATTTTTGTAACATAAAATATGCTTTATTTTTTAGGAGGCAAAAGTTTGGATTTTAGCGACAGATTGATTCGAGGCGAAATTGTCAGCTCTTATCAGAATCTTATCATTGATGTTAAGTTTAGGGAAGGGGATGTGGTACCTGTCTTTTGTCCGGAGCTGGATTATATGCGCAAACTTTATGCTCCCGGAACGGAAGTTTGGGTTACAAAAAACCGCGACCAACGCCGCAGGCTTAGGTATGAATGCCAAATCGTGAACAGCGGCGGTGGCTTGATTATGGTAAACCCTAACCATGTTGATGCTCTGTTTGAAGAGGCTTTTGAAAAAGGGCTTTTGTCGGAATTTGATAAATATGATTATTGGGACAGAACGGATGAGCGCTTCGCCACAAGAAATATTAACTATGAGCTTAGCAATGATAAAGGTGAAAAGTGTTATGTTTATGTGGTGAATATTTATAATAAAATCGGGCCGAATGTTGTTTTTCCGACAGTTTTGAATTTTTATGAAATGGAGCTCTTTAATGATATGCGTAAGCTCCGCGACAAGGGTTTTGAAACGGTTGTGGTGCTTTTGACCACTAGAATGGATTGTCTGAATGCCAAATTTACTTGGGATGTTAACCCCATTGCCGCGGCAAAAATTTATGATGAGGCAAAAAACGGATTAAAATTTTGTTGTTATGGTTGCAAGATTGATAATAAAAGTATATCAATAACTCAACAGATGAAGATTTTATACTAATAGGAGCTGGTTAAATTGGCTGAAAAAAGAAAAAACGGTATCAGAATTTATGATCCGGCAGAGTTTGAGGGAATGCGCAAAGCCGGACGTATTGCGGCAGAATGTTTGGATTATATCACGCCTTATGTGAAAGTCGGTGTCTCTACCGGAGAGTTGGATGATTTGTGCCGGGAGTTTATGAAGGCTAAAGGCGCAATTCCTGCTTGCTTGGGATATCATGGTTATCCCAAATCGGTTTGTATCTCAATCAACCATGTTATTTGCCACGGAATCCCTTCTTATGAACGCAAGCTTGCCGATGGTGATATCTTAAATATTGATGTTACTACCATTGTTGATGGTTGGTATGGCGACACAAGTCGGATGTATTATGCCGGAAAACCTAAGCTTAAAGCTACGCGTCTGTGTGAGGTTACTTATGAATGTATGATGCGTGGTATTGATGTGGTTAAACCCGGAGCGCATTTTGGTGATATCGGCGCTGTTATTGAAGAATATGCCCATAAATACGGCTATTCGGTCGTGGATATGTTCTGCGGGCATGGTGTCGGCAAAGTTTTTCATGATGCGCCGAATGTTATGCATTGCGGTCGCAAGGGAACGGGACCGGTTATGGAAGAGGGGATGATTTTTACCATTGAGCCGATGATTAATACCGGCAAAAAAGATGGTATCATTCTCCAAGACGGTTGGACTTCCGTTACACGCGACAAATCTCTTTCTGCTCAATTTGAGCATTCATTGGCGGTTACTAAAGACGGTTATGAAGTCTTTACTTATTCGCCCAAGGGGTTGGATAAACCTCCTTACAAATTGGACTAATTATTCTTTTGGACGACTATGGCTGAAAAGAAAACAACAGATGATGCGCCGGATTATCTCGGACATCGTGAACGCTTGAGAAAAAGATTTCTGCTCGGCGGCGGCAAAGATATGCCGGATTATGAGTTGCTTGAACTCCTTTTGATGATTGCTCTCCCCAGACGTGATGTTAAGCCTTTGGCCAAAGAAATGATTAAAAAGTTTGGGAGCTTTGCTGAGGTTATCAATGCGCCTTTGGAGGAGTTGATGAGCTTTAGCGGTGTTAAGGAGAATACGGCAACGGTTTTGAAAATTGTACGCGAGTGTTCTATCAGGACATCGTGGCAGAATCTAAAAAGTGCAGATGCTCCGATTATCAATAATTTTGATGCAATGGTAGATTATTGTCGCTCGGCGATGGCTTATCAAACCGTGGAAGAGTTTAGAATTATTTTCTTAAATTCAAAACTTCATGTCATTGCCGAAGAAGTTCAACAGCGCGGAACGGTTGACCAAGTTGCGATTCATCCCAGAGAAGTGATTAAATCCGCAATGATGCATGGTGCGAGTGCGATGATTTTGGTGCATAATCATCCTTCAGGCATTGTTACGCCTTCAAAAGCGGATATTGAGATTACCAAAAGAATCCGCGAGGCAGGAGAGGCGGTTTCTATCCGGTTGTTTGATCATTTAATTATCAGTAAATCAAGCGTTTATAGTTTTCATAATAATGGATTTGTATAAAAGGCTTGCAAAATAAAATTTTTTTATTATTGTAAGAAAAGTTTTGAGCGATGGGATATAAAACAGGACATAGCTCAGCCTGACCGGAACGCCGGCAGCGGTGACGCGCTTGCTTTTGGGAGAGGAGAGAGAGTTCTCGGATTATTATAACAGAGCTAAAAAAACGGGACATAGCTCAGCCTGACCGGAACGCCGGCAGCGGTGACGCGCTTGCTTTTGGGAGAGGAGAGAGAGTTCTCGGATTATTATAACAGAGCTAAAAAACGGGACATAGCTCAGCCTGGTAGAGCGCTTGCTTTGGGAGCAAGATGCCGACGGTTCGAATCCGCCTGTCCCGACCACTTTTTTATTGATTTTAACTTGACTTGAATTACGGATGAGTTTATATTCCGTCTCAGATTTCAAGTTATCCCTGCGCCCTTAGCTCAGCTGGATAGAGCAACAGCCTTCTAAGCTGTGGGTCAGACGTTCGAATCGTCTAGGGCGCGCCAGTTTTATAAAAAAGAGCTCCTTTTATGGAGCTCTTTTTTATGTCTGGAAATGCGACCTTACGATTTGAACGTCTGAGACAGACGTTTGACTACCAGCAATAGGCGATACGGGGGTATCGCCGGTTTTGCTTAGAGCAAAAATTGCGCCTGTGCAACTCAAGCTATAGCGTAGAGTAATCGTCTAGGGCGCGCCAGTTTTATAAAAAAGAGCTCCTTTTATGGAGCTCTTTTGTTATTTCTGATATTTAAAAATCATATATAAAACTATGCCGCCAAAAATTATTCCGATAAAATTAAAGAGAACCATTTGTATTGAACGCAAAAAAATTCCGTAAACAAGCCAACATCCAAGACAAAGATTATATATGATGTAACTTGCTTTGGATAAATTTTGAACTTGTTTGCTTCTTATAGTCTTTAGAGTTTGCGGCAGAAAACAACAGCAGTACAAATTCCTGCCAGATATCCTAAAATTTCAGCGCCGATATTCATAATTGATTCCTTTTTATCTCGGTTTGCAACCACAATAGTTTTGTGAATATAAATTTAGCTCTTTTATCAGCTTTTCTCGTAAATCCTGCATGCCGTGTTTGCGACCTTCAATATGCACATATTCAACATTTGTTTCTTGGGAAGCCTTGGCTGCAGCCTCATTAACTTGTTCCAGATTTTTGTATCTGGAAACACCTAAAACCGAAGCTACACCATCAAAACCATTGGCTTTGGCGTATTCCATCACTCTTTTGAGCCGCAGGTAAAAACAAATAGAGCATCTTTTGCCTCTTTCCGGCTCATCTTCTAAGCCTTTTGTAGCTTCACACCAAACTTGGTTGTCATATTCCAGTTCAACAAAGGGAATATGGTAAATTTCACAAACACGCTTGTTTTCTTCCAGACGTTTTGTATATTCCGCTAAAGGGCGAATGTTGGGATTATAAAAGGCTACCGTCAGGTTGAGCCCCGTTTCCGCAGCTTTGGCTATGACAGCGCAAGAGCAGGGACCGCAACATGACAGTAGCAATATCTTTTTGTTTTCCGACATCTTATTTTTTAGAAACTTCTTGTTCGTTAAGATATTTTTCAGCTTCCAAAGCTGCAATACAGCCGCTTCCGGCTGCAATAATAGCCTGACGATGGTGCGGGTCTCTGATGTCTCCGGCGGCAAACACGCCTTTAACGCTGGTTTCGCAGCTGTCCGGCTTGGTCGCAATATATCCTTCATCATCTAATTTCAGATGTCCTTTGACTAAGTCTGTGTTTGGATGATGCCCGATGGCGATGAATACACCATCAACAGCCAAATCAGAAATATTATCTGTCTTAACATTTTTAAGTTTTATGCCGGTAACGCCGAGCGGTGTTTCCGTGCCGACAATCTCGGCAACGACAGTGTTCCAAGCGACATTGATTTTGGGGTTTTGTTTGACGCGTTCTTGCATGGTTTTGTCAGCCCTAAATTCATCTCTACGGTGAATAATCGTTACGCTTTTGGCAAAGTTGGTCAGATATAAAGCCTCTTCCAAAGCCGTGTTGCCGCCGCCGACAACCGCAACATTACGGTTGCGATAAAAGAAACCATCGCAAGTGGCACAGGCCGAAACGCCGAACCCTCTGAACTTGGTTTCGCTCGGAATTCCTAACCAACGTGCGGAAGCACCCGTGGCAATAATTAAAGAATCGCTTACATAAGAATTGGCATTTTCTGAAGAACAAACAAAAGGACGGTTTTCAAAGTCTATTTCCGTAATCGTATCATCAATTATCTGAACGCCTAAGTTTTGAGCTTGTTCACGCATTCTCTGCATTAATTCTCCACCCTGAATTGGGGTTGGAAAACCGGGGAAATTTTCAACCTCTGTGGTAATGGTTAATTGCCCGCCGACTTGAGTTCCTGAAACCAAAATCGGTTTTAAGCCGGCGCGGGCAGCATAAATTCCGGCAGTGTAACCGGCAGGTCCTGAGCCGATGATGAGTATTTTTGATTTATATTCAGCCATTTTTTATATTCTCCGTTATTTAATTTTCCTTACTATAAAACCGATATTTTTATTTTCAAGAACTTCTGAAACTTGCTTTGATAAGTTATTTATTTTAAAGAAAAAAGCCGACAATTTGTCGGCTCCTCCTTAATAAAACTGGCTTATTTATAAATAACGTCCAAAATTTCAAAAGATTTTTTGCCGCCCGGGGCAACATATTCGGCAACATCGCCAACTTCCTTACCAATCAAAGCTTTGGCCAAAGGTGATGAAAGCGAGATTTTGTTCTGTTCAATATTGGCTTCATAATCGCCGACAATTTGGTAAGATTTTTCAGCATCCGTGTCTTCGTCAACAACGACAACAGTTGCGCCAAAACGAATGACGCTGCCTTTATTTTGTGAAGGGTCAATAACCTGAGCGCGGCTGATGACAGCTTCCAACTCCTGAATGCGACCTTCAATGAAGCTTTGTTTTTCTTTGGCGGCGGAATATTCGGCATTTTCGGACAAATCACCGTGAGAGCGGGCTTCCGCAATGGCGGCAATGATATTCGGGCGGTCAACGCCTTTGAGGTGTTTTAACTCAGCTTCCAGAGCCGTAAAACCATCTTTTGTCAAAGGAAATTTATCCATCTTCTTACTCCTTCATTATTCCAAAAAAACAATGCAGCCCGACAAAACTTTGACGGCGCGGCATTTTAAAAAAGTTAGAAAAATCAAGCTGCGATAAACTTTAATTTATCACAGCCGTCTTTTGTACCAATTTCTTTGCAATATAACACAGAATTAAAATACTGCAAGCTTTTTTATTTTTGTTTGGATAAATGTAAAAATGCTGTACAAAAGTTTAGGAACTGATATAACTAAAGGGCTAAATGCTTTGATTTTAAAGGAGAAAAACAGTGAAAAAACTTTATCTTGCTTCTGCTTTGGCCGTAGTTATGGCTTTTTCTTCAAACGCAATGGCCGTTGACAGCACCGGTTGCGGTTTGGGTTCTATGGCTTGGAGAGGACAAAGCGGTGTTGTTCCTCAAATTTTGGCCGTTACAACAAACGGTACTTTCGGTAACCAAACTTTCGGTATTTCTTCCGGAACATCAGGTTGCGATCAAAATGGTCGTGTTACCGGCGGAACACAGCGTATGGTTTTGAACTTCTTGGAAAATAATATGGAGCAATATGCTTTGGATGCTTCCAGAGGTGAGGGTGAAACTTTGGATACTTTAGCCGGTATTATGGAAGTTGATAAAAATGAACTGGCAACCAAGGTTCATGATAATTTTGCACTCATTTTCCCACATGATGATGTAGATGCTGTTGAAGTTACTTTGAACCTCTTTAAAGTAATGAACGCCTAGTTGATTTCTTATGAGCCGCTCAGACGCTAGAATGGGCGGCTTTTTTATATCTGTCTGAATGTGATGAAAAAATTTTTTGCGGTTTTGATGCTTGTCGGGTTATGGTCTATGCCGGTTGAGGCCGGTGTGGAGGATAATCCGCAATGGTTGGCTCTCGGGCATTATCGGCCGCAGTTGTTTGGGCAAATTGAAAGCACAATAGATACACCGAATTTTTTCTTGGCGGAAGACGGAAAAGTTAATCCTAAATCTGAACTTGAGGCAACAATAGCTTTATTTGAGGAAAATAAAGATATTGATAAAATTTGTATTTTTCCGGCTCGTTACAAATTCTTAAAAGCTCAGGGGTTGGTTACACAAGATTTTCCGAAATGTGAGGAATTTGAAGATTTTAAGAAAGATTTGCACCCCGCAGGGGTTACGCTTCTTTTTACGGATGCTTATATGAATAATCCGTCTTCTTTGTTCGGACACACCTTAATCAGGATTGACACCTCGCGCAAGGGAACGCAACTTTTGGCGCATGGCGTGAACTATGGTGCTTTTACGGCAGGGCAGGAAAACGCCGCACTTTTTGCGATTTTGGGTTTAACCGGCGGTTTTTATGGTGGTTTTACGGTCAAACCTTATTATGACATTATCAATACTTATAACAATATTGAGAATCGTGATATTTGGGAATATAGCCTTGATTTGAGCCCCGAAGAGTTGGATATGTTTGTGGCGCATTTGTGGGAGGTTGGGCAAACACAGACGCGGTATTTCTTTTTTACGGAAAATTGTTCTTATATGCTGATGGAGATTTTGGATGCCGTGCGTCCGTCTTTGAAGTTGGCTGATGATTTTCCCGTACAGGCAATCCCGTTAGACACAATCAAAGCTGTGAAAAGTCGCAAAGGCTTGGTTAAAAATGTTAATTATCGTCCGTCCAGACAGTCTAAAATTCGTTACAGATTTAAGCAGATGAATGATAAGCAAAAAGAAGCTTTCTATGCAGCAGTATTAGAGCAGAATTGGGCATTGGAGGGTTTGGAAAATGATGAAAAAGCCGATGTTTTGGAAACGGCTTATCAGTATGTGCAATATCAATATATTGCCAAAGATTTAGACTTAAAGGAGTATCGTAAACGCAGTTTTAAAAGCCTTAAAGCCAGAAGCAAAATTGATGATGTGCCGCATTTTGCCGAGCATGATGAAGGTAAGCCGCCGCATGAGGGGCATGATTCCATGCGGATGGTTTTAGTGGTCGGTAATCGGAACGGCGAAGCTTTTCAGGAGGTTCAGTATCGGCCGGCATATCATTCTTTAACCGATGATAATTTCGGCTTTTTACGCGGGGCAGAGATTAACTTCTTAAACACAACCTTGCGACACTATGACAACCGAAACAAAACCGTATTGCAAAAGCTTGATTTGGTTGGGATAAAATCTCTTTCGCCGGCTGATTTGATGTTTATGCCAACCTCTTATACCATTATGGCTGATATTGAACGTGTTTATAATCCGGAAAACGAAAAAGAGGGGTATGCCTTCAATCTTAAAGTCGGCGGCGGATATACATATGCTTTGAGCGATAATGTATGGATTTATTCTATGAACAGTTTGTACGCAAGTTATGGTGGATTTTTGCCACATAATCAGTGGGGCGGAATCGGAATTGCCGGCGGAATTTATGCCGATTTCGGAAAATGGCGGCTTTTAGCCGAGGCTGAAAAAGTTTTTGCAACTTCACATTTTGCGGAAAGTATGAAATATTCGGCCGAAGCGGCTTTGACCCTGACTAAAAACAGCGCATTGGCTCTGAACTACAAGTATCAGGTCAATTATGGGCATAATATTGATGAATTTATGACTTCTTTGCGCTTTTATTTTTAACGCACAAAATGCTGTTGATTTTTTGGCTCTAAGCTATTATCCTCAGGACAATCGTAAATTTTTTTGGGAGAAAATAAATGTTGAGAGAAGACTTACAAAAAGTTTTGAAAGAATCTATGCTGAACAAAGATATGGATACGGTCAGCGCCGTTCGTTTGATTATTGCCGGTATGAAGGAAAAAGATGTTGACGCTCGCGGCAAAGGTTTGAAAGAGGCAAGCGAGGCTGATTTGTTGTCTATGATGCAAGGTATGATTAAGCAACGTAATGATTCAATCAAAATGTATGTTGAAGGTAACCGCGAAGACTTGGCTGCCAAAGAACGCAAGGAAATCAGCGTTATTGAGCGCTTTTTGCCCAAACAGATGAATGATGCCGAGATTGAGGCCGCTATTAAAGCAATTATTGCCGAAACAGGTGCTGCTTCCATGAAAGATATGGGCAAAGTTATGGGGGCTTTGAAGGCAAAATATGCCGGTCAGCTTGATTTCGGTAAAGCCAGCGGAATGATTAAGAACTTTTTGAACTAAGGTTTTGTTGTCTTAAATGGCCTCGGCGGATTTGCAAAAATTTTTGGATGAGTTACGCGCCAGAATTTCTATCGTAGATGTGGTCGGCGCGAAGGTTAAGCTTGTCCGAAAAGGCCGAGAATATCAGGCTTGTTGTCCATTTCATAATGAAAAGACACCGTCTTTTACGGTGAATGAAGCTAAAGGTTTTTATCATTGTTTTGGTTGCGGCGCGCATGGCGATATCATAAAATTTGAGATGGAGGCAAATAACCTGCCGTTTATGGATGCCGTGCGCAAGCTTGCGGACAAAGCCGGTTTGCAAGTGCCGCAGATGAGCCATGAAAATAAAGAAGAAATTGAAAAAAGAGCTTCGCAATATGACATTATGGAAATGGCGGCGAAGTTTTTTGAAAAATGTTTGCGTATGCCCGAAGGGGTGCGCGCTATGGATTATTTGGCAAACCGTGGTTTCGGAGATGAAATCATCACAAAGTTTCGGCTCGGTTATGCCCCAAACAACAACGGGTTGAAGGCTTTGCTCGCTTCCAAAGGAATCAGCGAAGCCGAAATGCACGAGCTAGGTTTGATTGCCATTCCTGAAGACAAGAGCCGCCGCTCGCATGATTTTTTCCGCGACCGTGTGATTATTCCGATTATGGACAAGCGGGGCAGGGTGATTGCTTTCGGCGGACGGATTATGGGAGATGGGCAACCCAAATATTTGAACTCACCTGAAACTCCGGTCTTTAATAAAAGGCGCGTGCTTTATAATCTGAATTATGCAAGAGATAAGGCCTTTGAGGCGCGAAACATTATTATTTGCGAAGGTTATATGGATGTTATTGCCATGGATAAGTTCGGCATAGGTTATGCCGTGGCTCCTTTGGGTACAGCCTTAACCGAAGACCAAATTCAGGAGGCGTGGCGCGTTTGTCCGATGCCGACTTTGTGTTTTGACGGAGATAACGCCGGTATTCGCGCTGCGGTGCGCTCAGTTGACCGGGCTTTGCCAATTTTGAAAGCCGGATATTCTACCAGATATGTGTTTTTGCCGGATAAAATGGATCCTGATGAGTTCTTAAAAGCCAAAGGCAGAGATGAGTTTTTGAAGATTATCGGCGATACGGTTCCTTTGGCGGAGCTTGTTTGGCGCAAAAATATTCAGAGCAAGGATTTATCTACGCCGGAGCAAAAAGCCCTAATTGAAAAGAATATTATGGAAGAAGTCGGCAAAATTGCCGATGAAAAAGTCCGTGGTTATTATATTCAGGATATGAAAAACCGTATCTATGAAGCTTTCGGTCGCAGTAACTGGAAAGGACGCAAACAAGAAGATGGGCGCAAAAGTAAAGCGGTTCAGCCTTCGGTAAAAAAAATCGTTATTGCCAGACCTAAGCCCAGTTTGGATGAGTTGGTTTTAAAATTTGTATTGGCGGCTTTTGTTTATTATCCCGAATTGGTCGCGGAATATGAAGAAAAGATGTCTTTTTTTGATTTTAATAATCAGCGTTTGCGGGCTATGTATGACCAAATGAGCGAGATTTGTTCTGAAAATGAGCAAATTACTTTTGCCGAAATGTATAAGTGCTTGGAAGAAAAAGGTTTTGGTAAGGATTTGGCTGAGCTATGGGAGCTTAATATGTTTAAACAGCAGAATCCCTATCTTCCCAAAATACGTTCGGAAATTGATACCAAAATTATTGAGGTTCAGCTCAAACAGTTGGAAAATGAGATAAGAGAGTGCTTGCGAATCATTCAAACTTCCGAGTCGTTTCCGGAAGATGTGTATAAGCACTATGAATCGTTAAAAAAAGAAAAAGAAGCGCTGCTTGATACACAAAATTTTAATTAATATTATATATTATAATCCGCGGAAAACCAAACAAGACAGCAACAAGCAGCGAATCGGCTTCTTTTTTGTGTTAAAGCAAGTGTTGACAAAAAGCTTTAAAATTATTAAAAAAAGTGCCAGCTAGCAGTTTTTCGGGCTTTTTTGTCTGGTTAAGGCCTGAAGTTTAAAAAAATAGAATTTTTTTAAGGAACGACATGTCAGATACAGAAAATCAAGACTATTACGAAGGCGGTGCGGCTGACGCGCCGTTGATTGATTCATTAGGCAGCGCCGTAAAACGTCTTATTGATAAGGGTAAGATTCGCGGCTATATAACCGTTGAGGAGCTTAATAAAGCTTTGCCTTCGGAAAGAGAAACTTCCGAACAGATTGAAGATATTATGTCAGAAATCTCGGATTTGGGGATTAGTATTATTTCCGAATCTGATGCCGATAATTTTGAACCGGATGTTATTGAGGAAGAAGAAGATTACGACGAGACCGGCAATTTTGACGAGAAAGAATTAGGACGTTCTGACGACCCCGTGCGTATGTATTTGAAAGAAATGGGCACGGTTGAACTCTTATCCAGAGAAGGCGAAATTGCTATTGCTAAGCGTATTGAAGCCGGAAAAACCGTGATGATTGACGGTTTGTGTGAAAGCCCGATGACCTTGAAGGCTATTGCCGGATGGCGTGATGACCTTGTTGAAGGCAAGATGCAGCTTCGTGATATCGTTGATTTGGAAATGATGTATGGTGATGATCCTGAGGCTTTGGCTTATGAAGACGATGAAGCTCCGGTTGATTTAGATAAAGTTGCCGAAGAATTGGAAACCAAAGAAAATCTTGATGATATTGACGATGATCTTGATGATGATATGGAGTTGGATGATGCCGTTGATGATGAGGTTGAAGATGAGGATGATACCACTGATTTAGGTGAAAATAGTGACGAAGATGTTGCAACTTCTGATGAGGAAGAAGATGATGATGGGGTCGGTGGCAGAGCTGCTGCTTCAGTTTCTGCTATGGAAGAGGCTTTGCTTCAGCCAGTCTTGGAAATTTTGAACAAAATCTCAAGTTATTATGATGATCTAAAGAAAATTCAAAGTCAACGTATTGCCGCTGTTTTAGCAGGAAAAAATATCAGCCCGAGTGTTGAGAAAAAATATTTGCAGGTTAAGAAAGAGTTGGTGGAGTTGATGAGCTCCATTCACTTAAACGCAACACGTATTGAACAGTTGGTTGAGCAGCTTAACGATTTAAACAAACGTTTGATGGGACTTGAAGGTAAGTTGTTGCGTTATGCGTTGTCCTGCAAGATTAAACGTGAAGACTTTTTGGCTGCATATCAGAAATCAGAGCTTGATCCCAAATGGATTGAAAATATATCTCATAAAACAGACAAGCATTGGAAGGCGTTTGTTGAAAAATATGGTGCTGAAATTGCCGAACTACGCGATAATGTGGCCAAAATGGCTCAGGAATGCGGCTTGCCGATTACGGAATATCGCAAAATGGTGGATACCATTAAAAAAGGTGAGCGAGAGTCTGAACGCGCCAAAAAAGAAATGATTGAGGCAAACTTGCGTTTGGTTATTTCTATTGCCAAAAAATATACTAACCGCGGTTTGCAGTTCTTGGATTTGATTCAGGAAGGTAATATCGGTTTGATGAAGGCCGTTGATAAATTTGAATATCGCCGCGGTTATAAGTTCTCAACTTATGCAACTTGGTGGATTAGACAAGCTATTACGCGTTCTATTGCCGACCAAGCCAGAACTATTCGTATTCCGGTTCATATGATTGAGACAATTAACAAATTGGTCAGAACTTCTCGTCAGATGTTGTCAGAGATGGGCAGAGAGCCTGTACCGGAAGAGTTGGCCGAGCGTCTGTCTATGCCTTTGGAAAAAGTGCGTAAAGTTATGAAAATTGCTAAAGAACCGGTTTCTTTGGAAGCTCCGGTCGGCGATGAAGAAGATTCTTCTTTGGGCGATTTTATTGCTGATGAGAGCGCTTTGCAGCCACTTGATTCCGCAATTCATTCTAATCTTAAAGAGACTTGCACGAGGATTTTGTCATCCTTGACCCCGAGAGAAGAACGTGTTTTGCGTATGCGTTTTGGTATCGGAATGAATACGGATCACACCTTGGAAGAGGTTGGACAGCAGTTTAATGTTACGCGTGAGCGTATTCGTCAGATTGAGGCGAAAGCTTTGCGTAAACTTAAACATCCGTCAAGGTCGCGAAAGTTGCGTTCTTTCTTGGATAACTAAAAATAAAGAAAACCCTGCGAAAAGCGGGGTTTTTTCATAAGAAGTATTTGACAGAAGGTTTTATGAAGCGTATATTCCCGAACGTTAAATCTTATATATTGTATATTATGAAGTCAGACGAATTATTAAAAGAAGCGCGAGGAAGTTCAGTAGCCGCGCTGCGTTTGGGTAAAGATATCGTCAGTGGCGATGTTGAATTACCAATTGGAAAAATGCTTGAGGCTTTCTCTATTATTTATCTTATCTATTTGGGATATGGTAAGGAATATGATGAAGCCAAAACAGAACAGGAAAAAGAACGCTCTTTGCACTGGTTGAATATGTTTCAGAAAGTTGTGAATGACTTTTATGAAGTTTTTTATGACTTTGAGATTGAGATATTGTCATATTTATCTGGTTTGAAAAAATCGGAGATGACAGAAGACGAGGTGAAGACGGTGAAGAATTTTCTGAAAGCCTGTAAAAAAGATGATAATCTGTCGGCAGAGCTTAGAAATTTTGAGCTGGCTGAATAGTGTCTAGTTTTGGAGAGCATTGGATTTGAGAAAATTACCAATGCTCTTTTTTTTGTATAAATGTTTGACAAAATGTTTTTTTTGAATTAAGTTTTGTTTTGTCTAATTAAAAAATATAGAATTATTATGGAAAAAAGAGTGTTAGCGGTTAAGACTGCTCAGCAGGCTTTCGCTTTGATGAAATCAATGCTCGCTGCCAATATGGTGGATAATGAGCTGGTTGAAAAACAAGTTAAAACCGGTGCCGAGGTTGAGGTGGGTGATATCTTTGATGAATCTTCCAAAGCTTGGTATCACCTGAAATTGGTTTGGTTGAAAAGAGGTGACGACGATCTTGTAGGTTGTCCTTGCTTCGTTTGTCCATTTAAGGGAATTTTGCCGGATGGAACAAAAGTTGATACGCAGGTCTATGTGAAAGCGTTCTCAACTAAGGCTTTGCATAACTGCAAACTGCACTTGAAGGGAGATGAGCTGGAGTGGACGGAAATCAAGGACGGTGAAGAATTTGTTATGAAAGCAGAAGCCGGGCGTTTTCCTGAAGAATGCTTTGTTTATCAATGCGGAGAGATTTTTGAGCTGAAATAGTCTTTCGCTCTATTTTTTTAATCCTTGCAAAATGTGAATTTTGCGAGGATTATTTTTTAAATTATGCTTGACTTAAGCGGATGAATTTCATATCTTCTTTTCTGTCATCGGGCCCTTAGCTCAGTTGGTTAGAGCAGGCCGCTCATAACGGTCTGGTCGCAGGTTCGAGTCCGGCAGGGCCCACCATAAAAAAAACTCTCCCATAGTGGAGAGTTTTTTTATGGTGATATGTGCGGATAAGAAGCTGCGACGGTCGCAGGGCTCGCAGCAAAAAAATGTTTGGGGAACAT
>CASFUZ010000011.1 GCA_949298065.1 uncultured Pseudomonadota bacterium | reverse complement strand
TTTTTGCCAAAAAGTACAAGGAACAATCTCACGATATGCTCTTAGAAAGCATCGCGTTTCAACAATGGTTCGCGCCGCAGCCAGTGCCGCGGTCAAGCTGGCAACAGCTTGCAAACTTTTTGAAAAGTTTGGAGAGTGAGGTAAATAATAAGATTTTAGAGTGAAAAAAGCGGAGCGTACATAGGAGTACGTGAGGACACTTTTGACCTGAAATTTCTGTATTAGTTACCCGTTATACAAACTTTTTATCGGGTAAGCTTCCGATACTTAACAGCATGAGGAATCAAGGCATCATCACCGAGACGGCGTTTTTTGTCTTTTTCATATTCCTCAAAGTTACCCTCAAACCAAACGACTTGGCTGTCGCCTTCATAAGCAAGGATATGTGTTGCCAAACGGTCCAGGAACCAACGGTCGTGTGAGGTAACCAAAACACAGCCCGGATATTCCATAATACCTTCTTCCAATGAGCGAAGCGTATCAACATCCAAATCATTGGTCGGCTCGTCAAGCAAAATAACATTCGCGCCTTTTTTGAGCATTTTGGCTAAATGCACACGGTTGCGCTCACCGCCGGAAAGCTGACCGACTTTTTTCTGCTGGTCGCCACCTTTGAAGTTAAATTGTCCGACATAAGCACGTGAGGGCATTTCTTTTTTACCAAGCTGAATCATATCTAGGCTGTCAGAAATTTCTTCCCATACGGTTTTGTTGGCATCAAGTTCATCACGCCCTTGGTCAACATAGCCCAAATCAACGGTTTCACCGATTCTGATTTCACCGGAATCCGGTTTTTCCTGCCCCGTAATCATACGGAAGAGCGTGGTCTTACCGGCACCGTTCGGTCCGATAATACCGACAATTGCACCCTTAGGAATTTTGAAAGAAAGGTTATCAATCAGCAATCTATCGCCATAACCTTTAGAAATGTTGTTTGCCTCAATAACCAAATCACCCAATCTGTCCGTCATCGGAATATTGATATGAGCTTGCGTAATTTTATCCTTGGTTGCAGCGTTCAAAAGTTCATCATAGGCATTGATACGCGCCTTAGACTTTGCCTGACGCGCTTTAGGATTCTTGCGTATCCATTCCAACTCGTTTGCCAAAGTCTTCTGACGGGCAGTTTCTTCCCTAGCCTCTTGTTCCAAACGTTTTTGCTTTTGTTCCAACCAAGAGGAATAGTTGCCCTCATAGGGGATACCTTGTCCGCGGTCAAGTTCCAGAATCCAACCCGTAACATTGTCAAGGAAGTAGCGGTCGTGTGTAACCATAACCACCGTACCCTTATATTCTTTAAGGTGATTTTCAAGCCAAGCAACCGATTCGGCATCCAAATGGTTGGTCGGTTCGTCAAGCAAAAGCATATCAGGTTTCTGGAGCAACAAACGGCACAAAGCCACACGGCGTTTTTCACCGCCGGAAAGTTTGGTAACATCGGCATCAGCCGGCGGACAACGCAAAGCATCCATTGCAATCTGGATGGTGCGTTCAAAATTCCAGCCATCGCAGGCATCAATTTTTTCAGACAAAGCGGCTTGTTCTTCAATCAGCGCATTCATCTCATCATCACTCATCGGCTCAGCAAACTTGGCGGAAACTTCTTCAAAACGCTTTAACAAATCACGCGTTTCACCCAGACCATCCATAATATTTTCCATCACGGTTTTTGAGGGGTCAAGTTTGGGCTCTTGTTCCAAATAGCCGACTTTTACGCCATCTGCGGCCCAAGCTTCACCGTTAAATTCTTTATCCACGCCAGCCATAATTTTCAGCAACGTAGACTTACCGGCACCATTCACGCCGAGCACGCCGATTTTGGCCCCCGGCAGAAAAGACAACGTAATCCCCTTAAACAACTCCTTGCCGCCGGGAAAAACTTTGGTAAGATTCTGCATAACGAAAATATACTGATAAGATGCCATTTTATACTCCTGAAATTAAACATTTTTCCCGAGTATACCGAAATTTTATCAAGTTGCAATCTTAATATTTTCAATCTATAATGAATCCAGAATATTTCATGGAGAACACAATGGAAAAGAATGTTCCTTTTACTCTTGCGCAAAGCCAAGCCATAAAAAAAGCCATTTATGCCTCAGTTCCCAAAGAACAACATACAGAGCTTAACCAGCTTTATGCATGCTTGGATTATGACAACTATTCTCCGGTCAAACGTTTTGAAGAAGCCGCCGGCATCAAAGGCATTTACCATCAATACAAATTTCCGAACGATATGGAACCTCTGGAATATGAGGCTTTGATGAAACCGATGCGTATTTATGAGGTTATTGAACGCGGTCTAAACCCCGGCGAAGATTCCTTAGCCAACGCACTACAAGACCAAAAGCCGCAAAGCCTTTTTGCCGTTCGTAAAATGTATTTAGATCTGGTAGAGCTTAATCCTGAGCTCAAAAAAGCTCAAATTTCGCCCACGCAGGTTCGGAGCTATGTTGCCGTAATATCGGGAGCTTGCTCAGGTTTTCCGCCGGAAGATATCATTGAGTTCAGCTATGCTAAAGGCATAGACAATGACCGCATAAATGAAGAAAAAAGAGCTTTTTCCAAAATGCTGGAACAACGCCTCGGCAAGAAGGGTCCAAACGGTATGCCTTTAATTGAAAACTGGTGCCCTTCCGAAAGCACACGCAACCACATATTGCAGATTTTAGATAAACAAGAAAAGCCTCGCGCTCCTCAACTTAATGATGGCGGATTTTATGCTTTTTTGGCAGATCGCGGCTGGTTCAATGACTAATTTTTCCAACGACTTTTAATATGCCCGATTCCGGAATCCTCTTGAGGCTCGGGTTCTGCATAAGATGGAGCTTCCGGCTGAGTTACACTTACCGGAGCCGCAATCTCTTCCATTGAACTTGACGGCTGATAAACGGCGCGTACTTCAGAAGAACTGCCCTCGGTTTTTATTCTGATTTCGACGACATCTTGTGTCCCGCCGCCATTATAAATCTCTTCGGCATCTACATCCATATCTTTATTGTAAACCAAAGTAGCATCATAGGGTTGGCGCGGCGTAATTATTGTACCATCAGGCATTTTGATTGTTCCGTCACGGTATAATGTTGCCTTAAAAATATCCTGATTATCAAAACGCCGATTAATGGCATCACATTCATAAAAACCATCCATCTGCTTAGAGATATAGGCATTGGCTTTTGCTTCATTATAAGCATACACGCCATCGGATTGGATTCTGTCGCTCGGCGCTTTGGAAATAAGAATCGCCCGTGCCAAAAGCTCAAAAGTATTATATTTTGAAGCCCCACAGGCCATTCCTTGTCCGGCAACAGCGCCCAAAGCCTTAACCTCGTCAATATAAGGCATTTGTGCCTGAGCCGAAACAGCCCAAAATAGCCCGACAAATGTACATAAGCCCGAATATTTCACTTTTTCCTCACTATGAAGCAATTTTGTGGTTGACATTTAGTATCATTTAGCATATTTTGCGGACAAGTCAAAGATAAAAGGATTGTTTGAAATGAAAATTTATAGCTCATTAAAATCAAAGAAAGTACGCGATAAGGATTGCAAAATCGTTCGCCGCAAAGGTCGCGTATATGTCATCAACAAAAAGAACCCGAAGTTGAAAGCTCGTCAGGGTTAATTGATGAATTTTTTGAAAAGTTAAAAACCTGCCTTATCTGTGCAGGTTTTTTTATTACTATTTTTTACGCTCCAAAGACACATCCGCAAAATAGGCACGCCCCTTTACCCGTCATTCTGAGGAGCTTTGCTCCGAAGAATCCACAAAGCCACGAGGCACATAAGCAAGATATGCATATTGGAAGCAACGCGATTCAACAAAGGTCGCCAAAGCAGCCAGTGCTGCGGTCAAACTGGCTCCAGCTTGCGCTCAAGAGCGTTTCCTTGTCAAGCAGGCTCCAATTTGTTCTACAGATTAAAAAGCTTGGTTGGTGGAATTTATAGAGTAATTTCTAGAGATGATAAAAATTTTAGCGTAGATTGAACTACGTGAATTTTTATCAATCTCGTAAAATTGCTCTAGAAAACCTCCAGACAAGCTTTTACAAAAGTTTGGAGAATGAGTCATATAGTAAGAAACAAGGGGAAAATTTTTTGAGTGTACAAAAATAGTACACGACTAAAAATTTTACCCCGTAGTTTCTGTACTAGATGACCATTATACAAACTTTTACTTGACGTATACGGTATGCAACATATTAGTCCGTCCCTTTTTGCCGAGAGGGAAACCGGCTGTGATGATGATATGGTCGCCGGATTTTGCAAAACCGTTTTCAACCGCTATTTTGACGGCAATATCTTCAATCTTGTCAAAACTCTTAAAGCTTTCTTTGTTAACAAAGCTTTTCGCACCCCAAACCAAACCTAAGCGGTTAGCAACTTTATCTTCCGGCGTAATAGCCAAAATAGGAAGATTCGGGCGCTCTTTAGCTGTTAAGAATGTTGTCAAACCGGAAGAAGTATAAGTAACAATGCAAGCCACTTTTTCCAAGATTGATGAGATATCGCTTGCCGCAAAAGTAATGGAGTCTGCTTCGCCGAAACAACAATTAGCAGACCGCGAATTTGCCATTAACTTAAAGAAAAGCGGATCATTTTCAACTTGCGTAATGACTGAGTTCATCATTTTAACGGCTTCTACCGGATAAGAACCGGCAGCAGTTTCGGCAGAGAGCATAACGGCATCTGCACCATCATAAACCGCGGTCGCCACATCAGAAACTTCCGCACGAGTCGGGGTTGGAGCTTTAATCATAGACTCAAGCATTTGCGTTGCAATAATCACCGGGCGCGCATATTTACGGCAAGCCGTAACGATTCTCTTTTGCAAAACAGGCACTGTTGGCAACGGACATTCCACGCCCAAATCACCGCGCGCCACCATAATACCATCAGAGAGCTTGATAATCTCTTCCAAATCATCAATCGCGCTTGGTTTTTCAAGCTTGGAAATAATCCAAGCCTTATCGCCGATAAGCTCACGAGCTTCCTTAACATCCTTTGCAGATTGAACAAAAGACAAGCTAATCCAGTCAAAACCGAGTTTTAGCGCAAAAGCTAAATCGTTGCGGTCTTTTTCAGTGATTGCGGAAATCGGAAGTTTAATGTTTGGCAGATTAACGCCTTTATGTCCGGATAACGGACCACCGACCAAAACCTCCGTAACCGCGCTGTTTTTGTTACAATCTTTAACCAATAAAACAATATTTCCGTCATTTAACAAAAGCTTATCGCCTTTTTTCAGCGCGGCAAAAATTTCTTTATGCGGAAGCTCAACTCGATTCTCATCACCCAATTCATGAACCATATCCAACACAAATTTTTGGCCTTCTTTAAGCTGGATAGAGCCATCCTTAAACTCACCCACACGAAGTTTCGGGCCCTGCATATCTGCCACAAGGGTTATATGTCTTTTTCTTTCTTTAGCCAGTTTGCGCACAATATCAAAACGTTCTTTATGCTCGGCGTGTGTGCCATGACTGAAGTTGAAACGAAAAGCATCGCACCCGGCATCAATCAATTTTTCAATTTGTTCTTTAGATGCCGAAGAAGGGCCGATTGTCGCCAAAATCTTAGTATGTGTTTTCTGTGGCATTTTATTATTCCTCACAAATTAAATCTTTTTCTGAACCGGATATTAGCAAAGATATATTAAAAAAGATATTACTTTTAAACAAGATTTGAACAAATTATTACTTGTCAAACCGCACATATTTTGTTAGCTTCAATCCAATTGGTTTTATGAATTAGGAGGATAATACAATGACTGAAGTTGGCGGTATTGCCGTTGATAGACTGCGCTCTTTAATTGAGCGCATTGAACGCTTGGAAGAAGAAAAGAAAGCCATTGCCGGAGACATCCGCGACATTTTTGCTGAGGCAAAATCAGCAGGCTTTGATGTTAAGATTATGCGCGAGATTTTGAAGCTCCGCAAAATGGATGCCGCAGACCGCGATGAAAAAGAGCTCTTGCTGGAAACCTACCGTAAAGCTTTGGAAATGTAATCAATTAAAAGCCTCTCGTTTGAGAGGCTTTTTTCTTACAACTCAAGCACGATTCCCATAACCGCCCCGCAAAGAATAAAAACAATTGGGTGCAGCTTTCTGAAATAATGTACGATTGCAAAAGCGATCATTCCGATAAGCGTTGTTTTGACATCCGTAAAAGCCATTTCCGCCAAAATATATCCGGCATATAAAATAAGTGCCAAAACAGCCGGTCTGATACCAAACAAAATACTTTTGAAAATACCCTCATTTTCATATTTCATAACATATTTGCTGATAAGAATGATAATAACTAAGGAGGGCAAGACCAAGCCGAAAGTTGCAATCAAGCCGCCTAAGATTCCTGCCGCATTAAAACCGCCATAAGTTGCCATATTAACCCCGACAGGGCCCGGGGTCGATTCTGCCACAGCAATCATATCAGCCAATTGTTGCTTGCTAAACCAGTCATATTTATCGGTCAAATCCATCAAAAACGGGATTGTTACCAAACCGCCACCGATGGCTAACAACCCGATTTTAAAAAATTCCCAAAACAATACCAAATAAATCATTTGCGCACCCATTTCAAATAAGCTAAACCGCTGACAGAGGAAATCAAGATAACCGCAATCGGACTAAGATTAAAGAAAATCAGCAAAGCCATACTTGCCGCAAAAATAAAGATTCCGAACTTACCGCGCACCCCTTTTTTCCAAAGTTCCACCACTGCGGACAAAACCAAAGCCACCACCACGATTCTGATGCCGGCAAAAGCCTCCATGACATAAGGATTATTCATAAAATTTTGCAACACGGCGGCAATCAAGGTAATGATGATTACGGAAGGCGTAACCACACCCAAAGTCGTAAGCACGGCTCCGCCAACACCGCGCATTTTATGCCCGACAAAAGTTGCGGTATTGATGGCAATAATCCCCGGCGTACATTGTCCGATGGAATAATAATCCAACAACTCTTCATCTGTTGCCCACTTGTTTTTTTCAACCACTTCCATTCTGAGCAACGGCAGCATCGCTGCTCCACCTCCGAAAGTAAACAAGCCGATTTTAAAAAACGTCCAAAACAAATTCCAATAACCAACCATCAATCGTTTTCCACCTAAAATTTAAAACATCACACTATTTATTGTAAACCGCACCGAAACATCATATATAAACATATATACAAGGCATAAACTTTCAATATCGTTAAAAAGACGGAGATCAAATGATAATTTCCATTCCCCGAGAACGCTTTGACGGCGAAACCCGTGTCGCCGCCACCCCAGAAACCATCCGCCAATATATTTCCTGGGGCTTTGACGTACAGATAGAACAAGACGCAGGTCTCAGAGCCGATTTTTCTGATTCTGCTTATCAGACCGCTGGCGCTAAAATCATTTCGGACACTTCCACGCTTTGGAAGACTGCTGATGTTATTCTGAAAATATGGGCACCTCTGGAGGAAGAAGAAAGATTTATCACTTCTAAGCAAATCATTATAGCAAACTTTCAAAACAAAAAAGACATAAACACCATAGCAAACCAATCCGCGACTTGCTTTGCTCTAAACAAGATCCCGCGTATTTCACGTGCACAAAATATGGACATTCTCTCCTCTCAAAACAACCTTTCCGGCTATCGTGCCGTCATAGAAGCCGTAAATCTTTTACCACAGGTTGTTCCGCTGATGATGACGGCGGCAGGCACAGTCCCGCCGATAAAATTTCTTGTCTTAGGGGCTGGCGTTGCCGGACTACAAGCCATTGCCACCGCCAAACGTCTCGGCGGTCAGGTTTATGCTTCGGATGTACGTGCCCAAGCCAAAGAGCAGGTAGAATCTTTGGGCGGAAAATTTTTACAAGTCGTTGATGATACAAATTTTGAAGCCGCTGATGGTTATGCCAAAGAAACATCCGAAGCTTACCAAGAAAAACAACGAAAACTTCTAAGCAACCAACTCCAAAAAACCGATGTTGTCATCACCACGGCATTGATTCCGAACAAACCGGCTCCGCGTCTGATTTCCGCAGAAATGCTCAGCAACATGAAAGAAGGCAGCATAATTATTGATATGGCCGCGGCAGAAGGCGGAAATGTTGAAGGCAGCCAAAACAACCAAACAAAAAAAATAAATGGTATAACCCTTCTTGGCAACTCCAATCTGGCAGCCAAAGTTCCCAACACTGCCAGCACATTATATGCCCGCAACATACTTAACTTTCTAAAAACCGCATATAACCCCGATACAAAAAATTTGGCTTTTGATTTTTCAGACGAAATCATTGCAAAAACTTGCATCTGCAAAGACGGAAAACTTCAAGGAGAAACCTTATGAGTAGTTTTTGGCTTCTGTTAACAATCTTCGTTTTAGCCTGCTTCATTGGCTATTTTGTCGTCAAAGGCGTAAGTCCGGCTTTGCACTCGCCCTTAATGAGTGTTTCCAACGCCATTTCGGGTATCATCATCATTGGCGCAATTCTCATTGCCGGAAAACAAGAAACCGACCTTGCGAAACTTTTTGGCTTATTTGCAGTCTTTTTGGCCTCAGTCAACATTTTCGGAGGTTTTGCCATATCGCAACGTATGCTGCGGATGTTTAAGAAAAAAACTAAAACGGAAGGAAAAAAATCATGACATCATATATCTCTGCGGCATATCTGGCTTCTGTAATACTTTTTATCTTATCCATCCGCGGCTTGGCACATCCGGCAACGGCACGACACGGAAACATTTTAGGCTTTATCGGCATAAGCCTTGCTGTTTTGGCCACTTTTTTCATGCCGGAAGTGCATGACTATTTTTGGACATTTTTCATGATTCTGACCGGCGGCTGCCTTGGTCTATTTTTTGCCTTTCGGGTTAAGATGACCTCCTTGCCGCAAATGATAGCCGCCTTCAACGGCTTAGGCGGTTTAGCTTCTGTTTTTATCGCCGGCGCAGAAATTTTATCCGGTACGCCGACAAAATTTGAATCTTCTCTCGGGCTGATAATCGGTGCCATTGCTTTTTCGGGTTCCGTAATTGCTTTTGCTAAGCTTCAGGGGCTAATCTCTCCCAAAGCTTTTGTCTTTCGCGGACAACAAATTCTAAATCTGCTTTTGGCCCTTGGTATCATTTCATCTTGCAGCCTTTTTCTCCTATCCGGAGACATTAAATATTTTTATATATTATCTTTGTTATCCCTTATTATTGGCTTTTTGGTTACCCTGCCGATTGGCGGTGCAGATATGCCGGTCATAATCTCTGTACTAAATGCTTATTCGGGCTGGGCTGCTGTCAGCATCGGTTTTTCTCTAAACAACATTTTACTGATTATTGTCGGAACGATTGTCGGTGGCAGCGGCACCTTTTTATCTCATGCCATGACCAAAGCCATGAACCGTTCTTTATTAAACGTGATACTCGGCGGTTTTGGTCTCAAAGACCAAAAGCAAGCCACAGCAAACGAACAAACGGCTCAAACCGCGACACCGCAGGATGCTGCTTTTCTAATGGAAAACGCAAACAAAGTCATTATTGTTCCGGGCTATGGAATGGCCGTTGCCCAAGCACAACATATCTTAAAAGAAATGGCCGAGGACTTACAGAAATTATACGGCGTTGAGGTAAAATTTGCCATTCATCCTGTTGCCGGACGTATGCCCGGTCATATGAATGTTTTACTTGCAGAAGCCAACATTCCTTATGAAGATGTTTATGAGCTGGAACAAATCAACCGCGAATTTTCAACGGCAGATGTCGCTTACGTCATCGGTGCCAACGACATAACCAACCCCTTGGCCCGCACGGATTCAAGTTCTCCGATTTTCGGAATGCCGATTCTTGAGGTTGAAAAAGCCAAGACCGTCTTCTTTGTCAAACGCTCTTTGGGCAGCGGTTATGCCGGCGTTGAAAATCCGCTATTTTTTGCCCCAAACACCCTAATGCTCTATGGTGATGCCAAAGATGTTACGGAACAAATTGTAGAAAACTTAGAACATAAATAAATTTTTTATACATATAACAAATACAAAAAGATTAAAGCGCCATACATAATCACACCGCGCAAATACATGCCCGCCACCTTAAAATCCACGGATGACGGAATAGCATTTTCTACAATAATGGTCTGCAACAACACATACAACACATAGTTAAAAAAAGTCGGGGTCATAACCGGCAAAATATGACGATTGATATAAAAACCGATTGGCAGAAGCAAAAAAGGAGCCATCGCCGCCGGAACGGCGTTATAGTAAGTCACGTTACGAAAACCAACACTTCCCATAACATAATCACCGTTCTCATTCTTTTTGGGAAACAATGTAAAGTTACAAGGTCTGGCATTAAACAAAGCCCCAACCAAATAATGCATCAGCTCATGCAAAAAGGTTCCGGGAATATTAACCATCGCGCTCAACCACATACTGCGATAAGTTGTGTATTTGAAACGCATTAAAATAACCACCAGCAAAATAAGATAAAAGCGGTTATCAAAAAAGCTTTGCAAAAATTGCGGATTATTCACAAAATACAAAAGCTTATAATACAAATGCCACAAAATATCCATTTTCATTAATCCTTATTCAAAGCGGTCAAACCGGCCAAATATGTGTTAAGCAGAAGTTGGCATATTGTTTTTTTGTTCACACTTCCCATCCCGTCCAAAACAGGCGTTGTAAGCAACGAGCTGACCGAGAACAAAGACAGCCACAAAACCTGCATGGATAAGCGTCTTTCTCTGGGACGAATATTAACAAAGACCTCCTCAAAAACCGGTCGCCAAATTTCAATCACCTCAACCAAAGCCCGCAAATAAACCCGAGGCAACTTATGCATACAAGCCTGCAAATGAAAATTATACAGCAAGAACCACAAGTTTTTGTTTCTCAAAACAAAACGCACAAAACCATCCAAATAACGATTAAGGGTTTTATAAGGATTTCTATCCGGCATCAAAGCGGACAAATGGCTTTTCAGCTCCTCAAGCGTCTGCAAATTTTCTGCCATAATAAACTTATCCATATTGGCAAACTGATTATAAATTGTGCCGACCGAACAGCCCGAAGCCTCAGCCAATTTGCGAGCAGTCAAAAAATCAGCCCCGTTTTCCACCACCAGCTGTCGCCCCTTGGCAATCAAATATTCTCGGATATTGTCTTTTGTCATATCAATCTTATATTGTTTAATAAAATATTTGTAAATTAAGCCTAATATGGAAATAATCATAGAACGAAATTGAACACTGTTCAATTTTTTTCTTATTCTTGTTAAAGGATAAAATTATGAAAAAGATTCTTTACCTCTTTTGCTTCAGTGTAGCGCTTTGCGCCTCAGCTCAGGCTCAAAACAACACATCCAACTTTTATCAGGATTTACTTGTAACGGATGAAGTAATTGCCGCGGAAAATGAGGACATAGCCATTGAAAATGCCAGCAAAATGCTCAACACCAAGCCCAAACTGCTCAAGCTCAAAGACAACAAGGTTGTCAAACTTCCTAACCGCGAAGCCACAAAAGATGCCCAATCGCAATACGGCAGCGCCCCTTTCGGTCTGATTTGGGGAGCCTCTACTAAAGAGATAGAAAATCTTGGTGTAACCCTAACACCCGCTGGCGAAAAAGACTACATGAACAATTACTCTGCCCAAAATTTACCCAATAGTTTGCACGACTTTCGTAATGTCATCCTAACCTTTGGCATCAACAACAGCTTATGGCGGATTATTGCATATGGTAACTTTATTCAAGATGACCCTGAAGCCTCCGGTGTTATGGCCATGTACCGCCAATACTACAAACTTCTTGCTCAAAAATATGGCAATGCTCAAGAATTTTATACGCCCAATGTCATCAACATAGACGTAACCACAACCGATTCTAAAGGCAAACCACAAACCGTAACCGAACAAAAAGAACAACCCATCGGCAATCCAAACTTTTTATCAGAGCTTCAAAACGGCACAGCCGAGCTTTATGCCACTTTTGAAAACGGTACAATAGGAGCTGCTTTGGGTGTTAATGTTGATGGCAACGGCCAAAGCTATATTACAATAGATTATAAGAACTTAAAACTAATGAAAGAGCGCGATAACAATACGCTCAATGCACTATAACAAAAGGACTAAATTACATGACTAAAGTAAGTTTTTGCGGAATTTCCGGCAGCGGTATGAGCGCCCTTGCCCAAATCTTAAAATTGCAAGGCCATGAGGTTTATGGCTCTGACCGCAGTTTTGACCAAGGCAAGGATGCTCAAAACAAACAAGCACTTGAAGATATTGGTATAGTTATCAAACCGCAAGACGGCTCAGCCATAACCGATGACTTGGATACCTTATACGTTTCCACCGCGGTTGAAGATACGATTCCCGATGTTAAGGCCGCACTGCAAAAAAACATTCCCATCAAAAAACGTTCTGATTTGTTAGCCGAGATTTTTCATCAATATCCTTACAATATTGCTGTCGGCGGCACCAGCGGAAAAACCACAACCACCGCAATGATTGGTTATATCTTGGATACTTTGGGCAAAAAGCCTTGCGTCATCAACGGTGGCTTACTCCTAAACTATGCCGACCGCAAAGGGATTCCGAACATCATATACAACAAAGGCGACATTTGCATCATTGAAGCCGATGAAAGTGATGGCTCAATAGAAAAATATCAACCATATATCGCCCTCATTAACAATATCACATTGGACCACAAACCCATTGAGGAACTCCGCAAACTTTTTGGCGATTTTGCAATGCGCGCGCACCACGGTGTTGTTATCAATATTGACTGCCCTGCAAGTGCCGATATTCGCAACCCGCAAAAACAAAACCGCACCTTCTCCATTGAAGGAAAAGATGCCGACTTTATGGCCCAAGACATCAAAGCTTTGCCTGATGGCACAGAATATACCTTAGACGGACAAACTTTCCGCCTCAACCTGATTGGTAAGTTTAATGTTGCCAATGCTTTAGCTGCCATTGCCGCTTGCTCACTTTTAGGTATTGATAAATTTGCTGCCGCCAAAGCTCTGGAAGGTTTCTTAGGCACACACCGCCGTCTTGAAGTCATCGGCACCAACAAGGGGGTTACTGTCATTGATGACTTTGCGCATAATCCGGACAAAGTTTTAGCCTCAATGTCCGCCTTACGCAGCTACCCCGGCAGACTAATGGTAATGTTCCAACCGCACGGCTTTAGCCCGATGCGCTTAATGGGACGGCAAATTATAGAATCTTTTGCCCAAACCATGAATGAGGATGATGTTTTGCTTATGCCCGAGATTTATTTTGCCGGCGGCACCGTCACCAGAGACATCTCCTCCAATGACTTAATCAAATATGCCAAAGAACTCGGCAAACAAGCCCTGTTTTTTGATACCCGCGCCGATGCCGGCGAATACTTAAAAAAGAATGCCAAAGCCGGCGATCGCGTTGTCATTATGGGCGCAAGAGACAATTCTCTTCCGGCCTTCTGCAAGGAAATTTTGGAGGACTTATAAATGAAGCTTAAACCTAATGACAAAATCGGCATCATCAGCCCCTCATCTTTCATCAGCAACAAACAAGCCGTTGAATGCGGACTGGCTTATTTGCGCTCATTAGGTTTCGTTCCCGTTTTGGGCGAACATATTTATGACACTTTTCGCTATATGGCAGGCACAGCCAAAGACCGCGTAGCTGACTTGCATCGTTTTTTTGCAGACCCGGAAATCAAAGCTATTGTTTGCACCTCCGGCGGAACCGGCAGCCAATATATGTTGCCGCTCATAGACTATGAGCTGATTCGTCAAAACCCCAAGCCGATTTTTGGCTTCAGCGATAACACAGCCCTCCAACTGGGCATCTATGCCCAAACCAAAGTTGCCTGTTGCACTGGTTTTTCGCTAAAATATGATTTTAAAACCGGCAAGATTGATTCCTTGGTTGAGCAAAGCCTGCAACAAATTTTCAACGACCAAAAGCTTGACTTGCATTACGGTCAAACCGTAAACAAAGGACAAGCTGAGGGCATTTTGCTCGGCGGATGCTTAAGCCTTTTGCGCAACTTATGCGGTACAGCTTTTTATCCGGATTTGAGCAATACTATCCTGCTCATAGAAGATGTTGGCGAAAAGACTTATAAAATAGACATTATGCTGCAACAACTCACCCAATGTCCAAATTTTGATAAAATCAAAGGCATTGTCTTTGGTGAGTTTGCAGATTCTGAGATTGTAGACCCCGAGGATGGAAGCATTGATGATATCATAGACGAGTTTTGTAAAAATCTAAACATTCCGGTCATCAAAAACTTCCCTTACGGACACACCCCGTCAAGAACCGTTTTGCCCATAGGTGTTCCGGTCAGACTTGATGCGGATAATTGCCGCTTGACATATCTCTAAAAAATCAGGTTTGTTACATATTCAAAATTAAGAACATTGAGCTTCTTAATCAGGTCTTGGTATACCCAAAAACCGTCCCAACCACGACTGTTAAAAGCAAGCATACTGCCAATAACCCAAAAATTCGCTCCCGGCAAAAACATCCAACAAAATTTGTAAGAAACTTTTGGTAAGTCCGTTTGCTTTTCATGAATTTGCGAAGCCACCGTATCCAAATGATAACCGAGAAAATACCCCAAAATTCCGTTTAAGATAAGGTTCATCGGCGCAAAAGAAGTCCAAACGGACACAAAGAGCATATAAAAGAACCCAAACAGTGGGAAGAAATAAGGCGCAATCACAATCAGCCAATTACCCTCGCCTTCAAAGCCCATGGAACCGCCGCTGTCATCAGCTTCAACGCGAATATGCTTAACCTTGTGGAAAGTAATGAAGGCAAAAAAGGCATGGGTCAACTCATGCGCCACGATCTGCATACTGGCTTTGACCGACCCATCAGCCATTTGTCTGGCAATAAAAAACAATATAAAACCGGCACCTAAAACAAAGAATTTGATATTAACAAAATTAAAATAATAAAGAGAACGAATAAAAGCCGGCACCGAAATCAGCATATAAACGGCAATTGGCCATTTTAAGAGCGTAATAAAGCGGTCTATCAAAACTTGCATTTTCCACCTTTCCTAAAATCTGTTCACAAGGTTAACGCATTTTTAAACCAATTTCAGCAAAATAAGTTCAAATATTAACATTAGTCTTGTCAATCCCAAAGAATTTAACTAAGATACAATAAGATAACTTATAGGAAGATGAAAATGGACGCGGATGTTTTTGATACTTTTGACTTTCTGATTAATGATGAAGATGAAGTTATGCTTCTTCTGTATGAGCGCGAAGGAGAACCCCAAAATCCGCGCATTGAATTGGACGCTGAAGAAAACGCCGCACTTTTGGTTCGCAACGAACAAGACAGCTTGTTGCTCAAAGACATCAGCGCTGAGGTGTTTGACAGCTTGCAAGATGCCGATACCTTAATGGTTTGCGAGCTAAGCCGTTCCGAAAATGAAAAAGAAACAGAAATTATTTATGCTTACGAAGCAGAGATAAGCGACTAAGATTTTTCTTTCACCGCATAAAAGATTGACTATTATACCAAATCAGTGTATTCTTATACTTGATAGGTGTGGATAGTAGTATATTTTGCATGGATAAGTGTATCTATGCAAAATATAAACATATGGTATGATATTATATTATGAATATCAGATTCATGGTATTATATCAAAGCATAGTCTCACCTCTCCCCAGTAGGGTAACCGTTATTTTAATTTTGTCGCGAGGTGATACTATGAAGAAATCTGTTTTACTTGTAACATTGCTTTCAGGAACGGCTCTTTGGCAACCGAAGCCAGTCTCAGCCTCAGACATTTTTTCCAATCACCCATTGCAACAATTAGAAGCCCCGAGCCTTATAAATATGGATAAAGCCTATAAGACGGCAGCCGTATGCTTTATGGGCTATGGTGATTGTGAAAGTGCAGGAAATGGAAGTTATGATTCTTTTGAAGAAAGCTTAGAAATATCAGGATCTTATCTATGTGAGAACTCTGGCTATAAAATATGTCCTGCAGGCCAAATAGGAGATCCAACAACTGTTTGTCCAGAAGATTCAAACTACTTCAAAAAATGCAAATGTAACACTTCTGAAATGACAAGAGGAAACTATAATAATAATTGTGGACCACTAGCAACTGTTTCCACTTGTAGTGATGAAACAGGTAATTATTACCTCTGTTCTTGCTCTACAGAAAACATGACAAAATGTAATCAACGTAACGAATTGCTTTTAGATTCATCACAATATTGTATTATTCCCAAAGAAAACACACGCTGGTATGGAAAAAATACTTGCTTAAGCTGCACCTCTCCGAAAGTTCCAAACAGCTCCACCAAAACCTGTACTTGTCCAACAAATTACAAAGTTTGTACATCGCCGTCTGTCGGTGTTGGTGTCGGTTGTGAGGACAATGGTACGATGAAATATACCTCCTGCGAATGTCCCGCAGATTATGTTACTTGCACATGGGGACCAGAAACAGGAAGCGCTTCTTGCAACACCGGAAGTAGCTTAAAATATAAAAGCTGCAAACCCGACCCCAAAACTTGTGATGAATGGGTTACATATGTCTATGGAACACCGGTAGATATAACTTCTTTAAGCAGTTATAATACAATATTTAAAGATACTCATATAGCAACAGCCAATTTGGGGTATGGAAAAACAACAGGAGTAGATTACAGTAAAGCCCCCAATAACCTATGCTTAGGAAGAACAAACCCTGTATTGACCATTGACAAAGCAACAAAACTATATTCTCACACTTTTACCAACATCAATGTCACTATTGGCGAAGCAAATTTAGCAGACTATACATATCTTGACCTGAATAATTCCACATTAACGGTTGGTAATCTTTATGCAGCAGACTCCATAAGTTACGAGGGAGATTGGTATAGCCATTTTAATGTAACAGGTAAACTTACTGCTTATGGAAGCTGTTACTTAAAACTTCCCGTAAATATTAACAGCTTTGAAGCGATGAACGCATCAATAGCATTAATGAAGATGGATGGCTATAACATAACAAATAAAAAAAGTACAATCAAAAACTTGATTATAAATGGCTGGGGACCATTTATTACATGGCATCCAACAGAAATTGGAACATTTACAATGAACCTACAACCAACAACCGCATCTCAATATGCAACAATAACAATCTATGGCGATACCGAAATAACAGGAAACGGAATTTTTATTTCCGCTAATGGAACCAGCAATATTCCATATGTTGTATTTAATGCAAATATGTCCATGAATATGAACAACAAACCCTTTGAAATTAACACTCCTGGAAATTTAAATATAGCAAGATCTAAAACTTTTAAGAACCCTCAAAAAATTTTCTTACAGAAAGGTAGTTTAGGTATAAATAGCAATGCACAAATTCAAATTTCTGGACAAATTTGCTCATGCAAAACTAATAGCTGCAGTAAGACATACGACACACCAACCACAATAAGTTCATCTGGCGACTTAAATACCTTAATCTGTATTCCGGAATAAAATTAAAGCCCTCCTTTCTTAGGAGGGCTTTTTTTATTTTTTAATGCTAAAGATAGTTTTTCTGGGTTGAGCTAGAAGCAAGCGTTGAATATAACGCCCCTGATAAAGATTAATACCGAGCGAATTTCCAACTTCCACCGCTTGCGGATCATCAACGCGGCACAAAATCATTCTAGCCCGTTCAGCCTTATTAACATAATCCGTAAAATGCTTATCCTCACTAATAACATCCATAAAAGTCGGATGCCAGATAATCTTAATCAAATCACTATTCAAATTTTCACGATTAATATATTTAAGCTTATCAACCGTAATACCGTCAATACAGATTTTATAGCCGCGATATTGTGCAAAAGTCTTAGCCAGCATAAAAGCTTTTACATCACTAAAAATATCAGCCAACTGCAATTCCAAAACAATAGAAGAGCGCATTGATGCATTAATATTATCATCAAATTCCAAAAACTCATCTGACAAGATAGTAGACACATTGAGGTTAATTGAAAAATTATTGGTAAGAGAACCGTCATCATGCCGACTGATACTGACCAAAACACGCTTATCCAATGTTTCCGTCAAATGCTGAAACAACCAAGGATTAGCCGTCAAATCAACATCCGGAAGCAAAGTATCACGCAAATCGGCAATAGAAACAAATACCTCATCAAAAAGCATTTGCGGAGGCGATTTTCCAATAACAGCACAAACAGATTGCCGTCTAATCAAGCTAGAAAAATCAGCCATAGAGAGAGCCTTTTGAACTTTTGCCAACATCGCGGGAGTCAATTCGCGCCGCAATTTTCTAGGCCCCTTCATAAAAGAAGGCATGATCCCATTTTTTTCTTTTAAGGGAGCAGAAAGAGAGGTTGCGCCATTAGTAACATTATTTTCACTAACTGATTTAATTAAAAGTTTAAAATCTGTGGCTCCATTTCCCAGTTCAAAAAATTGCACAAATTTTGCACTTTCCAAATCAAAGGCATTTTGCAAAAAAGCATCATCATGAAACATAAAACGAACTTTAACTAAACAAGCCAAAATTTCATCATGGGCAAGTTTGTTAAAAATAACAACCATATCATCATTAGGCAAACCAAAGATTTCACCACCGCTTTTCTTAATCACATTTTCAAAAGTTTCAATCAACTCTTGGCGCTGCATCATACGAATTTTTTGACTTTGCAATTTATGAATAAAGATACACAATGCCTGATAATTATCCAAATCCTTTTCAATTCGCATCAAATAATCTAGGATCAACGTATTCTTTGTAAAAGAAGGTTTTTCAGGTTCATTTTTATTAAAAGAAAACATTACTTACCCTCACAACAAATCTTCCAGCATATCTTTACAGACACATTCATCACGCAAACGTCCGAGCAACAAACGGCGTCTTTTCAAACACTCCTGCGTGGAACAATTTTTACCGTTAGAACATTTAGTACGAATGAGTGCAACCTCCAAATTATCCATAAACGGTCCTTGGAAAGCCGTAATACCATAATGGATACCCCATTTCAGAGCTTTTTCATCAAGACACTTTGCTAAAATAACATTTTCGCGCCCCACATCATTAATACATTTACGCAAGCTCTCATTTTCCAAATCATATTCCAACAAAGGTTCATAAAAGATTTTAACCAAATCAGGTTCAAGTCTTTTAATATTAAGCATTTTCAACGCTGCCGCATCCACTTCATCAATAAGGAGCTTATTACCGCCGCGATGCAAAATTTCCTTAGCTTCAAAATAAAGCGGCAGATTATTAAAAACATCCATCAACTTAACTTCTACAATAAGTTTTTTTTCGCCACGCAAAAAACTTTTTGCAAAATCCACAAATTCGCGAGAAAAGACAGAAGACAAATTAAGGTTCATACTAATAAATTCGGGCCATTTTTGTAATTCCGCGACAGGAAGAGCGGACAACACTTTTTTATCCAAAGTTTGACTCAAGTACATAAACATCCAACGGTTTGCCACCAAGTCAAGATTCGGATCAAAATTTAAGCTCAAATCTTTAATGGCAACAAAGAATTCCTGAAACAAGACCTTAAATTTGCCCCCACCCAAGACACGAAGCACACTTTGTCTTTTAACGATATCTGAAATATCTGCAATATCAAGAATTTCCGTAACATCATCAACTTCTTTAGCTTCAAGAGGTCTTTTATAATCAATTTCCTCCAATTTTTCATCAGGGGACTGAATAAGTTTTTCCACATATTCGCAAAAAGCGGCAAATTCTTGAGGAAAACTAATCACCCGAGCAAACTCTGTCCCGCCATGAGAATGTACGATTGGATCAGATGAAAGCCCTTGGCGTAATTTTTGCATGGCTTCATCCACCATTTCAGATGTAATATTCTTAGCCAAAATAACGAAATCGCCGTTAGAAAGCACAAAAAACTGTCCACGTGCCGAACCGACCACACTATCAAACAATCTGGCAAATATTTTTACAAACTCTGGATGCCTGTTTTTGGGTTTAAGCTTAGAAATACTAACATACAAAACATCATAGCCAAAAGGATTCTTGGCAATTCGTTCCAACGCTTCCAGCAAATACTTTTCAGACATTTTATTCTGCATATTATTCATTGTTGCCAATTAAAAACTCCATATGACTCAAAAAGTATTTTAAACTTTTGCACATTTTTATCAAGTAACTTACGCTTTTGCTAACAAGAATTGCAGCGTTTCCTTCACCTGTTCTGCGCGACAAGGTTTAGCTAAAAATGTTGCATACTTATCTTTAAGCAAGGTCTTCTGAATTTTCTCTCCCGGTTCCCCTCCGCTCAAAAAGACAACCTTAAGATTTTTATGACTTTTCTTCAATCTGTCATAAACCTTGCTCCCCTCACCGTCAGGCAAAAACACATCAGTCATCAAAACATCTGGCTTAAACTCTTTTTTGCAAACCTCAGTTGCTGCCGCAACATTCTCTGCAGTTTTAACCTCACAACCTATTCCGGTCAAAATTTCATAAGCCAAAGTACGTTGCAAAGCATCATCATCAACCACCAAAATCCTAACGGCCAATTTCTGATTCGTTTTCTTTGTTTTTTTCGGGGCATGTTTTTTCAGAACTAAAGGCAAAAAGACATAAAAGCAAGCGCCTTTCTTTTGGTTTTCAACCTTAAGTGTTCCGCCTGCGGCAGCCACAGTTCCGTAAACTTCGGCCAACCCCAAACCATTCCCCTTGCCTGCTTTTTTGGTCGTAAAAAAAGGTTCAAAGATATGCGCCATATTTTCCGAGGCAATCCCCGTACCACTATCGGCAAAACTTATTTCAGCAAAATCACCTGCAGGAGGAGACATCAAACAATCCCTAATCTCATCATCACGCAAAGACACACGGCGTAAACCAACCGTAATTTTACCTTTATCACTCATCGCATCTGCAGCATTAAAGCCAAGGTTCAGAATCAAGCTTTGTAAATGTTCCCCGCTCAAGTTAACAAACAAAGACTTATCTTCAAATTTACGCACGATTTTAATACTTTTGCTCAACCCATGCTCTAACAAACGCAAGCTCTCGTCTAAACCGGCAGCCAAATCCATTGCCTCGCAATGATCATCAGGCTTAAGAGAAAGCCTTGTCATCTGTCTGGCCAAATGAGAAGCTCGTTCACATCCCCCCAAAATAATATCACAATATTTTTTTAAGCCCGTTTCTTCAGACAACTTTTGCTTCAAACATTCTGCCGCACCACAAATTCCTGATAACATATTGTTAAAATCATGAGCCGCCCCACTGGCCATTCTTGCTGCAGCTTCCGACTTATACGCTTGCTTAAGCTGCTCTTTAAGAAGGGCATTACCCTTTTGGTTTTGTTTGTCTTTTTCCTTCATTGCAACAAACAACAAAGCAAAAACAACCGCTAAGATAGCTAAAACAATTATCAAAACATCTTCCGCCATACAAAACCCCTCACAAAAAATCTATTTTCATTTTGCCACAGCTCTTTTTCAAAAACAAGCACCAAACATAAATTTGGATTGCGTTTTTTCTTCACAGCTTTTATACTTTAAAATAACTTTTCGCCAACAATCGGAGATTCTTGAATGACATCAACAATAAAAGTTTGTATGGGCAGCTCCTGTTTTGCACGTGGTAACAATAAAAACCTGCAAGTCATTCAACGTTTTTTAGACGAGCACGGCTTAGATGCGGAGGTAGAGCTCACCGGCTTGCGCTGTTGCGACAAATGCTCCAAAGGTCCCAATATCTGTATTGATGATGTTGAATATAACAACATTGACCAAGGCTCCCTTTTAGACATTCTGGAAAAACATTTTTCCGCTTCAAAACAAGATTAATTTTTTTAAGGCAGGCGAACCATGTCCAACCGCGAATATCCCCTTTATACCATCAAAAACAACTGTCAAGACTGTTACAAATGCGTTCGCCGTTGTCCGGTCAAGGCTATTAAAATTGAAGATAGTTCCGCTATGATTGTTCCGGATTTGTGCATAGCCTGCGGCACTTGTTACAGAGTTTGTCCGGCCAAAGCCAAACAAGCGCGCAACGACTTAACCCGCGCCAAACACCTCATTCAAAGCGGCAAAGATGTCTATGTTTCTCTGGCTCCGTCTTGGATTACCGAATTTGACGATGTTAGTAAAGAACAGATGATTGCCGCCTTACGCCGTTTAGGCTTTCGTGGTGTCAGCGAAACAGCCTTGGGCGCGGAAGAAGTTTCAGCCAATGTCGCAAAATTGCTTGATGATTCGGCCGCCGATTCCTCTTCGGAAAATCATTTATTCATCTCCACCGCTTGCCCTGCTGTTGTTGAATATGTGAACAAATACTTACCAGAACGGACATCCAATCTTACCAAGCTGACATCGCCACTATTAGCGCACTGCCGCTTGCTCAAAAAAGCGCTTGGTAAGGATATTGAGATTATTTTTATCGGCCCTTGCATAGCCAAGAAACTTGAAGCCGACAAACATCCTGACTTGCTAAGCTTAAGCCTAAGCTTTAATGACTTAAGACAATGGCTCAAAGAAGAAAATATTGACCTAAAAGACATTCACACTTCTGTCTTTGACAAGTTTGTTCTGGCCAAAGCCGAGGAAGGTGCCGCTTATCCGGTTGAAGGCGGCATGATAGAAACACTGAAGCCTTATGAACAAAGTAAAAAGGCCTATTTAATGCAAATCACCGGCATTGAAAACATCAAAAGAGAACTAAAAAACATCAAAGATGCCGATTTTGACCGTCCCGTCTTCATTGAATGTCTGGCTTGCGAAGGAGGCTGCATTAACGGTCCTTGCACCTCTTCAAAGAAATCCGGCTTTGAAAAAAGATTGGAAGTTTTAAAAGAAAGTGATTTTTCTGGTCTGGCTGGCAAACGCAACCCGAGTGTAGATATTTCTTTAGATTATAAGGAAGAAAGTATCACGCCGCCCGAACATGATGAAGCCGAGATTAAAAAGATTCTGGCCACCATCGGTAAATATAGCATTGAAGATGAAATTAACTGTGGCGGCTGCGGTTACAACACCTGCCGCAACTTTGCCAAAGCTTTGTTAGATGGTAAAGCCGAGCCCGAGATGTGTGTTTCACACATGAAACAACAAGCGCAACGCAAAGCCAACGCTCTTCTGCGTTGCATTCCGTCCCCGATTGTCATCGCCAATGCCCAACTCCGCATTATGGAATATAATGACAAATTTGTTGAAACTTTTTGGAATGATGAAGAACATACGGATATCTATGACAAAGAAAATCTTCACGGCGCAGACCTGCGTGATTTCATTAACTTCACCAATCTGTTTTCGGCATCTTTAGACTTAGAGCAAGACATTCACCGCGAGCATGTCCGCTTTAATGATAAGCTTTTTGATGTTGTTGTTTTCAATATTGATAAAAAACAAATTGTCGGCGGCATCATTGAAGATGTAACTAATATGGAAATGAAAAAAGAACAAATCGCCGAAAAAGCCAAAGAAGTAATCCATAAAAATCTGGCTACCGTCCAGCAAATCGCCTGCACTTTAGGCGAGCATATGGCCGAGACGGAAGTTTTGCTGCGTTCCATCGCCAAAGACTTTGCTGCAGACGATGAACAAAACAACAGCGACTTAACCATACGCACCAATTCCAACAAACGGGATTATTAAAAATGAACGATTCGTTGTTTATTGAAATAGGCACACATCAATGCCAAAAAGACGGCGAAGATTGCTTTGGAGACACGGTTTTTTCCAAAAAGATTCCCGAAGAACAACGCATCATATCAATTCTCTCTGATGGCTTGGGCTCAGGAGTCAAAGCGAATATATTATCTTCTATGACGACACGGATGGCGATGAAATTTGTTGAAAGCAATATGGAGCTTCTGCGCTCATCAGAGATTATGATGGATGCTTTGCCCATATGTCAGGTGCGCAAAATCAGTTATGCCACTTTTTCTATTGTAGACAGCGAGTTGGGAGGTAAGACACGGATTATTGAAATGGACAATCCGCCGCATATGTTTATTCGGGACTTCAAACCGCTAACGGTCAAATGCCGAGAAATATCTTCCCCCAAATGGAAAGACCGCACCATCAGCGTTTCGCAATTAACCACGCAACCGGAAGACCGTATCATTATGGTTTCAGATGGTGTAACCCAAGCCGGATTAGGCAACAAAAAATATCCTTTAGGCTGGGGAAGACAAGGTTGTTTGGATTTCATATTAAAAGAGATTCGCAAGAATCCTTACATATCAGCGCATGATTTGGCCCGCGCGGTAGTACATGAGGCTTTGGATAAAGAAGTAGAGCACAAAGCCGGAGATGATATTAGTTGCGTTGTTCTATATTTTCGTAAACCAAGAAAGCTTTTGATATTAACCGGTCCGCCGTTTGATGAAGACAAAGATCATGAGTTTGCGGAACTTGTCGCCAATTATGATGGCAAGACGGTTATTTGTGGCGGCACAACGGCTAATATTGTAGAACGTGAACTTTGCCTAAAATGCGAGATTGACAAAACCAGTTTTGACGATAAAATCCCGATGGCTTCCATAATGGAAGGCGTGGATTTGGTAACGGAAGGAATTTTAACCTTGACCGAAGTTTATCGTATGCTAAAAGAAGGCATAGATAAAAATAAAAACAATGCAGCGGTTCGTTTAACCAAAATGCTCTTAGACAGCGACAAGATAGACTTTGTTGTCGGCACCAAAATCAACATCGCCCATCAGGACCCAAACCTTCCGATGGAATTGGAGATTCGGCGTAATATTGTCAAAAAAATATTCAGGCTTTTGCAGAGCCAATACTTAAAAGAAATCAGCGTCAGATATATCTGATGCCACAACCCAAAAGAGGACAAAACCATGACTAAAGTAACAGTAAAAATCTGCTCGGGAACTTCCTGCTTTGTAATGGGTGCAGCCCAAATTCAGGCTCTGGAGTTCACCCCTCCCGCCGATATTGCCGACAAAATTGAGATTGTTGAGGTCAGATGCATGAACCTCTGCAAAGACATCAAAACCAAATATAACAAAGGCCCGTTTGTAATGGTTAATGATGAATTGATTGAAGAAGCAACTTTTGAAAAAGTTGTAACCAAGATTCGCGAAATTATCAAAGCCCAAGAAGGCTAATTAAAGATTGAATGGAGAACTGATACAGTGCTTATACCCAAAAACAATGCCAACCAGATGCGCACCCGCATCTTAATCAAAATTGCCGAAAGCTATTTTGCAGATAAGTTTAAAAACGCAGACCGCATTCCGCTGGAACTGCGCCCGAAAGAACAACAACCCAGCCGCTGCTGTATTTACAAGGATCGTGCAGTATTAAAATATCGCTGTATGTCAAGCCTTGGTTTTTCTCCGGAAGAAGAAACCGATGAGCTGAAATCTTTGGCACAATATGGCGAAGAAGCTTTACAGCGCACAAAACCCGAGAAAGCACAGCTTTGTGTTATTGATGTCGCTTGCTCAGCCTGTATTAAAGCTCAATATATGGTAACCAACGCTTGCCGCGGTTGTTTCGCCCGTCCTTGCCAAATGAACTGCCCGAAAGAAGCCATTTCTTTTGTTAACGGCAGAGCACATATTGACCCGGACAAATGCGTTAACTGCGGAAAATGCCATGAAGTTTGTCCCTACCATTCCATCATCCGCATTCCTGTTCCTTGCGAAGAGGCTTGTCCGGTCGGAGCAATCACCAAAGATGAGTTTGGCAAAGAACACATCAATCATGACACCTGCATCTCTTGCGGCAAATGTCTGCAATCTTGCCCATTCGGCGCTATTGTAGAACGTTCACAAATGGTAGATGTTCTAAAACTTCTTAACGAAACGGATAAAAAGGTTGTTGCCATGCTTGCTCCGGCAATCATTGGTCAATTCCCCGGAGATATCGGAAATGTCGTTGGTGCACTAAAAAAAGTCGGCTTCAGTGATGTTATTGAAGTTGCTGTCGGTGCCGACATAACAACCCAAAAAGAAGCTGCCGAATTTATGGAAAAAATGGAAAACGGCGAGAAGCTGATGACCACTTCCTGCTGCCCGGCATATTTCAGAGCCGCACAGGTTCACATTCCGGAAATTCAGCCTTATGTATCACATACCAAAACACCGATGTACTACACGGCAGAGTTGGTTAAGAAAGAACATCCGGATTGTGTAGCCGTTTTTGTTGGCCCTTGCTTAGCTAAACGTGCCGAAGCTGAATATGATCCAAATGTTGACTATGTTCTGACTTTTGAAGAACTTGGCGCAATGTTTGTTGCTGCAGGCATCAATATTGATGAATGCGAACCGGCTGAGTTTACAACCGTATCTTACGCTCAAGGTCGTCAATTCCCCTTAACCGGTGGTGTTTCAGGCGCTGTTGCCTCTATCATCGGTGACAAAGCCGAAGTCAAAGCCGAACGCATAGATGGTCTCACCAAAGAAAACATTCGCTTACTCAAGCGTTATGGCTCAAAAGGCTGTGAGAACAATATGCTTGAGGTTATGTGCTGTGAAGGCGGCTGTATTTCCGGTCCGGGTTGTATCGCCTTGCCGAAGAAAGCTAGTCGCGCGGTTGAAGCATATGTTGCCCAAGGCGATGATCTCAATAATAAAAAATAACTTTTTTAATCTCCGAGAAATCGGGGATTTTTTTACAAAAAAAGAGGCAGATTTTAATATCTGCCTCTTTTCTTCAAAACTTAAATCAGATTACAATCCAAGCGCTAATTTAACTGCCGCCTCAGCATGAACGCGAAGCGTATTTACAACCGGCAAACGAACCCAGCGGTAAACCAAATGAGCCGGCAAAATCATCGGTAACTCCGTGCTGGCTAAAACCACAGCCTGAATACCGGATTCTCGCTCGCAAACAGCCCGAATAATCCGACATAAGGATGTTCTTGATGCCTCACTGATGATACCCTCACACAGCTCCTCAATAACACGTTCAACTTCGTCTTGTTCTTTCTCCGTTGGCACAACGACATCAATACCTTTTTGCGTCAATGCCGTAACATAAAAGTCTTCACACATTGTCGGCTTCGTACCAAGCAACAAAACCTTTTGATAATTTTGCTGAAGGACATAATCCACCGTTGTATCAACAATAGAAAGGATATTGTCTTCCATACTCAATTCTTGAATATCCGCATAGAAACGATGCATTTCATTGGAGCAAACAACCACCAAATCCTGCGCCGCCATATCATAAGATATCGCATTAGAGCAAAAGTCAATCAATTCACTCCACTGCCCTGCTGCCCGTAGTTTCTTCACTCTTTGAAAATCAAGAGCTACAATAATCATTTGCGGATCTTGTTGTCTACACGTGTAATCACGCATAAACTCCGTAATCGCTTTCACATAGGCAATCGTCGTTTCCACGGCTGATATGCCCACCAATCCGATTGTTTTCATGATACAAAATAATTTAAGTTAAACAAAAAATTTATCAATATTCCCCGATTGTGATATCGCGAGAAATATCTTTAATTGCCAAAACACAACCATCTTTACTTTCCCGAATTGAGATATCATCACCAGCTTGCATCTTCATCAATCCGCGTCTATCCTTCTCCTCATGGATAACATCAACCAAATAAGCATAGCCTCTGGTGCTTCTGCCATCAACTACGGAAAAGATATAAACTTCAAAATTCGGTCGCATAAACTCTCTGGTCTTAAACTTAAGAATCCCTGAAAAATTTTCTGCTACAACATCATTAGGTTTCTCACAATCAAGAACCTGACCGTTCAACATATCAAAAATTTTTATCACACGACCGCTCCGCGTATAATAAAGAAAAACATATGCTCCAAGCTGCAACTGAGCAATAAACTCTTTCACCCGAGCTTTTTCTTCTTCATTTTCCAAATGCAAGACGCAAGTTTGTCCGGCATTAAGCAAAATATACGCATCATCATGATGAATATAAGATGAATACAAAAATCCCTTACAGGAAAAAACATTGTTGTTGTGATTAATTTGAGCTTTCATACAAAATGATATTTAAATGACACAATAGAAAATAATTTTTTTGGTTGTAGCACAAATTCAACTTTTGTCAATTATCTCACAGCATCAAATAGTTTATAAACACAAAAAAAGCGGACCGTTTCCGATTCGCTCTTTTCATTGATATAATCACAAAGATTATTCTGCTGTCTTCTCAGCCTCAGCTGCAGCGGCCTTTTCAGCGGCAACGCGAGCCAAATCTTTGGCACCTTTAGCATTAACATCACGGTCAACCAACTCAATGATAGCCATCGGAGCACAGTCGCCATAACGCAGGCCAGACTTCAAAACGCGTGTATAACCACCGTTGCGGCCTTTATAACGCTCAGCCAAAGTAGAGAAAAGCTTAGAAACAACTTCGTTGTCACGCAGGAAAGCAAGAGCCAATCTGCGGCTGTTCAAATCACCTTTTTTAGCATAGGTAATCATATTGTCGGCAAATGTTCTGAGTTCTTTAGCTCTGGGCAAAGTAACCGTAATTTGCTCATGTGTAAACAAAGCGTTGGTCAGGTTAGAGAACAAAGCTCTTCTCTGGCTTTTCGGCATATTAAATCTTCTATGTGCATCTCCATGTCTCATGACAATGTCCTTTCATTTTCTCTGTGCTTTGACGGGCAAAGCGGATAAAACCATAGTCTCTACCACGAAATAAAACATCTCCTGCATAAAGACTCCTCAATCGGACTTTCTTCTAACACATCAAAGCCTTAATTGCAAGCAAAAAAACTCCCGCAAATTTCTTTGCGGGAGTTTTTAAGATTTTAGAAATGCTCGTCAACTCTTTTGATGAGCTCTTCAATATTCTCAGGCGGCCAACCCGGCGTATCCATACCGAGATGAATACCCATTTTTGCCAAAACTTCTTTAATTTCGTTCAAAGACTTACGACCGAAGTTCGGTGTACGCAACATTTCTGCTTCTGTCTTTTGAACCAAATCACCGATATAAACGATATTATCGTTCTTCAGGCAGTTAGCCGAACGAACAGACAACTCAAGCTCTTCAACCTTCTTGAGCAGGTTTCTGTTAAACGGCAACTCTTCTCTTTCAGCCTCAACCTCAACTTCCGGTTCATCAAAGTTAATGAACGGTTTGAGTTGGTCTTGCAAAATACGAGCAGCCAAAGCAACTGCATCTTCCGGAGAAACAACGCCGTTTGTCTCAACCACCATTGTCAATTTATCATAGTCAGTAACTTGACCGACACGCGTATTCTCAACTTTGTAAGAAACCTTCTTAACCGGAGAATAAATCGCATCAACGGCAATAAGACCGATCGGAGCATCAGCGGCTTTATTTTGATAAGCCGGAACATAACCCTTACCTGTATTAACGGTCAATTCCATAGAAATTTTAGCACCGGCATCCAGATTACAAATAACCAAATCCGGATTCATAATTTCAACATCATGACCTGTTTCAATCATAGCGGCCGTAACTTCGCACGGACCCTCTGCTTTCAAGGTCATCGTTTTCGGACCCTCGCCATGAACGGCAACGGCCAAACATTTAATATTGAGAACAATATCGGTAACGTCTTCTCTAACACCGGGAACTACAGAAAATTCATGCAGAACGCCGTTAATTTTGATAGCCGTTACGGCACCGCCTTGCAAAGAAGATAATAAAACTCTTCTCAAAGCGTTGCCCAAAGTTAAGCCGAAACCTCTTTCCAAAGGTTCTACTACTATCTTAGCCTTGTTTTCGCCTTCGCTGGAAACATCTAAGTTAGTAGGTTTAATAAGTTCTTGCCAATTCTTTTGAATCACTGGTATGTCCTCTTATTTTAGTGCATATGCAATATTTACAAAAATCAAAAGACGGCGAGGCTGACATACAGCCTCACTATCCATAAAAGACTAAACGCGGCGTCTTTTTCTCATGCGGCAGCCGTTGTGAGGAATAGGAGTTACATCACGAATAGAAGTGATAGTAAAACCAATAACCTGCAAGGCTCTAATCGCAGATTCTCTACCAGAACCGGGACCTTTAACTTCAACTTCCAAGGTCTTCATACCATTTTCCTGAGCCTTTTTGCCGGCTTCTTCGGCAGCAACCTGAGCGGCATAAGGGGTAGACTTACGAGAACCCTTAAAACCTTGAGCACCGGCTGTAGACCAAGAAACAGTATTACCCTGAGCGTCAGTAATTGTTACTCTTGTATTGTTGAAAGTAGAATTCACATGGGCAACACCCGCCGTGATATTCTTCTTTTCTTTTTTCTTAACACGTTGTACTGCTTTTGCCATTAGAATCTACCTCTTACTTTTTCTTATTCGCAACGGTTTTGCGTTTACCTTTACGGGTACGGGCATTAGTTTTTGTACTCTGTCCGCGAACCGGCAAACCTTTACGATGTCTCAAACCTCTATAACATCCGAGATCCATAAGTCTCTTGATGTTAACGCCGACTTCACGACGCAACTCACCTTCAACCAGATAGTTGCTGTCAATAACTTCACGAATTTTAGCGACCTCTTCTTCGGACAATTCGTGAACACGGCGACTGCAGTCGATTCCAGATTTTGCGCAAATGTCTTGAGCAGTTTTTCTTCCGATACCGAAAATATAAGTCAGAGCGACTTCAATTCTTTTGGCTGTCGGAATGTTTACACCAGCTATACGAGCCAAATTAACTCTCCATCCTTTAAATTAATTATCACATTCAAAAAGTTGATCACCACTTTTCAAAATTAAGCCGGATTATAGGCTAAATTTTAATAGTGTCAACCACCCTTTTAGCAAAAAAATTCAAAAAGTTGCATTTTTTTCAGGTTTTTAGAAAACCCAGACGTTGACTCAGGCTATTTTATGCCCAAAATGCTGTCAACTTTATTACTAACGGCCTCAATTGTACCGGTTCCGTCCACACAACGCAGGAGTCCTTTTTTCTCATAGTACGGAATAGTCGGATAAGTCAAAGCTCTATAGTTTACTAAACGATTTTGCACCGTTGTTTTGTTATCATCAACACGGCGATAAAAATCCGTACCGCCACAAACATCGCAAACACCATAAACTTTCGGTTTTTGAAATTTGTCATGATAACCTTGCCCACAGTTCATGCAGGCATAACGTCCCAAAATACGTTCCATAATAATCTCATCGGGAACCTGAATTTCTATCACGGCATCCAGATTAATCCCCTTTTTATCAAGCATTTCATCCAAAACTTCAGCTTGGTGCAAAGTTCTCGGAAAGCCATCCAAAATAAAACCGTTTTTGCAATCAGCCTCATCGATTCGTTTTGAGACCATATTAATAATCATTTCATCGGTCGCAAATTCACCTTTGTCCAACAAAGCCTTTATTTCCAAACCAAGCGGCGTACCTTTGGCAGCTTCGGCACGCAACATTTCACCCGTAGACAAATGGCAAATTGCAACTTTTTCTTTCAAGATTCTTGCCTGTGTGCCTTTACCGCAGCCCGGAGCTCCGGTAAAGACCACATGCAAACCCAATCCGCTATCCTTAAAAGACATTATCTTCTCTTTCCTTTGTTAACCAAAGCAGCTTTTTTAATTAAGCCTTCATATTGATAAGCAATTAAGTGCGATTGCAGCTGACCGACAAAGTCCATTGTAACTTGAACCACGATGAGTAAGGTTGTGCCACCCAAAACAAACGGAACCGACAATTTTGAAATCAAAATTTCCGGCAAAATACACAAAGCGGTCAAATATACAGCACCCAAAACGGTTAAACGCGTAATTACATAATCCAAATATTCAGCCGTATTTTTACCCGGACGAATACCGGCGATAAATCCGCCATGCTTTTTCAAATTATCTGCTGTTTCTTCCGGATTAAAGACAACGGCAGTATAAAAGAAAGCAAAGAAAACAATCAATGCACCATACAATGTCAGATACAAAGGTTGACCATGTCCCAACAACTGGCTCAAAGTCTGCACCCATTCCGGTCCGTTTTCGGCAGACAAATTTGCAATTGTAATCGGCAACAACAACAAAGAGCTGGCAAAAATCGGCGGAATAACACCTGTGGGGTTAATTTTCAGAGGCAGATGCGAATTTTCGGAAGACATCATCCGCATACCCATCTGACGTTTTGGATACTGAATGGTAATTTTACGCTGAGCTCTTTCAACCAATACAATAATGTAAATCAAGGCCAAAACCATTACCAACAACATGGCAATAACGCCCAAAGACATTGAGCCGACACGACCCAACTCAAAAGTTTGTGCCAAAGCGCTTGGAATATTAGCAATAATACCAACCGTAATGATTAAAGATGAACCATTGCCAACACCGCGAGACGTAATCTGATCGCCGAGCCAAACAATAAACATTGTGCCGCCGACCAAAGAAACAATTGTTGTAAACTTAAAGATAAATCCGGGCATAACAACGGCAGATAAACCGGCACTTCCGGTCATACCTTCCAAACCAACGGCAATACCATAACCTTGAATCATTGTAATAAATACGGTCAAAACTTTGGTATAATGCGTAATCTTACGATGACCGGCTTCTCCATCTTTTTTCAATGCAGCCAAAGACGGAATAACCGATTGACCAAGTTGTAAAATAATGGACGCAGAGATGTAGGGCATAATGTTCAATGCAAAAATTGTCATACGTTCCAAAGCACCACCAGAGAACATATTAAACATTCCCAAAATACCGCTGGACTGTCTGGCAAAAATATCCGACAAAATATGCGGATCAATACCAGGAAGCGGAATAAATGTTCCCAAACGGAAAACGATTAAAGCCAAAACCGTAAACCAAAGTCTTTTTTTCAATTCTTCAGCTTTGCTGAAAGCGGACATATCCATATTTGCAGCCATTTTTTCTGCCAATGATACCATCTCTAAATCCTTATTATTTTATTTAAAACAAACAACGAGGGACAAAGCAGTCCCTTTAAGCTAATTTATTAATACACTAAAAAATTTTTAATTCAACAAATTTATCCACTTACACAACACAAATAATCATTTAATTCAACAAAAAACCTCCCCAAATCAGGGGAGGTTTTTTATAAACAACTTCAAGCAAATTATGCTTCAATCAAATTAACTTTGCCACCTGCTTTTTCAACAGCAGCAACAGCAGCTTTGGAAGCTGAGTTTACGCTGATTGTAACATTGCTGGTGATAGCGCCGCGAGCCAACAGACGAACACCGTCCAACTCTTTGGAGATAACACCGGCTTCCATCAAAGCCTTAACATCAATTGCAGAAGCATTCAATTTACCGGCATCAACAGCCTTTTGGATTGTGTCCAAATTAACAACTGCAAATGTCTTAGCAAACGGATTCTTGAAACCACGTTTCGGAAGTCTGCGATAAATAGGCATCTGGCCGCCTTCAAAAGCATTAACGGCAACACCTGAACGAGACTTCTGACCTTTTTGACCGCGACCGCAAGTTTTACCCTTGCCGCTACCAATACCGCGACCAACGCGAATGCGGTTTTTGGTTGCTCCCTCGTTGTCTCTCAATTCATTAAGTTTCATGTTTCTTCACCTAATCTAACATTTCATCAAAGATTCAAAAAAGAAGCCGAACTAAGTCTCAAACCCTACCGAGCAGACACCTGCCGGCTTCTTTTAACAAATCCTATTCCTCTACTTTAACCAGATGAGGAATCTTACGAATCATACCGCGAACAGCGGGAGTATCCTGAAGTTCAACAGTTTTACCCATCTTGTTCAGACCCAAGCCGATTAATGTGGCTCTTTGCTTATCGGGACGACCGATAGGGCTTGCGATTTGCGTAACTTTTATAGTTTTGTTAGCCATCGATTAAGCCTCCTCTTTTTCCAGTTTAGAAGTATTCTCACGACGGCTTACAATATCACCGACTTTTTTGCCGCGCTTAGCAGCAACCATACGAGGTGAATTGATAGCCATCAAGGCATTGAAAGTAGCCTTAATCATGTTGTAAGGATTGTTGGAACCCAAAGATTTGGCAACAACGTCCTGAACACCCAATACTTCAAAGATAGCGCGCATCGGACCGCCGGCAATAACACCGGTACCGGCAGGAGCAGTTCTCAAAATAACTTTGCCTGCGCCGAAACGACCAGCAACGTCATGATGCAGAGTTCTGCCTTCGCGGAGCGGAATGCGAACCATATTTTTCTTGGCTTCATTAGTAGCCTTAACAATAGCATCCGGAACTTCGGTTGCTTTGCCAGAACCATAGCCAACGCGGCCTTTCTGGTCGCCAACAACGACGACAGCAGCAAAAGACATATTGCGTCCGCCTTTAACGGTCTTAGCTACACGATTAATATGAACCAGTTTCTCAACCAATTCTTCTTTTTTCTCAGCTTTATTGCTGTTACGACGATCTGCTTGTACCATCATCTTATCTCCTAAAATTTCAGGCCGGCAGCGCGTGCAGCGTCAGCCAAAGCTTTAACACGACCATGGTAAATGTAGCCGCCTCTATCAAAAACGACTTCACTAACACCGGATTTAACGGCTCTTTCAGCAACAACTTTACCAATGAAGCTGGCAGCCTCAACGGTAGAAGATTTCTTAATCTGATCTCTGATTTCTTTGTCCAGAGTAGATGCGGAAACAACTGTAGAACCTTTAGCATCGTCAATAATCTGCGCATAAATATGCTTACCGCTGCGGAAGACGGAAAGTCTCATTTTGCCGTTAGCAGCGTTTTTCAAAGCAGTTCTTACGCGAGCTTTTCTTTTTTCAAACAATTCTCTTGGCGTACTCATTTAATTAATCCTTATTTCTTTTTGCCTTCTTTGCGACGTACATATTCGCCAACATACTTCACGCCCTTACCTTTGTAAGGTTCAGGTTTTCTGTATTTACGAATTTCCGAAGCAATTTGACCAACGAGTTGTTTATCGGCGCCAGAAACGGAAATCTGAGTCGGGCTTGCGCAAGCAATGTTGATGGTCTTCGGAGCTTCAAAAATAACATCATGAGAGAAACCCAAAGACAAAACCAACTTGTGGCTACCTTCAACGCGGGCTTTATAACCAACGCCGACCAATTCCAATTCCTTTTTAAAGCCTTCGCTAACACCTTTAACCAAAGTGTTAATCTGAGCTCTGGTTGTACCCCACAAAGCACGAGCTTCTTTAGATTGGCTCAAAGGAGAAACAACAACTTTGTTTTCTTCCAACTTTGCAGCAACATGGTTGTCATCAAAAGTAAAGCTGAGTTCACCCAACTTACCTTTAGCGGTAACAACATTGTTTTCAACCGTAACGGTAACGCCGTTCGGGATAATAACAGGATATTTACCAATTCTAGACATCTGTTTTCTCCCTTAAAATACTTGGCACAAAATTTCACCGCCAACATTGGCTTTACGAGCTTCATGATCACTCATAACACCAGCCGGTGTAGAGATGATGGAAATACCCAAGCCGTTATAAACTCTCGGCAAATCGCGAACGCTTGAATAAACGCGGCGGCCCGGAGTAGAAACGCGGTAAATTTCGGTTATAACGGAAGTACCTTCGTGATACTTCAATTGAATACGAAGTTCATCAATACCTGGTTTAACATTAACGCGTTCATAACCGTTGATGTAACCTTCTCTTTTCAAAACTTCCAAAACATTTTCACGCAAGCGAGAAGCAGGTGATACGACCTCGTTCTTCTTCGCTCTTTGTGCGTTTCTAATGCGTGTGAGCATATCGCCCAAAGGATCGGTCATAGACATGATCTAAATCTCCCTACCAGCTTGATTTTACCAAACCAGGAATTTCACCGAAGCTTGCCAAGTCTCTCAACTCAACACGGCTCAAGCCGAACTTCCTGTAATAACTGCGAGAACGACCGGTAACTTTGCAACGGTTTCTAATCCGGTTTTTAGCTGAGTTACGGGGTAATTCTGCCAATTTCAGAGTTGCCTGGAAACGCTCCTCAGGAGACGCATTTTTATCCATTACAATCTCTTTGAGCTTAGAACGGCGGTTATTAAATTTCTGCGCCATTTTAACTCTTTTCAAGTTTCTGAATACTGAACTTGTTTTAGCCATAGTAAAATCTCCGCTTATTTCTTGTAGGGCATATTAAAACCGTCAAGAAGCACTTTAGCTTCTTCATCGGATTTTGCCGTTGTGCAGATAACGATATCCATACCGCGAACATTCTCAACTTTTTCATAGTTGATTTCGGGGAAGATAATCTGTTCTTTAATACCAAAAGCGAAGTTGCCTTTACCATCAAAGTTCTTACCTGTAATACCATGAAAGTCACGGATACGCGGCAGAGCCATGTTAATCAAACGCTCCAAGAACTCATACATTCTGTCAGAACGCAGAGTAACTTTGCATCCAATCGGCATACCTTCTCTCAGTTTGAAGGTAGCAATAGACTTGCGAGCCTTAGTAACCAATGGTTTCTGGCCGGCAATCAAAGCCATTTCTTCAACTGCATTGTTCAGTTTTTTCTTGTCTGTAATAGCGTCAGCAACGCCCATATTCAGAACAATTTTAGTCAACTTCGGAATCTCGTGTGGGTTCTTGTAACCGAATTTTTCCACCAGAGATTTCTTAATGACTTCATTATAAAGTTTTTCAAAATTTGTCATAAGATTTTCCCTCTTATTTATCGATTACTTCACCGGAACGACGAGCTACGCGAACTTTCTTGCCGTCCTTTTCCTGATATCCGACCTTGGTAGCTTTACCATCGCTGGCAACAATAGCTACGTTGGAAACATGGATCGGAGCTTCTTTGGTAACAATACCGCCTGGAGTAGTTTGGCTGGGCTTGGTATGTCTTTTAACCAAGTTAATACCTTGAACAACCACTTTACCCTCTTTCGGCATGGCTTTCACGACCTCACCGGTCTTGCCTTTGTCCTCGCCGGACAAAACAATAACCTTGTCACCTTTTTTAATCTTAAGTTTAAGGCTCATTACAATACCTCCGGTGCTAATGAAATAATTTTCATAAACTTCTTCGCACGCAATTCTCTGGTAACGGGGCCGAAGATACGAGTACCAATCGGCTCGCCGTCCTTATTAATCAGAACTGCAGCGTTAGAATCAAAGCGGATAACGGATCCGTCTTTGCGTCTGATATCGCTGGCTGTGCGAACAATTACAGCTTTATGAACATCGCCCTTCTTAACGCGGCCTTTCGGCATAGCGTCTTTGATGGAAACGACAATAACATCACCCACAGAAGCATGCATTCTCTTGGACCCGCCAAGAACCTTAATGCACTGCACCTGACGTGCGCCTGAATTATCTGCGACATCCAGGTTGGTTTGCATCTGTATCATTTTTTACTTCCTTCTTTTCTAGGCGTTATCAACGATTACAGTCCAACACTTAGTCTTGGAATAAGGTCTGGATTCTTCAATCCGGACGATATCCCCGACTTTGAACTGGTTATTTTCATCATGAGCCGCATATTTTTTGCTTCTCTTAACGAACTTTTTGTAAACAGGATGCATAACCTGACGCTCTACGCTGACCACGACAGTTTTATCCTGCTTATCACTAACAACAACACCTTGAAGAATTCTTTTAGGCATATTTCAGTCTCCTAGTTATTCTTCTTGCGCTCGGCAATGAGCGTGTTGATTTTTGCAATTTCACGACGGACTTTTCTTATTACCGCAGTATTAGATAATTGTCCAGTAGATTGTTGAATTCTTAAGTTAAATTGCTCTTTTTTATTTTCAAGCAACTTAGCTTCCAATTCATCAATCGTCATCGCACGCAAATCTTTAGTTTTTACCATTATGCTTCTCCCTTATCGGAATTAAGGCGCTTAACAAACTTTGTCTTAATCGGCAGTTTGGCTGCACCGAGAGCAAATGCGGCACGAGCGGTCTCTTCATCGATTCCGTCAGCCTCAAACATAATGCGACCCGGGTGCACTCTTGCGCACCAATATTCAATAGAACCTTTACCTTTACCCATACGAACTTCGGCAGGTTTATCAGATACAGGAACATCCGGGAAAATTCTGATCCATAATCTTCCGGCTCTTTTCATTTCACGAGTAATCGCACGACGAGCAGCCTCAATCTGACGAGCCGTAATACGATCCGGAGTAAGAGCTTTTAATCCATATGAACCAAAACTCAATTCAGCACCGCCTTTTGTCAAGCCGTGAATACGGCCTTTGTGCATCTTGCGGAACTTTAATCTTTTAGGACTTAACATCTTATTCTAACCTCAAATAATTATTTCTGTTCAGCCAACTTCTTGTCCTGAGCCATCGGATCATGAGCCATAATTTCGCCCTTATAAATCCAAACTTTAACGCCGCAGGCACCATAAGTTGTGTGAGCCGTAGAGGTAGCATAATCAATGTCAGCACGCAGGGTGTGCAAAGGCACACGACCTTCACGATAATACTCGGTTCTAGCGATTTCAGCACCGCCGAGACGACCCGAGCAGCTAACCTTAATACCTTCTGCACCTAAACGAAGAGCAGACTGCATAACGCGCTTCATGGCACGACGGAAAGCAACACGGCGTTCCAATTGTTGTGCAACAGAATCAGCAACGAGCTGTGCGTCTAACTCAGGTTTTCTGACTTCCAGAATGTTCAACTGTACTTCAGAATCAGTCATCTTCTGAATCTCTTTTCTCAAGAGCTCAATATCCTGACCCTTCTTACCGATAACAACACCCGGTCTTGCAGAATGAATGGTAACTCTAGCCTTTTTAGCAGGACGTTCAATAACGATTCTGCTAATACCGGCCTGAGCCAATTTATCCTTCAAGAATTCTTTAATTTTCAAGTCCTCGTGGAGGTAGTCAGTGAACTTATCATCTGCATACCAACGGGAATCCCATGTGCGGTTAACGCCTAAACGAAGACCTGTAGGATTTACTTTCTGTCCCATTAACTTACTCCCCACGCTCGGTGACGACAACAGTCAGGTTGGAGAAGGGCTTCAAAACCCGAGCTCCACGACCGCGACCGCGTGCGTGCATACGTTTCATAACTAAACCTTTACCGACAAAAGCTTCGCTAACGAATAATTTGTCGATGTTTAACTGGTGGTTGTTTTCGGCATTAGCAATAGCAGACTGCAAAACAGCCAAAACAACTTTAGCGATTCTCTTCTTGGAGAAGCTGAGTTCGGCAATAGCTTTTTCAGCATTCAAGCCACGAATAGTCTGAGCAACTAAGTTCAGTTTACGCGGGCTGGTACGGATAGAGTGGCAAACAGCCATAGCCTGATTGGCTTCAACTCTTCTTGTATCTTTAGATTTTCCCATAATTAACCTCTCTTAGCCTTTTTGTCTGCAGCGTGACCATAGAATGTACGGCTCGGAGCAAACTCACCAAACTTGTGTCCAACCATATCTTCGGTAACCAAAACCGGAATAAATTTATGTCCGTTGTGAACACCGAATGTCAAGCCGACAAACTGCGGCAACATTGTTGAACGACGAGACCAGATTTTAATAACTTCATTACGACCCGAAGCTCTGGCTGCATCAGCTTTCTTCAGAAGATAGCCGTCAACAAAAGGTCCTTTCCATACGGAACGTGTCATTAGCTTATCTCCTTATTTCTTTTTGTTTTCATGACGAGAACGCATAATAAAGCGATCTGTCTTCTTGTTAGAACGAGTCTTAGCACCCTTAGTAGGTTTACCCCAAGGAGTAACCGGATGACGACCACCGGAAGTGCGGCCTTCACCACCACCATGCGGGTGATCTACAGGGTTCATAGCAACACCGCGGCTTACCGGTCTGATACCGAGCCAACGAGAACGACCTGCCTTACCGAGAGATCTGTTCTGATTGTCCGGATTAGAAACAGCGCCGACAGTAGCTAAGCACTCTTCACGAACAACTCTCAACTCGCCGGAGCTGAGCTTCAATTGGGCATAACCGGCATCTTTACCAACAACCTGAGCATAACAACCGGCAGAACGAACCAACTGTCCGCCCTTACCAGCCTTAAGTTCAACATTGTGAATAATTGTACCAACCGGCATATTCTTCAAAGGCATAGCATTACCCGGCTTAATATCTGCTTTTTCTGCAGAAATAACTTTATCGCCGGCTTTCAATCTTTGAGGAGCCAAGATATAAGCCTTCTCGCCATCTTCATAACTAATCAAAGCGATGAAAGAAGAACGGTTAGGATCATACTCGATTCTCTCAACTGTTGCCTCGCAACCGAATTTATTACGTTTGAAGTCAATAATACGGAGCTTGCGCTTATGGCCGCCACCGATTTTACGACTTGTAACGTGTCCGAAATTATCACGCCCACCGGTTTTGGTAAGACCGATAGTCAAAGACTTCTCGGGAGCTCCCTTATAGAGTTCGCTTCTGTCAACAATAACCAGCTGACGAAGTCCCGGAGATGTGGGCTTATAGTTTTTTAAAGCCATGTCCTATATTCCTGTTGTAACATCAATATTTTGACCCTCGGCAAGTGTAACAACTGCCTTCTTGAAATCGGAGCGCTGTCCGATATAACCTCTGAAGCGTTTTTCCTTACCGAACTGACGAATAGTATTTACCTTATTTACCTTAACGTTGAAAATAGTTTCAACGGCTGCCTTAACTTCATCTTTGGTAGCAGACAAAGGAACCAAGAAAGTTACTTTGCCGTTTTCAGAAGACAGCATAGATTTTTCGGTAATTACCGGACGAACCAAGGTATCATACATTTTTGCAGAAACTTTGTTTGATTTGTTAGATTTTACCATTTCAATCTCTCCTCCAAGCAAGCAACTGCATCTTTAGTCAATACCAGTTTGTCCTTTCTCAAGATGTCATAAACATTGGCACCGATTGTCGGAAGAACGTCAACGCCTTCAAGATTACGGCTGGCCAACGCAAAGTTGACATCAACTTCCTTGCCGTCAATGAACAAGCAATTTTTCAAACCGCAAGCATCCAATTTGGTTTTCAAATCTTTTGTCTTGGGGGCTGACAATTTTGCTTCGTCAACAATAACAAGGTTGCCCTCTTTAGCCTTAGCTGAAAGAGCGGTCTTCAAACCGAGTTTTCTGAACTTCTTGGTCAAATCATGAGACTGATCACGAACAACCGGACCAAATACGATACCACCCTTACGGAACTGAGTACCCTTGCGAGAACCCTGACGAGCATTACCGCTTCCTTTTTGCTTAAACGGTTTTGCAGGTGTCAAAGCAACCTCAGAGCGGCCTTTGGTCTTGTGGTTACCAGTCTGCAATCTGGCCAACTGCCAGTTTACAACACGGTGTAAAATATCGGCGCGAACTTCCAAACCGAAAATCGATTCGTTGAGCTCAATTGTGCCAACATTTTTGTTATCTACTAAACTTAAGATGTCCTGTTTCATAATTTTCAATCCTTATAGCTTATGCATTATCAGCAGGAGCTTCAGCTTCCGCTTTAACTGCAACAGGTTCATCAACTTTCTTCAAGCCGGCAGGCATCGGCAAGGTAACGTTACCAGCCTTTTTAATGGCATCGGTAACACGAACCCAAGCGTTTTCACAACCCGGAACGCCACCTTTAACCATCAACAAGCCTTTAGCAGCATCAACTGCAACAACCTTCAGGTTTTGAACGGTTACGCGCTCATCACCCATATGTCCGGCCATTTTCTTACCCTTAAATACTTTACCGGGATCTTGTCTTTGACCTGTAGAACCATGAGAACGGTGAGAAATAGAAACACCGTGAGTAGCTTCCAAACCGGCAAAGTTATGACGCTTCATAACACCGGCGAAACCTTTACCGATAGATGTTGCGCAAACATCAACATACTGACCGGGAACAAAGTGTTCTACAGACAATTCATTACCGACAGACAACAAGCAATCTTCAGAAACTCTGAATTCGCCCAGTTTCTGCTTCGGTTCAACATTAGCTTTAGCAAAATGTCCTTTTAACGGCTTAGATACATTCTTTGCTTTAACAGCACCCGTACCGAGTTGTACGGCATTGTATCCATCTTTTTCTTGCGTTTTAACAGCAACAACTTGCAATCCGTCAACGCTCAAAACAGTAACCGGAATATGTGTTCCGTCTGCTTCAAAAATGCGAGACATACCAAGTTTCTTTGCAATTAGACCTGTACGCATTTTATTTATTTCCTTTTCAATTGGTTGACAGCTCATATTTCAAACTGCCAACATTGTTATTATTAAAAATTAGAGTTTAATCTCTACATTAACACCGGCAGCCAAATCCAACTTCATCAAAGCATCAACGGTCTGCGGTGTGGGATCAACGATATCAAGAAGTCTCTTATGAGTACGGATTTCAAACTGCTCACGAGATTTCTTATCAACGTGCGGAGAACGGTTTACCGTAAACTTCTCGATTCTTGTGGGAAGAGGAATAGGTCCTCTAACATTAGCCCCTGTTCTTTTGGCCGTATGAACGATTTCTTTTGTAGACAAATCCAACAAACGGTGGTCAAAAGCCTTAAGGCGAATTCTGATATTTTGTGTATCCATCATTTTTAATACTTTTCCTATAACTAGACGGCAAAATCCAGCATGAAAGCTAAACTTGCCATCTAAATGTTAAACTCTGCAGCACATACAAAAGTATAGGTGCTGCGGTATGTTTTATATTTTCATCGCTGGGCAGATTCCTAGCCCAAAACAATTATCGTGAGCACCTTGTAACATAACTGAGTCTAATATGCAAGCAAAAAAAGCATATTTTTTCATTTTTTTATCGCGCTGAATCGCTTTTCCAGACTCTGTTTGAGTCTGGTTGACAAAATTTTTAAATCAGCAAAACCGCACCATATAACTGGTTATATATTAAAAAGAGTTATTATTGATAATCACATATTTTTGATTGCAAAGATATTTGCTTTTGTATATGTTATTAGTAGAAGCTAATGAATCAAGAAACACAGAAGTATAAGAGAATGACCGAATTAAGTAGCAGAGTAATAACCATTCATCAACGCAAAACAACAATGCGTTTATGCAAAAACGAATGGGATGCGCTAAAAGATATTTGCAAAAGAGAAAAAATAAACCGCAAAATGCTTCTTGAGATGATAGAAAGTCGCAAAGATCCTAAACTCGGCTTAACTCCATCCATTCGCCTTTTTTCTTTGGTTTACCTACATGAGCTGTCAAAACCTCTATTAGAAAAACAGCACAAACCTGATAACCACAAATCGTTATCTGACATATTAGATAAAATTTCCTAACACCTTTGTTCCTGCAAACGGCTTACTTCCATACCCATTTCACAATTATTTGCAACAGGATGCCAAGAGATAAATGTCTGCTTGTCATAATATGAAGTACGTTCTCTCCAAAATGCAATTTTCTGCTGCGCATTCAACTTACCACATTTAGGCTTACCGTCATTTCCAATAACATATCCATACAACTCACCTGTTTGAGTTAAGAAAACATGAGACTCATAATATATTTTTGCTATTTTTTTATCACTCATTTTCTGCCTTTATCAAAAGCAAAGCGGCCTCTAAATTTAGAGGCCGCTAAAGTAATGCTTCTTTTAAGCATTTTTCTGTACAATTTGTATTTGAACTTCTACACTTACACATTAAAATTCTGCATATTTAATCAAAAACCAATTATAGGTTAACAGATTATTAACAAGAGTCAAGAAGAGTCTTAATACAAAAAAGAGGTTTCCGATTTTGGAAACCTCTTTTAACTTTACTCTGGTTTATATCTCAGATTACTTCAAAATCTTTGATACAACGCCGGCACCTACCGTACGACCACCTTCACGAATAGCAAAACGCAATCCTTCGTTCATTGCTACCGGGTGAATCAATTTGGCTGTCATACGAATGTTATCGCCAGGCATTACCATTTCCGTTCCTTCCGGCAACTCAATAGCTCCG